>JBDZUM010000032.1:4456-32551 GCA_040255215.1 Rhodospirillaceae bacterium
GGTCAGCGCTTCCTTTGCCGCTCTGGCCGATGCCAGCAATGCCCGCGTCTCTTCTTGCGACAATGCCTCGGTCAGGCCATTGGCACGGCGTTCCTGCAGGACGGCTTCAGCCAGCAGTCGATCGAAATCGTCGCCGCCGAGCTGGGCGTCGCCGCCCGTCGCCAGCACCTGAAACACGCCCTTCTCCAGGCGCAGCAGCGAGAAATCGAAGGTGCCGCCGCCAAGATCGTAGACGGCATAGAGACCTTCGGCGGCGCGATCCAGCCCGTAGGCCAGAGCCGCCGCTGTCGGTTCGTTGACAAGGCGCAGCACTTCCAACCCGGCGGCGCGTGCAGCATCGCGAGTCGCCGTACGGGCGGCATCGTCGAAATAGGCCGGCACCGTGACCACCGCACGACGGACTTCCCTATCCAGCGCCACTTCGGCGCGGCGCTTGCAGGCGCGCAGGATGTCGGCAGAAACCTCGACCGGCGACAGCTGCCGACCGGCGACGTTGAGGCGGACCATGTCCTGCTCGCCGCTGCCTTCGACGACGGAGAACGGCAGAACGCCCGCCACGCCATGCAAGTCGGCCCGGCCCCGCCCCATGAGGCGCTTGACCGAGGATACGACGTCGCCACTCTCGATCGCCGCCCCGGCCAGCGCCTCGTCGCCAACGAGCGGCGCGCTACCGGGACGATAGGCGACGATCGACGGAATCAGCGATTTGCCGGCCTCATCCCGCAGCGCTTCCGCCTCGCCGTCGCGAGCAATGGCGACGACGGAGTTGGTCGTGCCCAGATCGATGCCGATCGCCATCCCGCGCTCGTCGGCATGCGGCAGTGGCGTCTCGCCGGGCTCATGAATGTCGAGCAGCATCAGGACCGCTCCAGCCGGCTGCGACGCAGGCGGGCTTCCTCGATCAGCTTTTCCAGATAGCGCATCTTGAGAAGGGACTTCTGAACCGAGACATGCTCGGCCGCCTCGAATGAAGCGCCGAGACCACCCTCCAGGCGATCGTATTCCGTTCGCGCGCGTTCCTGCACGGCGTCGACCTCGGTCGGCGTCGCAGCCGCGGCCAACGCCTCGCGATCTTCCATCGCCGCCATCAGCAGCTCCGGATCTCGGATCGTGTGGTCGTCCTTCGGCAGAGGCGCGCCGCGCAGGTCGAGCAGATGCATGGCTCTCGCCAGCGGATCGCGCAGGGTTTCGTAGGCGTCGTTGAGAGCCGCCGCCTGCGCCTGCGCCAGCGTTTTCTCCCGAGCGGATTTGGCGGCGAAGCGATCGGGATGCACCACGCGCTGGAAGCCGAAATAGTTGCGCTCGACGTCTTTCGGCGAGAGATCGTAACGCTGCGGCAGGCCCAAACGGCTGAAATGGTCGATGCCCTGCGGCGGCTGAATAGCGCTGCAGGTGTGGCAGAACAGAGCGCGTCTATCGACCGGCCCCTTGCAGGACCAGCACGGCGCGAGTTCCGCTGCATGAAGCGCGGCGCCTGCGGGGGATTGGGTGATTTCGTTCATGGCTCCTTGCGCCAACTGGTATGGAGAGCCTTGCCGATTCCCGAAGGCCGGAACGCCCGTCGATCCGAGGACTAGATCAGACGTGGAACGACTCGCCGCAGCCGCAGCGGCCCTTTTCGTTCGGATTGCGGAATACGAAGCCGGATTTCAGCTTTTCGACCGCATAGTCCATCTCGGTGCCGATCAGGAACAGCGATGCCTTGGGATCGACGAGCAGCGTCACGCCGTGCGCCTCGACGACATCGTCGGCGGGCGACTTCTCGTCCGCGTACTCCAGCGTATAGGACAGACCCGAACATCCTTTCGTGCGCACGCCGATGCGCACGCCCAAAGTCGGCTTGCCGCGCTTGGCGATCAGATCGCGCACGCGCTCGGCCGCCGCTTCGGTAACGGTCATCAGCTGCGGCCTCGGACGCCGCGGCGCCGGATTCGTCGTAACGTTCATTGCCAATCGATCCTGCTCAACTCTTTCGCCTTCGCTAGCCCGCCGCCGCTTCCGTCGCGACCGGGGTTGCGACCTCGTCTTCGGTCTTGCCGCTCTTGGTGCGATAGTCGGCGATCGCCGCCTTGATCGCGTCCTCGGCCAGCACCGAACAGTGAATCTTGACCGGCGGCAGCGCCAGGTGCTTGGCGATGTCGGTATTGCGGATCTTCTCCGCCTCGTCGATCGTCTTGCCCTTGACCCATTCGGTCACCAGCGAGCTGGAGGCGATAGCCGAACCGCAGCCGAAAGTCTTGAACTTCGCATCCTCGATCAGACCGTTGGTGCCGACCTTGATCTGAAGCTTCATGACGTCGCCGCAGGCCGGCGCGCCGACCAGGCCGGTGCCGACGTCGGAAGCGTCCTTGTCGAGCGTGCCGACGTTTCTCGGGTTCTCGTAGTGCTCGATGATCTTGTCGTTGTACGCCATAGCGTGCCTCCTAACGTCCTCAGTGCGCGGCCCAGTTGATCGACTTCAGGTCGACCCCGGACTGCGCCATTTCCCACAGCGGGCTCATGTCCCGCAACTTCGTCACGTGCCGCACGATCTCCTCGACGGCTGTGTCGACCTCTTCCTCGGTGGTGAAGCGGCCGAAACCGATGCGCAGCGACGTATGCGCCATTTCCTCCTCGACGCCCAGCGCGCGCAGCACGTAGGACGGCTCGAGCGATGCCGAGGTGCAGGCCGAGCCGGACGATACCGCCAGCCGCTTGATGCCCATCATCAGCGACTCGCCCTCGACATAGGCGAAGCTGATGTTGAGGTTGCCCGGAATGCGGTTCTCCAGATCGCCGTTGAGATAGACCTCCGGCAGTCTTTCGCGGATTGCCGTCAGGAACCGGTCGCGCAGGCCGCGCAGGCGCACCGCTTCGCTGGCCATTTCCTTCTCGGCGATGGCGCAGGCCTCGCCCAGCCCGACGCACAGCGCCGGCGCCAGAGTTCCCGACCGCATGCCGCGCTCCTGCCCGCCACCGTTGATTTGCGCCACCAGGCGCACGCGCGGGCGGCGGCGGACGAAGAGAGCGCCGATGCCCTTCGGCCCGTAGATCTTGTGGCCGGAGATGCTGAGCAGATCGATGTTCATCGCATTGACGTCGATCTCGATCTTGCCGACGGCCTGGGCGGCGTCGGTATGGAAGAACGCGCCCTTCTCGCGGCAGATCGCGCCGATCTCCTTGAGCGGCTGCACGACGCCGATTTCGTTGTTCGCCGCCATGATCGAGACGATGGACGTCTTGTCCGTCACCGCCGCGCGCAGCTGTTCGAGGTCGATCAACCCGTTCTGCTGCACCGGCAGATAGGTGACCTTGAAGCCCTTCTGCTCGAGATGCCGGCAGGTATCGAGCACGCATTTGTGCTCGGTCACCGCCGTGACGATGTGGTCGCGCTTGCCCTGGTAGAACTCGGCAACGCCCTTGATCGCCAGGTTGTTCGATTCGGTCGCGCCGGAGGTGAAGATGATTTCCTTCTCATCGGCGCCGATCAGCGAGGCGACCTGCGCGCGCGCCTTCTCCACGCCCTCTTCCGATTCCCATCCGTAGGAATGGCTGCGCGAATGCGGATTGCCGAACTTGCTGGTGAAGTACGGCATCATCGCCTCGAGCACGCGCGGGTCGAGCGGCGTCGTTGCCTGGTAGTCCAGGTAGATCGGCTGACTGTTGCGAAGCACTGTACTGACCACGTCTTCCTCTCAATCCTCTCTTCAGGCGGCCCGGATGGTGGCGCCGCCATTGCTGCCGCGACGCATCGCAAGCGCCATCCAGGCGGCCACGAACCGCTCCACGTCCGATACCGAATTCCCGCGTCCGAAGCTGACCCGGATGGCGCAGCGGGCCTCTTCCTCGCTGGCGCCCATGGCGCGCAGCACGCGCGAGGCAGTCACCTTGCCCGACGAGCAGGCGGCGCCAGCGCTGACGGCAATACCGGCAAGATCGAACGCCATGAGCTGCGTTTCCGCGCCGATCCCCGGCATGCCGACGCATGTGGTATTGGGCAGTCGCCTCGTACCAGCAGCGAAGATGCGCGCACCCGGCATCGCGGCCACGATCCTCGCTTCGAGACCGTCACGCAGGGCGCGCGTGGCTTCGGCCATCTTCAGATGGTCGTTCACCGCCGCCGCTGCAACGCCGAAACCGGCAATGCCGGCGACATTCTCGGTGCCTGCCCGACGGCGCTTTTCCTGCCCGCCGCCACGCAGCAAGGGCTCGAGCGCGACATTGCCACGGGCGATCAGAGCACCAACGCCCTGCGGGCCACCGATCTTGTGGGCGCTGACACTCAGAAGATCGACATCGAGCGCGGCAACGTCGACGGCGATCTTGCCGAAGGCCTGAACCGCGTCGCAATGTATCAACGCACGGGCGCGGCGCGCAATCCGCGCCACCTCGTCGATCGGCTGAATGGCGCCGGTCTCGTTATTCGCCAGCATCACCGACACGAGAGCCGGGCGGTGCTGCGCGACCAGCGCCTCGAGAGCCCGTAGATCGACAATACCGTCCCCGTCGACCGGGATCGCGATCGCGTCAGGCCGCGCCGCCGCGACCGAATCATGCTCGACGGCCGATATCAGCACCGGACCGTCAACGCCACGCAGGGCGAAATTGTTGGCCTCGGTGCCGCTGCCCGTAAACACGATTTCCGGCGCCGCAGCGCCGACGCTGCGCGCCACCTGCTCGCGCGCCGATTCGACCAGATGCCTTGCCGCCCTGCCCGTCGCATGGACGGAAGACGGATTGCCAGTCCGCGCCATCGCGTCGATCACGGCGTCGCGGGCCGCCGCCAGCATCGGCGCGGTCGCGTTGTGATCGAGATAGATCGGAGCGGATTTCATCGTCGCTATTCCGCGGCCACCATGTCGTCGGCCTGCTCCACGACAGATGCCGTCGTGCCGGGTTCCGTCGTCTGCATCAGACGGGCCGCGCCGAGCACCCGCTTCTCGCAGACATCAGCCAGGCTGACGGCGCTGAGGAACAGGTGGATCTGGTTGCCGAGCTCGGCCCACAGATCGTGCGTCAGGCAGCGCGAGCGGTTGGAATGGCAGCCCAGCGGCGAATCGTTCTTGCAGCGCGTCGCCTTGATCGGCTCGTCGACCGCCAGAATGATGTCGGAGATCCTGGTATCGGCCATTTCGCGCGCCAGCAGGTAGCCACCGCCCGGCCCCCGGACGCTCTTGACCAGCCCGCCGCGGCGCAGCCGGCCGAAAAGCTGTTCGAGATAGGACAGGGAAATCTCCTGACGCGCCGCGATCTCGCCCAGCGCCACCGGCTTGCCGCCGCTGTGTCGCGCCAGATCGACCATCGCCATGACGGCGTAACGGCCTTTGGTGCTGAGTTTCACGTGTCGCTCCTTGTCTTCGACGTCGTCGAATTTCCGCAGTGTCAGCCGCGGTCGTTCACTACCTTTGGATGGACGGCCACCGCCGCCACGGCGGGCTTCTCGTCCTGCTTCGCCAACCTGCCTTCGAGCACCGCCACCTGCTGCTGCAACGAGCCCACCGCCTTCAGCAGAAGATCGATCTGGCACTGCATCGGATCGGGCATGTCCTGGCAGGGCGTGCCGTAAGCCACGAAACTCGGATTGGCGGCAATCTCCTCGCCGACCACCCGGGCCGGAATGCCCACCACCGTAGCGCCCGCCGGCACGTCCTGAACCACGACCGCATTGGCGCCGACGCGGGCGCCGCGCCCCACCGTGATCGGCCCCAGTATCTGGGCGCCTGAACCGACGATCACGTCGTCCTCCAGGGTCGGGTGCCGCTTGACCCCCGACTGGGCCCGCGAATTGACGGCCGGCGCCGTCCCACCCAGCGTCACGTCGTGGTACAGCGTGACGTTGTCGCCGATTTCAGCGGTCTCACCGATTACTACCCCCATACCGTGATCGGCGAAGAAACGCTGGCCGACCGTGGCACCGGGGTGAATCTCGATGCCGGTCAGGAAACGACCCCATTGCGACAGGAACCGTCCCAGCCAGCGGTAATTCCGCTGCCACAGCCAGTTGGCGATGCGGTGGAAACGCAGCGCATGGAAAGACGGGTAGCTGAACACCACTTCCCAGCGCGAGCGGGCTGCCGGGTCGCGGGCGATAATCCCGTCGATTTCGTCGACAATGTTCTTGAAAATCATGGAACTACCGCCGATATTGCCGTCTCGGTCGCATGTGCTGACGCAGCATCTCAGTGGCCGCGTTCTCATCGGTTATATATTTTACCCGAGTACACAGGTCAAGATTTGGGTAAAATATTGAGGCTGTTCAGAGATCGATAATCCGACCCAGTTTCTCGGTTAAAATCGCCAGCCGTCGCCAGACCTGACGACGTGGCAGCGGGGCAAAGTCAGCGATGCCTGACATCATTTTCAACGGACCGGATGGGCGCCTCGAGGGGCGCTACCACCACAGCAAGGTTCCCAACGCCCCGATCGCGTTGATGCTGCACCCGCACCCGCAGGGTGGCGGCAGCATGCACAACAAGGTGGTCTTCACCCTGTTCCATGTGTTCGCCAGCCGCGGTTTCTCGGTACTGCGCTTCAATTTCAGGGGTGTCGGCCGTTCCCAGGGCGTGTTCGACCACGGCCAGGGCGAGCTGAGCGACGCAGCCGCAGCGCTCGACTGGCTGCAGGGCGCCAATCCCGATGCCGGCGCCTGCTGGGTCGCCGGGTTCTCGTTCGGCGCCTGGATCGGCATGCAGTTGCTGATGCGCCGCCCGGAAATCGACGGCTTCGTGTCGATCGCGCCGCCGGCCAACATGTATGATTTCGGCTTCCTGGCACCCTGCCCGTCGTCCGGCCTGATCGTCCATGGCGACAAGGACGAGGTCGTGCCGCACGCGGAAGTCAGCAAGCTGGTGACCAAGCTCTCGCATCAGCGCGACATCACCATCGACTTCAAGCTGGTCAAGGGCGCCAACCACTTCTTCCACAACTGCCTGGACAAGCTGGGAACCGAGGTCGACCGGTATCTCAGCAAGGCTACCCTGGAAAAGCGCAAGGTCGCTTCGTCCCGCTAGATCCGGCTCTAAGGGCGGGAAATGCGCCCGCCGGGCATTGGATAGGGTACCCCGGTCGTCGTCGGCAGGCTCAGCGGCAGGCCGTTCAGTACCCGCACCGCCAGAAAACCGAACGCCTGCGCTTCGACGGCATCGCCGTTCCAGCCCAACTCGTCAGCATTGACGACCCGTGAGGGCGACAGACGGGCAGTTAGTCTCGCCATCAGATGGTCGTTGTGCCGACCGCCGCCGCAAACCACCCAGGTGGATGCCGGTCTGGGGAAATGGACACGGGCGGCGGCAATGCTGGCCACTGTTATCTCGGCCAGGGTAGCCATTCCGTCGCGATCTGAAAGTCCGGCCGCAAGATCAGCCGTGAAGTCGTTCCGATCCAACGATTTTGGCGGAGAAATCGCAAAAAAAGTTCTATCGAGGACTGCTGCAATACGCATCTCATGCGGCTTTCCCTCGCGAGCGACCTTCCCGCCAGCATCGAAGCGCTTGCCGAAATACCTGGCCATCCAATCGTCCATGGGCCCGTTGCCCGGACCGGTATCGAAGGCGAGAATTTCGTCCTTGCCGCCAATCCAGGTCACATTGGCGACGCCCCCGATATTGAGCACGGCAACCGGCCCCTCGAGGTCCCGAACCAGCGCCGAATGGTAAAGCGGAACGAAAGGAGCGCCCTGCCCGCCGGCCCGGACATCCGCCGACCGGAAATCCCAGGCCACGGCGGTTCGCAGCCGTTCCGCCAGGGCCGAACCATCGCCAAGCTGGATCGTCAGCCGCTCGGCGGGGCGGTGCAGCGTGGTCTGGCCATGAAAGCCGATTATGTCGATTTCGCCCGAGCTTAGGCCATGATCGTGGAGAAATTGTTCGACCAGATCGCCGTGCAGGCCGGTCAGGTCGCGCTCGACGGCCTCGACTTCCGGATCCCGCCGTTCCCGACCGAGTACGGCCTGCAGTCTGCCTCGGAAATCGTCGGGATAGGCCCAGGTTCGGGACGGACCAAGCGTCTCGATGCGCCGGCCGTCCGTTCGCAGCAAGGCAGCGTCGATGCCGTCCATCGACGTGCCGCTCATCATCCCGATCGCCGTCAGCAAGGCTACTGCTCCAGGGCCGCGAAGGTTTGCCGTCTCGCGGGCCGCATGTTAAATCGCCCACCCGCAGCCCGGGCCGACGGCTCGAGCTGAATACCCGAGGCGATCATGGCGCAGTTCAAGTCAGACTTCATGCGCGTTCTGCACGAGCGCGGTTTCGTTCACCAATGCACGGCGCCCGAGGCGCTGGACGAGCAGGCGGCGGCCGGCCGGCTGGTGGCGTATGTCGGCTACGACTGCACCGCCGATTCGCTGCATATCGGCCATCTGGTCTCGATCATGATTCTGCGCTGGCTGCAGAAGACCGGCAATCAGCCGATCGCGTTGATGGGCGGCGGCACCACGAAGGTCGGCGATCCTTCCGGGCGCGACGAAACCCGCAAACTGCTGACGGCCGAACAGATCGACGCCAACATGGCGGCGATCAGGCGCAGCTTCGCCAACTTCATCGATTTCGACGCCGTCGGCGGCCGCAAGGCCGCCGTCATGGCCAACAATGCGGATTGGCTCGACCAGCTTCTCTATATTCCGCTGCTGCGCGACGTCGGGCGCCATTTCTCGGTCAACCGCATGCTGACGATGGACTCCGTCCGTCTGCGCCTCGAGCGCGACCAGCCGCTGTCGTTCCTCGAGTTCAACTACATGATCCTGCAGTCCTACGATTTCGTCGAACTGGCGCGGCGGTTCGGCTGCAACGCCCAGTTCGGCGGCTCCGACCAGTGGGGCAACATCGTCATGGGCGTGGAGCTCGGGCGGCGCATGGAAGACCGCGAGCTGTTCGGCCTCACCTGCCCGCTGATCACGACCGCTTCGGGTGCCAAGATGGGCAAGACCGCCGCCGGCGCCGTCTGGCTCAATCCCGAGCGCCTGAGCCCTTACGACTACTGGCAGTTCTGGCGCAACACCGAAGACGCCGACGTCGGGCGCTTCATGAAGCTGTTCACCGATCTGCCGCTGGACGAGATCGCGCGCCTGGAGAAGCTCGCCGGCGCGGAGATCAACGACGCCAAGAAGGTTCTGGCTTTCGAGGCCACCAGACTGTGCCATGGCGAGAAGGCGGCGCGCGAGGCGGCGGAGACCGCGCGCAAGACGTTCGAGGAAGGTGCGCTGGCCGACAATCTGCCGACGGTCGACGTGCCGCGCGCCACACTCGAGACCGGACTGCCGGCCTACGAAGTGCTGCGGCTGGCCGGCCTGGCGGCCAGCAATGCGGAAGCCCGGCGCCTCATCAAAGGCGGTGGCGGGCGCCTGAACGACGCTCAGATCGCAAGCGAAACGGCTGCGGTGACAATGGCCGACGCCGACGCCGAAGGCCGCATCAAGGTGTCGGCCGGCCGCAAGAAGCACGTGCTGATCCGGGCGGTGTAGCAGCCGCCCATCGAACTCAAGGGCGCAACGGGGTGACGGGCGGCGCGACGCCGCCGGGAACGCCGCTGTTGGCCGGATCGGCCGGCTGTCGCCGAGGTCCGGGCGGCGGGGCCTCCTGGGTGGCATCTTCTCCGGAGCCGGCGCCGAAGAGATTGCGGAGGAAACCGGGCGCCAGAGCGGAAAGCGGATTAGTCGATACCGCCGGCTTCTCCACCGGTCCTTCGACCGCGTAGTTGAGCGCGAACAGGCCGCCGCCGCTGCCGCCGGTGATCAACGGACCAATCAGCGGAATGTTGCCGAGCAGGCTGTTCACCACATAGGCGGGAACGATGGTCCCCTCGACCTGAACCGTGTCGTTGTTCGTGTTGATGCGCCCAGTCGCGGTCAGGCCGAGCGACGTACCGGCCGTGCGCGCGTTGTTCAGCGTGAGCACTCCGCGATGCCAGCGGAACGGCGCCTGCAGGCGATCGAACTCGAGGCCGGAACTGCTGAATGCCGAAAGCGCGTCGGTCAGGGGAGCGACGGACAGGACGTCGCCGACGACCGGCGTCTTGACGAGCTTGTATTCGCCGAGACGCAAGAAACCGCGCAGCGGCGAACCTGCACTTGTATCGTCGAATTCGCCGTTGAGGGTCATGTCGCCGCCGAACATACCCTCCAGCCAGCCCAGCGATTTCAGGACGGCCCCCGCATCGGCTGTCTCGATCATCAGGCGTCGGCCTTTCTCGCTCGGTCCGATCCGCGTGCGTACGAGCAGCGAAGGACCGACGCGACCGGTGATGTCGGCGCTCAATACCCGATCGCCACGGATGCTGACGTCGCCGGACATGCCATCGAGCTTGCCGCGGCGAGTCAGCACCTGACGCACGTCGAGTTTGACGTCGACCGTCGGTCCTTCCGGGGGCCGCACGACCTCTTCCGCCGCCTCCGACTTGCGCTCGTCGGCAAGGAACGGCGCCAGATCGAGCGATCTGCCGGTCAGGATCACCGAATAGCCCGACGCGGTCCGGGTCACGCTGCCGGCGAGATCGTGACGGCCGAAGGCTAGACGGCCGACATCCGTGCGAACGAGCGCGCCGTCCGGCGCAAGCTGGACCACGGCCTGCGCCTGCAAGTCCGCCGTCCGGAGGTCCGCTTCGATCCTGTCCGCCGGCTTGCCGTTGCGCATATCCAGCGCGACGCGGCCGCCGGCATCCGCTCCGATCTCTTTGCGCCAGCCGATTTCCGGAACGGCGATCAATGCCTGCTTCAAATCAAGCGATGCGGCAATGCTGCCGTTGCCCGGCGAGGTTTCGGTGATGACCGCCTGAACGCCGATCGGACCGGAAATCTGCGGCAGGGAAATGCCGGCGACTTTCGCGAGATCGGCTGCGCTGGTGCTGGTGCGAATATCGTAACGCCGCTGGTACGCGGCCCGGCCGAAGTTCTCGCGCCACGTTATGTCGGCGGGCTGGCCCGACAATTTCGCCTTGCCGCGGACGTCCATTTCCTTGCCGTTGAGCTGCATCGTCATGGCGCCATCGGTGAGATCGACGCCGGCGACGACTTGCTTCATTGCGAGTCCGGAGGTGGTCGCCGAAGCGGCATACTCGATCTGCTGCACGGTGAGCTGATCGATCAACGGCAGACGAATGATCGTCCGGACCGAGGCCATCCCGCTGACGGCGTCGGGCTTGACCGCCAGATCGCGGGGGAGGCCGACTTTCGGATGCTCCAACGTCCTCAGCAACGATTGCAGCGGTCCGGTTGCCGTGACGTCGATATCGGCAACATGGCCGTCGCGCTGATCGAGGTTGGATAGCACGATCGTGCCATTGTCGACCGCCACGTCGCCCATGGCGCCGGCCGCCACCTCGAACTTTACCGCGGCATCGGTCATCGACATCGTCCCGGAAACGGCCGTCACCGGCGGCATCGGACGCAGATAGTGCACCGACAGGCCGGAATAGCTCATGCTGCCGGCGACGTTCGATACCCGGATCGACTCCGGGTTCCGCATGTCGCCGGTGAGATCGAACGCCAACCGGAAATCCCGCGCCTCGCCGCCCTCGATATTGGCGATGGCCCAATCGCGCCCTCCGGGCGACATCGCGGCCGGCCAGAATCTGGGCAGATCGGTCGCTGCCAGGCGATCGACCGAGAGGTTGGCGGCGAAGCTGACATGCCCGGCCGAAATCGCGCCTTCGCCCTTGAGATCGACTTTGGGACCGTCGAAATCGATCGCCAGCGAGTCGACCCGCAGCGTGCCGCGCGCGACGTTGAAATCGCCGCGCAGCGCCGTGCGCCTGACGGCCTGCGAGGCATCGAAGACGCCAAGATCGCCGATCGTGCCGGGACCGCTGGCGACGTTCACCGTCATCGCTTCCAGTTCGCCCCGCGCGCTGAACTGGGCGTCGACCGTGCCCGCCAGCGCCAGATCCACTTGCGCCAGCGATTGCAGCACTGGATCGAGCGGTGCGAAGACTGCCGGCCTGACGCCGTCGAAATTGGCCGACACCGTGAAGCTGCGGTCCTCGCGGGAGAAGAGAGCACGCAGATTGACCACGGCCTTGTGGCCGCCGGCGTCGATCTCGACGGCGGCTTCGCCCAGAACCCCCTCCTCGTCGCGCGCCAGGACCACTTCGGCGTTGGGAGCCCTCCAGTAAAGCGATTTCTGCCGGTCCTCGAAGATGATCTCGGCGCCGGTCACCACGACGCGCTCGAGCTGGCGGATGGCCTCGATGCGGCTGCGCCGGTCGAGCAATTGTTCGACCAGCAACGACAGGACGCGGCCGCCGCCTTCCTGCTCCGTCTGGTAACGGCCGATATCGAAACGACCTTCCTCGTCGATGACGATGCGCAGCCGCAGCTTTTCGAGCTGGATGGCGGTCGGCGCTATGTCGCCCCTGAGCAGCGCCAGCATCGACAGCCGGACCGCGGCCTGGGGAATGCTGGCGAGCGTCTCCCCGCCGGCGGAGATCGCCTCTATCGACCCGACCCGCACTTCCAGCGTCCGGTCCCAGCCGGCCCAGTTCAGCGTGACTTCACGGGCCGCCAGGCGAACAGAGCCGTCGGCCGACGTCATGCCGTCCTCGAGATAGGGAAGCGCGAAGTCGAGCGGAACCGGCCCCTGGGACAGGCGCCAGAATCCCAGCGTCAGCAGGACCGCGAGGCCGGCCAGCACGCCGGCCGCGATTCGCAGCAGCAGTTTGCTCGTCTTCCGAATCACCTGATCCGGCCCTTCCTAACCCGTTGACCGGACAACGACCTTGCCGCAGCCTGCCACTCCCGCACGGCCAGCCGAATATCAGGCCGGCCGCCCGTCGACAACGATATTGACGCCCATGGACTACGAATCGCTAGCCCCGCTTTTGCCCCGGCCCGCCCTCCCCGACCAGGCCACGATCGGGCTCGAGCACTGGGCCGAGCGGGCAAGCCGCGCCGGGCTGGCCCCAGACCAGGACCCCGCACGCCAGCCGGCCGGGCGCCGCGTCCTCGAATCGCTGTTCGGCAACAGTCCTTTCCTCGGCCAGATCGCCCTGACCGATCCGAAATCGTTCTGCCGCACGATCGAAATGGGGCCCGATGCGTCCCTGGCGGAAGCCTTGTCCGAGATCGCCGCCGCCGCGGAGGCGGAAAATGAGGACACGATTATGGCGTGCTTGCGGCGGGCGCGGCAGCGGGTCGCCCTGCTGGTGGCGCTGGCCGACATTTCGAACGCCTGGTCGGTCGAACAGATCACCGGGGCGCTCTCGACCCTGGCCGAATCGGCGCTGGAATCGGCAATCCGGTTCCTGCTGTCGCAGGCCGAACGCAACGGACAGATCGACCTCAAGGGCGATCCATGCGCCGCCGGGTACGTTGTGCTGGGCATGGGCAAGCTCGGCGCCCGCGAACTCAACTATTCCAGCGACATCGACCTGATCGTCCTCTACGACATCGACAAGGCCGCAAGCTGCGGCCTCGAGGTGCCGGGCCCCTTCTTCGTCCGCCTGACGCGCAATCTGGTGCGGCTGATGGCCGATCGGACGGCCGACGGATACGTCTTCCGGACCGATCTCCGGCTGCGGCCGGATCCCGGCTCGACGCCGCTCGCCATCTCGATCACCGCCGCGGAAACGTATTATGAGAGCGTCGGCCAGAACTGGGAACGCGCCGCGATGATCAAGGCGCGGCCGGTTGCGGGCGACAAGGCCTCCGGCGATGCCTTCCTGAAATATCTGCGGCCCTATGTCTGGCGCAAGTCGCTGGATTTCGCCGCCATCCAGGACATCCATTCGATCAAGCGGCAGATCAACGCCCATCGCGGCGGCAGCGAAATCGCGCTGCACGGGCACAACATCAAGCTCGGTCGCGGCGGCATCCGCGAAGTGGAGTTCTTCGCCCAGACGCAGCAGCTGATCTTCGGCGGCCGACTGCCAGACGTCCGCGATCCGGCGACCGTAGCGGCTTTGCGCGCCCTGGCTGAAGCCGGATTAGTCGATGCCCCGGTCAGCGAGGAAATGACGGCCGCCTACCGCTTCCTGCGAAAGGTCGAGCATCGCATCCAGATGATCGCCGACGAGCAGACGCATTCGCTGCCCGAAACGGATGCCGGGCTCGATCATCTCGCCACCTTTCTCGGCTACGATGGCACCGAGGCATTCGCCAGCGAACTGCTGGGCCATCTGCGCACGGTCGAGCGCCATTACGCCCATCTCTTCGAGGATGCGCCCAGCCTGTCCGGCCCAGGCAACCTCGTGTTCACCGGCGCCGACGACGATCCGGACACGTTGCGCACCATCGAGGGGCTGGGATTCAAGAACCCGAAGGTCGTGGCGGGCGTAGTGCGGCAATGGCACCACGGGCGTTATCGCGCCACCATCACCGCGCGATCGCGCGAGTTGTTGACCGAGCTGGTGCCGACGCTGCTGAAGGAGCTGGGCTCCACCGCCCATCCGGACGGCGCGTTGATGCGCTTCGACCAGTTCCTGGCGCGCCTGCCCGCCGGCGTGCAGTTGTTCTCCCTCTTCTATTCCAATCCCGGCCTGTTGCGGCTGGTCGCCACCATCATGGGCTCGGCGCCCAAGATCGCCGAACGACTGGCAAGCCGGCCGGCGCTGTTCGACGGCGTACTGGACCCGGGCTTTCTCGACGAGTTGCCGAGTCTCGACGAGCTGCTGGCCGACGCGGAAGCGGCACTCGCCCGCGCCCTCGACTATCAGGACGCCCTGGATTTCTCGCGCCGATGGGCGGCCGATCGCCGTTTCCAGATCGGCGTGCAGCTGCTGACTCGCCGGGTCGACGCCGAGCGGGCGGGACAGGCCATGTCGGACGTCGCCCAGGCGGTGCTGTCCGCCTTGTGTCCGCGGGTGGAGGCCGAGTTCTCGCGCCTCCACGGCGGTTTCGGCGGTGCCCGCCTCGCCATCGTCGCCATGGGCAAGCTCGGCAGCAGCGAGATGACGGCCACATCCGATCTCGACCTGATGTTCGTCTACGACGTGCCGGCGGGAACCGACGAATCGGATGGCGAGAAGCCGCTTCCGCCGACGCAGTATTACACGCGCCTGTCGCAACGGATCATCAATGCCATCACCAGCCTGACCAACGAGGGACAGCTCTACGAAGTCGATATGCGGCTGCGACCGTCGGGCAATGCCGGCCCGCTGGCCAGCAGCGTCGGCGCCTTCGAGGACTACCAGCGAGACACCGCCTGGACGTGGGAGCATATGGCGCTGGTTCGAGCGCGCCCGATCCTGGGTCCGAAGGCGTTGTGCGATCGACTAGAGAAGGCGGTCGTCGACGTGCTGGTGCGGCCGCGCGATGCGGAAAAGCTGCTTCTCGACGTGGCGTCGATGCGGGTGCGCATAGAGCGCCACAATCGCGCCAAGAGCGACTGGGACCTGAAGTTCCTGCGCGGCGGGTTGTTCGATCTCGATTTTCTGGCGCAGTACCTGCTGCTGCTGCACGCGCCGAAGCAGCCTTCGGTGCTGGCGCGCCGAGCGCCGCAGATATTCCGTCAACTGTCAGAGGCCGGTCTGCTCGACGCGGAAATCGCGGCCGAACTGGCAGAGGCCTTTCGCCTGTGGCAATCCCTGCAGGCCCTGCTGCGGCTGACCATGGGGGGCGACGAAGCCGATTTCGACGAGGCGGCCGCACCGGAGGGCCTGAAACAGTTGCTGGCGGCGACCGCCGGCGTGGACGATTTCGCCGCCCTGCGTGTGAAGATGACGGCGACCGCCGCCCGGGTCTACGATATCTATCGACAGATCATCGACGAGCCGGCCAGCCGGCTCGGACGCATCGACGAGGGAAATCAGGATGAGCGCTGAAATCGGCAAGAAGGCCCCGGACTTCACTGCTGCCACCGATGGCGGCGGCAAAATCAAGCTGTCCGACTACAAGGGCAAGAACGTCATCCTGTACTTCTATCCGAAAGACGACACGCCGGGCTGCACCAAGGAAGCTTGCGGTTTCCGCGACGCCAAACCGAACTTCGGCAAGGCCAAGGCGGTCGTCCTGGGAGTATCCAAGGACAGCGTCGCGCGCCACGACAAGTTCAAGGACAAATACGATCTGAATTTTCCGCTGCTATCCGACGAGGACGGCAAGATCTGCGAGAAGTACGGCACGTGGATCGAGAAGAGCCTCTACGGCCGCAAGTACATGGGCATCGACCGCGCCACCTTCCTCATCGACGCCAAGGGCGTCGTGCGCAACGTCTGGCGCAAGGTAAAGGTCCCCGGCCATGTCGACGAGGTGCTGGCGGCGCTGAAGACCCTCGACTGAGAGCCGAATGCCGACTAACGATGGCCTAGCACGCGGTGTGGCGTGTAGGGCTCTTCCAGCCAGGCGATCTCTTCGGCGGTCATCTTGAAGTCCGGCGCCGCCAGCAGATCGTCGAACTGCTCCATCTTGCTGGCTGCGATGATCGGCGCGGTGATCCCGGGCTTGTGCAGCATCCAGGCCAGAGCGATGCAGGCCGGCCCGACCCCGCGCTTCCTGGCGAGTTCCAGCACACGCTCGACGATCGTGAAATCGCCGTCGGCATAGTACATGCGGTGCGCCATCTCGTCGGTGCGGGCGCGCGCGGTGGCGGCGTTGCCGCCGCTCTGGCGATCGGACTTGCCGCGATTGCCGACGAGGAAGCCGCGCGCCAGCGGGCTCCACGGCGTGATGCCGACGCCCTGGTCGCGGCATAACGGGATCATTTCGCGCTCTTCCTCGCGGTAGACGAGGTTGTAGTGATTCTGCATCGACACGAAGCGGGTCCAGCCATGCCGCTCGGCCGCCTGCTGCGCCTTGGCGAACTGCCAGGCGTACATGCTCGAAGCGCCGAGATAGCGAACCTTGCCCGCCTTCACGCAGTCGTGCAGCGCCTCCATCGTCTCCTCGATCGGCGTTTCGGGGTCCCAGCGATGGATGATGTAGAGATCGATGTACTCGGTGCCGAGCCGGCGCAGCGAGGCGTCGACCTGATCCATGATGTGCTTGCGCGACAGGCCCTTGTCGTTCGGCCCCTTGCCCATCGGATTGAACACTTTGGTGGCGACGACGTATTCCTCGCGCCGCGCGAGTTCGCGCAGGGCGCGGCCGGTGATCTCCTCGCTGACGCCGACGGAATACATGTTGGCCGTGTCGAAGAAGTTGATGCCGGCCTCCCAGGCACGGCGGTAGAACGGCCGGCCTTCGTGCTCGTCCAGCACCCATTCGCGCCAGGTTTTCGCGCCGTAGGTCATGGTGCCGAAGCACAGGCGCGAGACCTTCAGTCCGGAATTGCCCAGGCGGACGTACTGCATCGCTTTCTCCCCGTCGGCTATTCTGCGGCCTTGTGCTTGGCGTCGACGCGCGCCGCCAGCGCCGCCGCCATGTATTCGTCGAGGTCGCCGTCGAGCACCCGCTGCGCGTCCGAACGCTCGACGCCGGTGCGCAGGTCCTTGACCATCTGATAGGGCTGCAGCACGTAGGACCGGATCTGGTGGCCCCAGCCAATGTCGGTCTTGGAATCGGCCTCCGCCTGGGCCGCCTCCTCGCGCTTGCGCAACTCGGCCTCGTACATGCGCGCGCGCAGCATATCCATGGCGGTCGCACGGTTGCGATGCTGCGAACGGTCGCTCTGGCACTGCACGACGATGCCGGTGGGAATATGGGTGATGCGGATGGCAGAATCGGTCTTGTTGACGTGCTGGCCGCCGGCGCCCGAGGCGCGGTAGGTGTCGACCCGCAGATCCTTGTCGAGGATTTCGATGGCGATGGTGTCGTCGATCACGGGATAGACCCAGACCGAGGCGAAGGAGGTGTGGCGCCGCGCCTGGCTGTCGAACGGCGAAATGCGCACCAGCCGGTGCACGCCGCTCTCGGTCTTCAGCCAGCCATAGGCGTTGCGCCCGTTGACCTTGAGCGTCACCGACTTGATGCCGGCTTCTTCGCCCGGACTCTCCTCCAGCCATTCGACCTTGTAGCCATGCTGCTCGGCCCAGCGCACGTACATGCGCGCCAGCATTTCGGCCCAGTCCTGCGATTCGGTGCCGCCGGCGCCGGCATGGATTTCGACGTAGCAGTCGTTGCCGTCCACCTCGCCGGACAGCAGCGTCTCCAGTTCAAGGCGCGCCGCCAGATCGCGCAGCTCGCGCAGCGCCTTCTCGGCTTCCGAAATCATGCCGGCATCGCCCTCGGCTTCGGCAAGCTCGATCAGCTCGGAATTTTCGGTGATGCCGTTTTCCAGCAGACGCACGTTGGCCAGCGCCGTGTCGAGCTGCTGGCGCTCGCGCATCAGCGATTGCGCCTGCTTGGGGTCGTTCCAGAGACTGGGGTCTTCGGCGCGGGCGTTCAGCTCCGCCAGACGTTCGATCGCGCGATCGTAGTCAAAGATGCCTCCTCAGCAGTCCGACTGACTGCCTGATCTGCTCGACGACGGCCTCGGTTTCCGCCCGCATCCGACTACTCTCCCGGTGGTGTTTTTCGGTCCGGTGACGTTCTAGTACGTTTCGCCGGTTCCCGAAAGGGTCGGACGGTTGCCGCCTGCCGCCGCAGCCGGATCGACGCCGAGCACACTGAAATTGCCCGTGCCATCGAGCACGATGCGATCGCCGGTCGGCTCCGTACCCGGCTTGAAGGCCTCGAGAATGACAGCGCGGTCGCCGGGGCCAGCCGGCTCGCCGGTAGCCGCATTGATCCGCACCATCTGAATGTCGGGCGGAATGCGGAACGGCGTGTTGGGCCGATCCTTGAGAACGGTTTCAGCGATCTCCCGGAAGATCGGCACCGCCACCGAGCCGCCCGTCTCGCCACGGCCCAATGTGCGGGGCTCGTCGAAGCCGACATAGACGCCGATCACCAGATCGGGCGAGAAGCCCATGAACCACAGATCCTTGGCGTCGTTGGACGTGCCGGTTTTGCCGGCCAGCGGCTTGTTGAGCGCCGCCAGCGAGGCGGCGGTGCCGCGCACCGTCACGCCCTGCAGGATATGGACCATCTGGTAGACCGACTGCGGATTGTAGATCTGCTCACGGTCGTCGGGCACGATGGGCGCGGCCTGGCCGTTCCACGTCTCGACGAGGCAGCTGTCGCATGCCCTGCCGTCGTGGCGATAGATGGTCGCGCCGCGCCGGTTCTGCACGCGATCGATCAACGTCGGCGTGATGCGCTTGCCGCCATTCACCAGCATGCCGTAGGCGGTCGCCATTCGCAGCAGCGTCGTTTCGCCGGCGCCCAGCGCCATCGGCAGGACCTCGATCATGTCGTCGACGACGCCGAAGGTCTTGGCCGTGGCCGCCACCTTGTCCATGCCGACGTATTGCGCGATGCGCACGGTCATCAGGTTGCGCGATTTCTCGATGCCGCGGCGCAGAGTCGTCGGCCCCAGGAAGTCGCGCGAATAGTTTTCCGGCTTCCACAGCGGCTGGTTCGGACCGGGGTCGTAGACGAACGGCGCATCCAGCACCAGACTGGCCGGAGTCAGCCCGCCCTCTTCCAGCGCCGTCAGATAGACGAAGGGTTTGAACGACGATCCGGGCTGGCGCAGCGCCTGGGTGACGCGATTGTACTGGCTGCGCTGGAAGCTCCAGCCACCGGCCATCGCCAGGATGCGGCCAGTATGCGGATCGAGGATCACAGCGCCGCCATCGACGTCAGGTATCTGGCGCAGGGCGAATGTCTGCGCCGGATAGTCGTTCTTCTTGGCGTCCTTCGTAGCGGGTTCGACGACGATGACGTCGCCCGCCGCCACGACGTCGGCAGGCTTGCGCGGCGCGGCGCCCACGCGCTGCTCCTCCGCCGTCGGCCGCGCCCAAGCCATTTCCGCGAACGGGATCGATCCTTCCTTGCCGTCGGGCAAACCGATCGTCGTGCCATCGCCTTCCACCTTGAGGACGACGGCCACGGTCCATTCCGGCTGGCCGACGGGCGGGCGAGCTTCCAGGATCTTCGCCAGTTCCGCTTTCCAGTTGTCGAGCGAAGACAGCTTGCTGAACGGACCGCGCCAGCCATGCTTGCGGTCGTAGGCGACCAGCCCATCGCGCAGGGCCCGCTCGACGACCGGCTGCATGGCCGAATCGAGCGTGGTGCGGACGGCAAGCCCGCCTTCGTACAGGGTCGATTCGCCGTACTGGGCGTAGATCTGACGCCTGACTTCCTCGGCGAAGAAATCGGCCGTCACCGTCTCGCTCTCGGGCCGGCGGCGAACCTGCAACGGCTCGGCCCGAGCGGCGGCAGCCTCCTCGCCGGTGATGTAGCCGTCTTCCAGCATGCGGCCGATGACGTAGTCGCGGCGCGCCTTGGCCTCGGCCGGCGCGCGCTGGATGCTGTAGTTGCTCGGCGCCTTCGGCAGCGCCGCAAGATAGGCGGCCTCGCCGATCGTCAGCTCGTCGAGCGACTTGCCGAAATAGTTCAGCGAGGCCGCTGCGACGCCGTAATTGCCGGAACCGAGGAAAATCTCGTTGAGATAGAGCTCGAGGATCCGCTGCTTGGAGAACGTATTCTCGATGCGCAGCGCCAGAATCGCCTCGCGGATCTTGCGCGACAGCGTCGCCTCGTTGCTCAGAAGGAAGTTCTTCGCGACCTGCTGGGTGATGGACGAGGCGCCCTCGGGACGCTTGTTCTGGCCCATGTTGGAAAGATTGGACAGCGCCGCGCGGATGACGCCAAGGGCATCGACGCCCGGATGGGTGAAGAACCGCTGATCTTCCGATGCCACGAAGGCGTTGATGACGCGCTTGGGCGTGGCGGTGATCGGAACGTAGATGCGCTTTTCCTTGGCGTACTCGGCCAGCAACCTGCCATCCGCCGCGTAGAGCCGGGTAGTAACCGGCGGCTCATAGGCCTCGAGCTGCTGGTGGTCTGGCAGGTCGGCGGAATACTGAACGTAGAGATAGGCGCCGCCGGCGCCGGCGACGATGAGTCCGAGAATGACCAGTATTCCGAGATATTTCAGTACGCGCACGGCAGCGGCGCCTTTCCTGTAAATCGCTGCGTCAGGCCGGCACGGGGCGGCAGGCCCGACGCCACAGCTATATCGCAGTCGGTACGCCAATTCGCTACCGGAAAATTGCGGCGACGATTGGGCGGAAAAGTCCTTGGCTGTCAGCCGTTTGCGTCAGTTCGAGGCAGTCGATGGCGCCCGCGCCACGCGTGGCGTGCGGTCGTCGAAAAAGGCGTCGGCGGCCTTGATGATCACACGCGCCAGGCGCTGGCGGTGGCTCTGGCTCATCAATGCCCGCTCGTCCGTCTTGTTGGACAGGTATCCGACCTCGAGCAGCACCGCCGGCACGTCAGGCGCCGTCAATACCGCGAACCCGGCCGAGCGATGCGGCCGGCGGGGCAGCAGCGCCACCTTGGCCCGTTCGAATTCCTCGACCAGAAGCTCGGCATAGATCTTCGACCGGTTCATGGTCTCCCGTTGGGCGAGATCGATCAGGATGCTCGCGACGTCCCTGTCCTGGCGATTGAGATCGAGGCCGCCAATGATGTCGGCCTTGTTCTCCTTGGCTGCCAAGGCGGCCGCCTCCTTGTCGGACGCCTCCGTCGACAGCGTATAGACGGACGCGCCTCTGGTATCCCATTCGCCGTGGGAATCGGCATGGATCGAGATGAACAAATCGGCGCCGGCGGCGCGCGCGAAAGTCACGCGCTCGCGCAGCGGGATGAAATCGTCCTTGGTTCGGGTCAGCACAGCCTTGTAGCGACCGGTGGCATTGAGCTGACGGGCGAGTTCCTGCGATACCGCGAGCGTCAGTTTCTTTTCGTAATAGCCGTTGACGCTGATCGCGCCGGGATCGACGCCGCCATGGCCGGGATCGATGACGATGATCTTGCGGGTATCACGACGCGCCTGTGGCGGCGTCGTGGGCGGCGGCGGCACCCGGGCGATAACGGGCGCCGGCTTGGCCGCCGCCTGCTTGCTGGCTTCCGATTCGCGCAAGAACGTCGCGTGATCGGTCCGCCCCAGATCGACGACGAAACGAAACGGATGCGGCCCGATCGGGTTGAGCAGGAAGGAATTCTTGACCGAAAGCGGTTCGCCGACCTCCATGACGATGCGGCCGCCATTCTCGCCGAACTGGCCGAACCGGAAGGCCTTGATGACCGCATTGTCGCGCACCAGCCGATCGAGGGCTTCCTTGTTAATTTTCCAGTCGACCTCTGGAAAATCGATGACGACGCGGTAGGGATCGGGCAGCGTGAAGATGTGGTAGGCGACCTTGCGGTCAATATCGAGAACGAACCTCGTAACGTCGTCGATCTGACGGCCGGCGCGCACGCCCAACACTTCCGGCGGGGCCGCCACAGCGGCTCCGTCGAACAGCGCCAGGCCAAGCAAGGCCAGCGTCAAATATCGAAACAAGGCACGTTTCACCCCCCGGACCCCCTAGCCGGAATTTAAGAAAACGATCTAACCTTATAGGAAACCGTGACAATTTACCACCCGCCAATGCTCGACCGGTGTTAAAATCACTCTCTAAGCCGCTAGGCACTTTCAATCATTGTCGTTTTGTTCCGGCCGCATTATGGTGCGAGCCGCGAACGGGTGGCTTCCGATCGCCGACGGGCCCCGGCCCGAACGGCGGCGGCGTTTCCCACGGTTTTCCCGGGCGGTTTTCCGGGCAGGTCCGCACTGACAGGTGGCGACCGACGAGCCGTGTGACAGCGCCGCGATGGGAGACGCTCAATGGAAACCCGGAGTGGATACAGCGCATGACGTGCGCTCCGGGCGCCGGACCGTCCCCGTCCTGACCTAATCGGTCGTTCGACGGGTAGTAGACGACGGCGCTCTCCGCTCCGCATCAAGCGAGCCGTGCTCGCCCCGACTGTTCGCACGGGGATTACGGGCACCGTTCGGGAGTTCGGCCGCATGGTCAAGCGCATGCTGGTGGACGCCACGCATCCGGAGGAAACCCGGGTCGTCGTGGTGAACGGCACCAAGCTCGAGGAATTCGATTTCGAAACCTCGACCAAGAAGCAGCTCAAGGGCAACATCTACCTCGCCAAGGTGATCCGCATCGAACCGTCGCTGCAGGCGGCGTTCGTCGAATACGGCGGCAATCGCCACGGCTTCCTGGCTTTCAGCGAAATCCACCCCGACTACTACCAGATACCGGTGGCGGATCGCGAAGCGATCCTCGCCGAGCAGGAGCGCCGGGCGCGTCAGGCGGAAGAGAACGAAGGCCAGGAACGGCCGTCCCGTCGCCGCGGTCGCAACGGCCGCGGCCGCAACGGCGAGCGCGGGCAACGCGGCGAGCGTCGCGGCGGCGACACGCCCTCGCCCGTCTTGTCGGAAACCGACGCCATCGACGCGGTGGTGCCGCCGGATCAGGTCGGAGATATCGACGACCAGCCGGCCGTCGAGACCTGGGATCACGAGACCGCCCAGGCGGGCGACTATCGCCGCTCCCCCGAGACCGAAAGCAGCGAACCGGACTACACGGCCGGCAGCGCAGAGACTGACGAAGACGAACGGGGCGACGACGGCGTCGAGGCCGACGAACGCGAGCGGCTGGATCGCGACGGCGATTTCCGCGAGACGGATTCCGATTGGGACCGTACCGATGACGACGATACGGCAGGAGACGACGACAAGTCCGAAGCCGAAATGAAGTCGGACGCAGCGTCGGACGCCGACCTCTCCGCCTCGTCGGACGAGTCGCCGGAAGACGATGGCGAGCAGGACAATTATGCCGCCGAGCGCCAGAACTGGCCGGCAACATACGATACGACCGCTCGATCGGACGACGATACGAATACCGACGGCGAATCCGCCCGCCACGCGCCATCCGAGGCTCAGGCCGACGAACAGACGGGCGAATCGGATTCGCTGGCGCCAGCAGAGGCGCTGGACGCCGCCCGTGAGGCAGCGGAAAGCAGCGACACCGCCAATGGCGAGGTCACGGAAGTCGAAACGCCGGTCGCGGTCGAGACCGTCGGCGGCGAGGATCTCGGCGAGGAAGAGCGTCCCCGCCGGCAGCAGCCGCTGCGCACGTACAAGATTCAGGAAGTCATCAAGCGCCGCCAGATCCTGCTGGTTCAGGTCGTCAAGGAAGAGCGCGGCAACAAGGGCGCAGCCCTGACGACCTATCTGTCGCTGGCCGGCCGCTATTGCGTGCTGATGCCGAATGCGGGCCGGGGCGGCGGCATTTCGCGCAAGATCACCAATGCGGCGGACCGCAAGCGGATGCGCGAAATGCTGTCCGAACTCGAAGTGCCGCAGGGCATGGGCGTGATCCTGCGCACCGCGGGACTGGAGCGCAGCAAGCCGGAGATCAGGCGCGACTACGACTATCTGATCCGCCTGTGGGACAACATTCGCGAAGTGACGCTGAAGTCGACCGCGCCGGCCCTGATCTACGAGGAAGGCAATCTGATCAAGCGGTCGATCCGCGACCTCTACGGCAAGGAAATCGAGGAACTCCAGATCGAGGGTGAAGACGCCTATCGGCATGCCAAGGAGTTCATGCGGCAGCTCATGCCGAGCCATGCCAAGAAGGTCCAGCTCTATCGCGACCCGATCCCCCTCTTCCACCGCTATCAGGTGGAATCGCAGCTCGACGCCATGCATTCGCCGGTGGTGCAGCTAAAGAGCGGCGCCTACATCGTCATCAATCCGACCGAGGCGCTGGTGGCGATCGACGTCAACTCGGGACGGGCGACGAAGGAACGCAACATCGAGGAAACGGCGTTGCGCACCAATGTCGAGGCGGCCGAGGAGATCGCCCGGCAGCTGCGACTGCGCGACCTCGCCGGCCTGATCGTGATCGATTTCATCGACATGGAGGACCAGCGGCACCAGGCCCAGGTCGAGCGCCGGCTGAAGGAAGCCATGCGCTCGGACCGCGCGCGCATCCAGATCGGACGCATCAGCGCTTTCGGCCTGCTGGAACTGTCGCGCCAGCGCCTGCGCCCCAGCCTGCTGGAAACCTCCACCGAGGTCTGCCCACATTGCGAGGGTACCGGGCGCATCCGCTCGACCGAATCGACGGCCCTGCACGTCCTGCGCGCCATCGAGGAAGAAGGCATTCGCCGCCGCGCAGCCGAGATCCGCGTTACCGTCCCGACGCACGTGGCGCTGTATCTTCTCAACCAGAAGCGCGCCGGCCTCGCCGAGATCGAGGCGCGCTACGGGTTCCGGGTCGTGGTCGACGGCGACGACCGGCTGATTCCACCGAACTTCACCTTGGAGCGCAGTCGCAACCGTCCGGCCGACCAGATGGCGCCGGTGGTGCCGCTGGCGACGGCAGCCTACGACGAGATCGAGACGATCGACGCGGAAACCGGCAGCGAGGAAACCGATTCGCCCGTCGACGAGGCCGTCGCGGCCGACGCGGCGCAGCAGCCGGAAACCGATGACGACAATGGCGGGCGCCGGCGTCGGCGTCGGCGTCGCCGGCGGCGCGGCGACGAAGCCGGCGAAGGCGATTCGGAGAGCGCGCAGCAGGCCGCCGGCAACGATGAGGACGAAGAGTCCAGCGCGGAATCCGAGGACGAGGCGCAGGAGAGCGTCGCGGCCGATGCCGAATCGTCGGAACTGGGACCGGACGGCCAGCCCCGCCGCCGCCGCCGTGGACGCCGTGGCGGTCGTCGCCGGCGCCAGGGCGAGCGCCATGACGAGGAACGGCCAGAGTCCGAGGTCGAGAACGGACATGCGGAGCTCGATCAGGCCGCGCTGCCCTCGTCGGAGCAGACGCACGATGCATCAGCAACTGACGGCGAAGCTACCGCCAGCGATTCGCAGGCGAACGGCAACGAACCTGTATATGCGGCCGAACGGGCTGAAGAGCCGGTATCGACTGTGCTTCAGTCGGAGCCCGAAGAGCAGGCCGAAGAGACTGGGGCCGTCGAACCTGTCGCCGTCGAGCCTGTCATGGCGCCCGCACCTGCCGAACCCGAAGGGCCGCCGCGTCGCGGCTGGTGGCAACGGCTGACCAGCGGCAGCTGAGGCTCCTGCAGCAAGCCTTAACGCAAAAGAAAAGGGCCCCGAAGGGCCCTTTTCGCTTGATGACGGAAACCTGTCGACCCGCCCGAAACCTTTTACTCCTGCCGATCAGAACCGGGCAGTGAGGCTGAAGAACCCGCGCCAGTCGTCGCCATGCGAGCCACGATTGGCGATATCGCGGGTGATCGGCTTGGCGATGAAGAATTCGCCCGACACCGTGTTGAGGAAGTTCAGCCTGATGCCGGCGCCCGCCGACATCAGGGATTCCTCGTCGGTCCCCGCGACCTTGTCGGCCTGATCGTCGTTCCAGATCTTGCCGTAATCCCAGAAGGCGAAAATCTGGTAGCCCCGCAGGATGGCGATATTCGCCGGGCCGCCGAACTGCAGTTCGACCTTGGTCGCCAGGCCGTGATCGCCGCTGATCTCGCCCGGATCGTAGCCACGGCCCCACTGCGAGCCGCCGACGCCGAACTCTTCCGACGACAGCAGCTTGTTGGCCGAGATCTGGCCCTGCGCGGCGACGTAGAGGTTGAGCCCGGGAATGAACAGCGACTGCAGGCGGGAAATCTGTCCGGTCGCCTTGAAGAAATTCGCCGTGCCTTCGGGCCGCGAGCTGTTGTCGCCCTTCTTCGTGTAATTGAAGATCGGCAGGCCCTTGCTCAGCTCGACGTCGATCAAGGTCACGCCGCCGAAGCGGTCGACGAAGTCGAACTGGCTGCCCAGCCGGGCGACCCACAGATGGTCGTTGCTTTCGAAGTCCGTCGGGCCGTTCAGGACGGTTTCGCTCTCGACGTCGCGATAGAGGCCGGTGCCGCGCACGTACCAGTTCATGGTCCGCGACCGGATGATCGGATGCTGCACCCGGGCCGTCGCCGTATAGGCCTTGCCCTCGATGTGGAACGCCGACGTGTCGAGCGTGTAGCCGGGCCTGGTGTTCGAATAGGAGAAGCCAAAGCCCAGATTGGTGCCTTCGCCGCCGATCACCTGGTCGTAATTGCCTTCCAGATACATCAGCTCGTCCCAGTCCGCGAGCGTGTTGATGGCGCGGAAGCTGAAGCGCTCGGCGAGGCCAAGAGGCGAGTTGGCGATGATGCCGACCTGACCCTGGTACGGTCCCGAGAAGCGCGAACCATAGTTGTCGGCCGACGCGAAGACGTCGATCAGCTTGCGCTTTGCGTTCACCACAAGCGTGGCCGCGCCAGGCTCGTTGCCCTGCGCCGGCGCCAGAACCGCCTGCGCGGTGATGCCGGGCAGGTCGTTGGCGAGCAGCAGATAGCGCTCCATGACCTTGTTGGTGACCGGCCGGGTGCCGACGATCTTCTGGGCGTAGCCCGCCAGCTTGCCCTTGATACTGCTGATGAAACCGGGCGATTCCGAGCCGCCGAAATTGGCGTCGATGCGGAAATCCTTGATGTAGCCTTCGACCACCTGGATGGTCAGCGCACCGCCGCTGATCCGCTGCGCCGGCACGACCGCGCGGGACAGGATATAGCCGTCGTTGCGATACTTGGTCGTGATGCGATCGGCGATGGCCTGCGCATCGGCCAGCGAGATTTCCTTGCCGACCAGTTCGCCATAGGTCGCCTGCAGTGCCGCCGCATCATAGACCGTGGAGCCGGTGACGTTGACGGCCGTCAGATTGAAACGGATACGGGCGGCGTCACCAGGCACGCGCTGTTCGGGCTCGATCAGCGGCACGACCTGATCGGTCGTCGTCCGCGGCTGCGGCGGCGGCGTAAAACGCTGCTGCGTGCGACCCGGATCGGCCGAACTCGGCAGGTTCTGCGCGACAGCGAAGCTACCCGAAAGACCGACGAGCAACGCGGCGGCTGAAACGACGGACAGATAGCGAAGTGTGGATGCCTTGCAGGCTTCGCGGCGGACAGACTGGGCAGGCGCTGTCCCGATAACCGAAGGCCGCATTTTTTCCCCCAAGGTCATTCATAAAAGCACAGTCTATCAGTAGGATAGCTGCCTATCGTCCTGAAGTACCAACAAGGCCTGACAAAGTCAAACAACAAGACTGTCTAATGGCCACATATCGTCAAATGTTGCAGCCTCGCCACAACGTAATGTGGTTCCAACGAATTCGGTCTGGTGAACTATAACACCAGAATCAATGATTTAGCACCCCACGACCTTCCAATTGTCGGTGGACAAATTGCACGGGCAGGATCGCCCTGCGCCGGAAACCCGAAAGCGTCCCCTATCCGGGCTTGTAGCCGGTCAGCAGCGGCCAGAGCGCGTCGGCGCCGTCGGCCGCCACCGCCCGGCCGAT
>JBDZUM010000033.1:0-32413 GCA_040255215.1 Rhodospirillaceae bacterium
GCGAGCGTCTCGAAGGATAGGCTACGCGAAGAGCGCCGCTACATCGTGTCCTTCGAGACGCGGCCTCACGGCCGCTCCTCAGGACGAGGGGATCGTCGTAGCGCCGCCGACCTCTAGCTCACGCCGCGATCCCGACCGCTCCAGAATTTCGCCCTGATCTCGCGCTTCAGCACCTTGCCGACGGCCGAGCGCGGCAGGTCGGCCCAGAACTCGACGCTCTTGGGCGCCTTCATGCCGCCGAGTTCCGCCTTGGCGAAGGCGATAAGCTCGTCCTCGCTGGCCTTGCCGTCCGGCGCCAGCAGCACCACCGCCTTGACCGCCTCGCCCCATTTCTCGTCCGGCACGCCGATCACCGCGCAATCCTGCACGGCGGGATGGCGCATCAGCACCTGCTCGATCTCGAAGGGGAAGATGTTGAAGCCGCCGGACACCACCATGTCGCGGATGCGATCGACGATGTAGATGTAGCCGTCCTTATCGCGATAGCCGACGTCGCCGGAATGGTGCCAGCCGAATCTGCGCGCCTCTTCCGAAGCCTTCTCGTCGTTGAGATAGCCCCGCATGACGGTCGGGCCACGCACCACCATCTCGCCCTTTTCGCCCACGGGGAGCAGAGTGCCGTTCTCGTCCATGAAGTCGATGGCCTCGACATTTAGGGTCGGCCGGCCGCAGGACAGCAGCCGGTGCTGCAGCGAGGGATCGCGCGCGGCCTCCAGCGTTTCCGCCGGCGACATCCAGGTCAGCGGAAACCCGGCTTCGGTCTGGCCGAAGGACTGCGCCATCACCGGGCCGAAAATCTCGATGCCTTCGATGATCTTCTGCGGCGCGATGGGCGCGGCGGCGGAGATCACGTAGCGCAGCGAGGAGAAATCGGTCTTCTTCGCCTCGGGATGGGCCAGCAGCATGTAGATGATGGTGGGCGGCAGGAACAGGGTGGTGACCCGGTACTTCTCGATGTTCTTCAGCAATTCGCCGAGATCGACCTTGTCCATCATCACCACGGTGCCGCCCAGCGGAAACTGCGCCATGGCGATCATGCCCGCGGCATGGGTGATCGGCGCCACGGCGAGGTTCACCGGCGGCGCGTCGAAATGCCAGGCGGCCATCCAGCCCAGCGTGTTCATGGTCAGGAAGTCGGCCGGCGAGCGGGTGATCTTGGGCAGCCCGGTGGTGCCGCCGGTCGAGCCCTGAAAACCGTTGCCGCGCGGGTCGTAGGCGATATCCAGCGGCGCATCGTCATGGCCTTCGACGAAGCGCTGCAGCGAGGGGCCGAACTCGGAGTCCGCATCCAGGCAGACGGCAAGCTCGATGGTTTTCACCTGGGCCAGCATCTGGCGGACCATGTCGGCGGTGCTGGAGTGGAAGAACAGCACCTTGCACAGCCCGCGGCTGAGCACGTCGATATTGGCTTCGACGCCATTGCGCAGATTGACGTTGCACCAGGCGCCGGCCGCGCGCAGCCCGCCCAGCATGGCGATCATCGCCGGCCCGGTATTGGGGCCGAACACGGCGAACGGCGTCTCCGGCTTGAAGCCCTTGGCGATCAGCGCGCGGGCGATGCGGATCGTCAGGCTGCGGCCCTGTTCGTAGGTGAAGTCGCCACCGGCGCCGGCCAGCATCAGGCCGGTCGGGTTGAGGCGGGCGCCGCGATCGAAAAGATGGACGATATGCATGGCGTTTCCTTCCGGTTCAGGCGGCGCGGGCGGCGGCGCGCACATGGCGCAGCAGGCCGAAGAAAACCTCGGCGTGGCCGCGCGCGTCGTCCAGCGCCAGATGCGTGTGCGGCGTTACGGGCTGGAACTGTTCCGGCATGGCGCTCTTGCGGCAATCGCGCAGGTCGCGGTTGAGGGCGGCCATGGCGAAGGTGGCGACGTCGATGCCGCCTTCGACGAACAGTCGCTCCTCGCGGCCCGGCGGCGGAAACAGCCGCAACCCCAGGAAACGCTCGAGGTAGTAGTCGAGCCACGGCCCGTCGAACAGCAGCGGATGGCAGACGATGGCCTTGTCGCCGGGCAGCGACTTCACCCAGTTGACGAAGCGCGACACCACGACTTCCGGCAGCTCCTGCTCGCGCGTCGCCGCCGCCCAGGCTTCCGGCTGCGTCCACCACCAGGAGAGCGTGTTGGGGTCGGGCGCGGCATCAGGCAGCGGCGCCAGATTGGCGCTGAATTCGCCCAGTTCTCCGGCGCTCTCGTCGCCTGCAACGGCCGCCAGACTCATCATGGAGTTGCGACCGGGCAGCATGCCGTCGGTCTCGATGTCGATCACAACGTAAGTCAGATTCGGCCGCTTCTGCGCCAATGCCTTCCTCCCCGTCCCAGCACCGTTCCATCCCTTGATTCATTCTTTTTTGTTCGTGCGGCGGCCGTCGACCGACCGCTGAGCCTGTTCAATCCGTCAGATCGAGGCCCATCTGCCAGAACTGCGCCTCCAGCCGGCTGGCCGTGGCGAAGGTCGCCGACAGATCAGCGAAGCGCGCTTCGCCGCCGCGCCTTGCGGCGCTGTCCTCGAGCGCGGCGATAGCCTGCCGCGCCACCTCCTGATACTCCGCCCCGGCATACATCTCGATCCACGCCTCGTAGGGGTTGCCGTCGCGGCGACGGTCGGCGCGCGCCTGCAGCCTCAGCGCGATCTCGGCGTAGCCGACGATGCAGGGCGCCAGCGCCACCTGCAGGTCGAGCAGATCGCCGGCCGTGCCGCGCTCGAACACGAAGCGCGTATAGGCCAGGGTCGCCGATGCTTCGGGCGTGCGCGCCATCGCCGTTTCGTCCAGTCCCCAGCCGGCACAGTAGCGCACATGCAGACCCATCTCGACATCGACGATGGCAGCCATCGCCTGGCCGGCCGCACGCAGCTCGTCGAGCGACGCCGCCTTGTAACCGGCCAGCGCCCAGGCGCGCGCGAACTGGATCAGAAAGAGGTAATCCTGCACCAGATAATGGCGAAAGCAGGCCTCGGGCAGGCTGCCATTTGCCAGACGCAGGACGAAGTCGTGTTCGACATAGCCGGCCCAGGCGCTGCCGGCTGCCTGCCGCAGCCGACCGAAAAACCCGCGCTCGAACGCCGACTGATCGGCCGCCGCCATCCCTGCCGCCCCGCCGTCAGTCTATGGTTTCGTTGGGGTACGTGCCCCAGATCGACTTGCGTTCGATCCAGCCGCGCATGTCCTGCACCTCGACGCGGCACCAGGCGCCGCCGCAGCCCAGCACCTCGCCCTGCACGGCGATTTCCAGCCGCGCCATCGGCTGCGCGCCGGCCTCCGGCGTGCGCAGCAGCATCGCGTCCCTGGCGACAACCACCATGCCGCGACGGCCGGTCAGCATGCTCTGGTGCACCCAGCCCATGGTGCCCTGCCAGTCGCGGATGCGCCGCCAGGTCTCGAACTCGGCCACGACCTCGACGGGCATGTTCTTGCGCTGGAACACCCATTCGACCGGATAGCGCGTGCCCGGCCCGGCGCGCACGTTGACCTCGTCTGACCGCATCGAGGCGAAGCGCGGGACGGGCAGGCCCGAGCCGCGGCGCACCTGCTCCTCATGGGTCGGACGCGACGCCGCCGTATCCTTGGGCTCGGTGGCCGAGGCCGGCGTTGACGGAGCGAGAAGCGCCCAGCACAGCGGCAGGGCAGCGATGGAACGGAGGGGGCGCATGTGCCATCATAGCAAATCGTCGCCGCCCGTTCGAGGCGCAGGCACGCGCCGCCATCACCGATCGCGACCATGCACCCAGCCATCTACCGCCCGTTGATCGCCGCGACGCTGGCTATCGGCCTTTCGATGGTCGGGCTGCCGGCCGGCGCCGGCTACCCCGAAGGCCTCGCCGCCTATCGCAAGGGCGATGCGGCAAAGGCGGTGAAGGAGTTGCTGCCGCCCGCCAAAGCCGGCGATCCCAGCGCCCAGATCCTGCTGGCGCAGATTCTGATGAACGGCGGCAAGGGCGTGGCCAAAAATCAGGCAGATGGCATGGCCTGGGTGCGGCGGGCCGCCGAGGGCGGCAATCGCGACGGGCAGTATTTCCTGGCCCAGGCGCTTTATCACGGCCGGCACGGCGAGCGGCAGGACGCCGCAGCCGCCGCGACATGGTTCGAAAAGGCCGCCACCGCCGGCGACAGGCGCGCCATGCTGGCGCTGGCGCAGATGCGCCTGCAGGGCATTGGTGGCCCCAAAGACCCGGCCGGCGCGGTTCCCTGGCTGGAAAAGGCCGCCGCTCTGGGCGATCAGTCCGCGCGCCAGCAGCTCGGCGTCATGGCGCTGCGCGGCGACGGCATGGCGAAGGATCCCGCGCTGGCCGCCCGGCATTTCGAGATCGGCGTGCGGGCGGGCGACGACAGCGCCGCGTTCATGCTGGCGCAGCTCCACGGCCGCGGGCTGGGCGTGCCGCGCGATATCGCCGAAAGCATGCGCCTGCTGCGCCTGGCGGCCAATGCCGGCAATTACGGCGCCATGGCCATGCTGGCGACCACCCTGGCCAATGGCGGCGAGGGCGTCGAACGCGACAGCGCGGAAGCCTATAAATGGGTCGCCATCGTGCTCAACCGGGCGCCGCGCGGCGATGTCTATTTTTCAGCCTCCGCGATCGAGCCGGTGGTGCGCCAGCGCCTCTCCAGCCGGCAGATCGAGGCGGCGCAGGCCGAGGCCACAAGGTTCGTCGCCCGCCCGCTGGCCCCCGCCGCTCAATAGCGATTGATACGGTCCACAGCCCGGCCGCAGCCCGGAATTTCCTTCCGCCGGCAAGGCTTGCCAAGGCAGGGCCCGCCTTGCTATCCGAACCCTGACGGGCGTTTGCCGCCCCAACCCGCAGGAGCCCGCGTCCGGGCAGAGGTCAGGTCCCGCCAATGCCCAGCAAGGACAAGCCGCTCGTCATCGTCACCCGCAAGCTGCCGGACGTCATCGAAACGCGGATGATGGAGCTGTTCCAGACGCGGCTGAACGTCGACGACAAGCCGATGAGCGCCGCCGAGCTGGCCGAAGCGGTCAAGACCGCCGAGGTGCTGGTGCCGACCGTGACCGACCGCATCGACGGCAAGATCCTGGCCCAGGCCGGGCCCAATCTGCGGCTGATCGCCAGCTTCGGCACCGGCGTCGACCATATCGATCTCGATTCGGCGCGCCAGCGCGGCATCACCGTCACCAACACGCCGGGCGTGCTGACCGAAGACACCGCCGACATGACCATGGCGCTGATCCTGGCGACCGCCCGCCGGCTGGCCGAGGGCGAGCGCCTGGTGCGGGCCGACAAATGGGGCGGCTGGGCGCCGACGGCGATGCTGGGCCGGCGCATCTGGGGCAAGCGGCTGGGCATCATCGGCATGGGCCGCATCGGCCAGGCGCTGGCGCGCCGCGCCCGCGGCTTCGGTCTGGCGATCCATTACCACAACCGCAAGCGGCTGCACCCGGAGATCGAGCGCGAGCTCGAAGCCACCTACTGGGAAAGCCTCGACCAGATGCTGGCGCGCATGGACGTGGTGTCGGTCAACTGCCCGCATACGCCGGCCACCTACCATCTGCTGTCGGCGCGGCGGCTGAAGCTGCTGCAGCCGCACGCCATCGTCGTCAACACCGCGCGCGGCGAGGTGGTCGACGAGAACGCGCTGACCCGCATGCTGCGCAATCGCGAGCTGGCCGGCGCCGGGCTCGACGTGTTCGAGCACGAACCGGCGATCAACCCCAAGCTGCGCGATCTGGAGAACGTCGTGCTGCTGCCGCATATGGGCTCGGCCACGATCGAGGGCCGCATCGACATGGGCGAGAAGGTCATCATCAACATCAAGACCTTCGCCGACGGCCACAAGCCGCCCGACCGGGTGCTGGCGGCCATGTTCTGACGGGCCGGGCGATGAGCGAGCAGGAAAAGAAACCCGCCGCCCGCCGCCCGAAACTGCGCGTCGCCGCCGAACGGCGCGACTACGACGCGACCTTCGCCCTCGATCCGGAAATCCCCGAACAGCGCGCGCAGCTCATGACGCGCGTGCGCCACCATCCCGACCCCGAAGTGCGCTATCTCGCCGCCGCGCTGCTGCGCGGCGAGCCGCTGCTGGCCGAGATCGCGCTGGGCGACGCCGATCCGCGCGTGCGCCGCGCCGCCATCCTGCATCTGGGCGACCAGGATCTGTGGGTGCTGGGCCCTATTCTGGCGCGCGATCCGGATGCCGACGTCGCCATGCTGGCGCTGGCCTGCGTGCGGGCCGAAACGCCCGCCGGCGAAACCCTGCTGGCGCGCACAGTACTCGAGCATCCCCAGCCGGCTGTGCGGCTGGAAGCGCTGCTGAAGAAGCGCTGGGATCGCGAGGCGCTGGCCGTTCGCCTGCTGCAATCGGAAACCGACCCCGACGTCGCGCTCAAGGCGTTGCGCGAAGTGCGCGACCGCGAGGCGCTGCAGACCCTGTCCGAAACGCTGCCCAGCCCCGCCCTGCGCGCCGCCGCTCTCCGACGCATCGCCCTGCTCGACCAGATGCGCGCGCGCGACAAGCCGAGCGGCGGCCAGCCGCCCAAGGACAAGGCGTAGACGGTCCACTCAAATGACGCGCGCGCAGAACCGAGGCCTAGAGAATGAAGCTGGCGATCGCAAAGCTGATTGATGATCTTGGGGGAAACTCAGAACGGAAACGGATTGCTCGGGATTTCGCAGCCGAGTTCGCTCGCCATTTCTTCTTGAGTTCACACAAATATAACAAGGCGTCTAAGGAGTTCTGGGACCAAGGCGAAAACGATAATCTGATCTTGTCCAGCGAAAGGAACCAGTACTCACATGTTGCGGCAGCGATTGCAAAAACTACACCCCATTTCGCTTCAGAAGTCTTCATCAATAAAAGGCTACCGCGCACTTTGAAAAAGAAGGGAGTTAGGAGGATAAGAAGTAGGTCAGGCAGATGTGATTTTTTTGCAAGATATCGAAAGACTGAGTTCTACATTGAGTTCAAAGCCAGTAAGTACTCTGCCATTTCCAAGAAAACTCGCGATATCTCACAAAAGATAAGCTCGTTGCAGAATCAGACCGCACAGAACAAGCTCGGCGTCCGTCGAGGCGTTGCCCGGATGGGAATATTATTGGTCGGAGTGCATTCTAAGCGGCAATTGAATTTTAGCCGTATTGAGAACGCACTTGATCCACTCGAACGAGAAGTTAGACGACAGAATGTTCATCTCGTTTTCAGGTGGGATATTCCAAGAAGTTCAACATCTCATTTTGACAGACAAGTCTATACTTGTTTTCTTCTTTTCTTCTTTCGTGTCGGAAAGAAGGGCCTCATCTAAGCATCTCAGCCCAGATGGGCTATCGAGTTGGCGTAGTAGCGCAGCAAGGCGTCTTCCTGCGCATTGGCGGCGAAGAGCCCATCGGTCTCAATCACCAGGCGACGCAGGGTCAGCATGCGCAGGCCGACCTCGATGGCGTAGTCCTCGTCGCCGCGCGGCAGATAGAGCCTGGCGTTCCTGGCGCGCAGCATTTCCATCTCGCGCTGGCAGGCGGCTTTCAGCTCCAGCAGCGTGACGGGGGCGCTGGCCTGCAGCAGCACCCGCGCCACCAGCGGCACCGGCAGCACCGGCACCACCGCGGCGACGCCCTGCATCAGTTCGCCGGCCAGCGCCTGCACGGCGGCGAAACGCTCCTCGCGCTCCAGCCCGCGCAGATCGCCCAGGCCGCTGCGCCGCAGCCAGGCGCGGGCGGAGACCGGCGTGCCGAAATTCACGCAGGCATAGCCGAAGCGGAACCAGCGCCCGCGCAGCATCAGCACGACCTGGCGGCCGAGAAATCCCAGCGTGGTGCGGGCGGCGAAACCGGCCCCCTTGCGCGGCGCCTTCTGCGCCGCCAGAAGCTGCGAGCGATCCTCGACGACGCGGTCGTAGTTGATGCCGACCGGCACGAACACCACGTCGCGCGCGCCGGCCGGATCGAAGCCCTTCAGCATGTAGTCGAGCAGCCCGGTGCGCGGGCTGGACAAGGCGCCGTCGCGCGTCAGCCCACCCTCCGGATAGAGCGCCTGCGCCACGCCCGCCTCGGTCGCCATGTGCACGTAGCGCTCCAGCACGCGGCGATAGAGCGGGTTGTTGGAGTTGCGGCGCACGAAATAGGCGCCCATCGACTTGATCAGCCCCTGCAGCGGCCAGATGCGCGCCCACTCGCCCACGGCATAGGAAAGGGCGGTGCGATCGGCGGCGAGGAAGGCGACCAGCACGTAGTCCATGTTCGAGCGGTGGTTCATCACGAAGACCACCGTGGCATCCTTGGGCACGCCCGACAGCCCAGCCTCGTCCATCCAGCCCAGCCGCACGCGATAGAAGCTGCGCGCCAGCAGCCTGGCCAGCGCGTAGCCGATGCGGAAATAGATCCAGGCATTGAAGGCCGGCACGATCTCGTGCGCGTAGCGGTGCACCTCCGCCATCGCCGCCTCGCGCGGGATCTTCTGCTCGGCGGCGTGTTCGTTGGCGGCCTGGACGACGGCCGGATCGTAGATCAGCCGGTCGATCAGCACCTGCCGCTTGGTGAGCTGGAAAGGCTGGATGCCGATCTGCAGGCGGCGATTGACCTCGTCGATCAGCCGATTGACGCGCCGGCGCAGGAACCAGCGGCCGGACGGGATCAGCAGCCGGTCGAGCAGCGACCACGCCGCGAATAGCGCGATCGGCACGAACAGCCACAGCGGCACCGATACGGGTTCTTCCACCGCCCTCCCCTGCCCGCCGCCTTCTTCGCCGGACGGCCGGGCCGGACAACTCTAGAGCAGATCAGGGAATGGCGCCGGTGAAAAAGGCCAGGATCAGCAATACGCCCTCGACGATCAGGATACAGAGCGTGATCACCGCGCCGCCGGCGCGGAACGGATTGGGCGATTTGCGCACCATGCCGAACGGATGCATTAGCCGCGCCACCACCAGCGCGATGCCCAGCACATGCAACAGATAGACGCTGTGGCGGGTGACCTCGAGCAGGTAGAGGCCGATCAGCGCGATCGGCACGTATTCTATGAAATTGGCGTGCGCGCGCATGCGCTTGAGCATGTCGGCATTGCCGCCGTCGCCGACCGAGACCTTGTTGGCCCAGCGGCCGCGCACGACGTAGAGCGACAGCCCGACCAGAACCAGCGCCAGGATCCCGGCGTAAAGTGCGGTGACCGCAACCATGTTTCCCCCTCTTCGCGACGGCTCTAGAGAACGCTGGGCTGCGCGCCCGCCGGCAGCGCGTTGTAGAACGTCACCAGCCCCGCAACTTCTACGGCGATGTCGCCGCGCAGATCATTCGCCTGCAACCCCATGGTGCGCAAGCCCATTTCGCAGGCGATGAAGCGCGCGCCGAGCGCGGCGCAGGCCTCGAACAGTTCCTCGATGCCGGCGACGCCAGCAGCGCAACGGGCGGCATCGGCGGCTTCGGCGCCGCCTGCCAGCCGGCGCCAGCCCTGCGGCCCGGCCAGCGCCAGCAGCGCGCCGTTGGTGAAGAACAGCACCGCGGGACGGTCGACGGCCAGCGCCGAGGCGGCCATGGCGAGCCCGTAATGCACCCGCTCGTAGGTGCCGTCGAGCAACAGCAGGCCAAGCGGCGGCGTCTCAGCCATTGGCGGCAGCGGCCTTCGATCCGCACAGGGGACAGGCCGGATCCTTGGCGAATTCCAGCTCGCGCAGGCTGGCGTCCAGCGCATCGAACAGCACCAGCCGGCCCGACAGGGAACGGCCGATGCCGAGGATCTCCTTCACCACCTCACCCGCCTGCCAGGCGCCCATGGTGCCGGCCAGTGCGCCCAGCACGCCGGCCGAGGCGCAGCTCGGCACCTGGCCCGGCGGCGGCGGTGCGGGAAACAGGCAGCGCAGGCAGGGATGGCCCTCGCCCTGCCAGGCTTTCAGCGTCGTCAGCTGGCCTTCGAAGCGCAATATGGCGGCGGAGACCAGCACCTTGCGCGCCTGGAAGCAGGCGTCGTTCAACAAGTACCGCGTAGCGAAGTTGTCGCTGCCGTCGGCGACGATGTCGTAGTCGGCGATCAGACGGGCGACATTGGCCGCGTCCAGCCGTTCCTTGTGCGCGACCAGCCTGACGTCGGGATTGATGTCGGCAACCGCGCGCGCCGCACTCTCGACCTTGGCCACGCCGATGTCGCGGCTGCGGTGGATCACCTGGCGCTGCAGGTTGGAAAGGTCGACGTCATCGTCGTCGATCACGCCCAGCGTGCCGATGCCGGCGGCGGCGAGATACTGCAGCAGCGGCGCGCCGAGCCCGCCGGCGCCGATCACCAGCACGCGGGCGGCCAGCAGCTTCTCCTGCCCCTCGCCGCCGATCTCGCCCAGGATGATGTGGCGGGCGTAGCGCTGGATCTGGCTTTCGCTCAGGCTCGACATGCCGCCCTTATAGCACGAAGCCCCGGCGCCGCAGGCGGGCCGGGGCTTCGCTCGTTGCCGTGTCGTCAGAGGCCTTCGAACAGCGCCGTCGACAGATAGCGCTCGGCGAAGGAGGGGATGATCGCCACGATGCGCTTGCCCTCCATGCCCGGCCGCTTGCCGATCTCCAGCGCCGCCGCCAGAGCCGCGCCCGAGGAAATGCCGACCGGCACGCCTTCGGTGGCGGCGAGCTTGCGCGCGGTGGCGAAGGCGGTGTCGTTGGAGACGCGCACCACCTCGTCGATCAGCGACTTGTTGAGAATGTCCGGCACGAAACCCGCGCCGATGCCCTGAATCTTGTGCGGGCCGGGCTGGCCGCCCGACAGCACCGGCGAATCCTCCGGCTCGACGGCGACGATCTTCAGGTCGGGCAGGCGCGGCTTCAACACTTCGCCGACGCCGGTGATGGTGCCGCCGGTGCCGATGCCGGAGACGAAGACGTCGAGCTTGCCGCCAGTGTCGCGCCAGATTTCCTCGGCCGTGGTGCGGCGATGGATGGCGGGGTTGGCGGTGTTCTTGAACTGCTGCGGCATGAAGGCGTCGGGCTGCGATGCGACGATCTCCTCGGCCTTGGCGATGGCGCCTTTCATGCCCTGCGCCGCCGGGGTCAGCTCGAGCTCGGCGCCGAGCAGCTTCAGCATCTTGCGCCGTTCGATCGACATGCTTTCCGGCATGGTCAGGATCAGCTTGTAGCCCTTGGCGGCGGCGACGAAGGCCAGCGCGATGCCGGTATTGCCCGAGGTCGGCTCGACCAGCACGCTCTTGCCCGGCGTGATCTTGCCCGCCTGTTCGGCGGCCTCGATCATCGCCAGCCCGATGCGGTCCTTGACCGAAGCCAGCGGATTGAAGAACTCGAGCTTGCCGATGATCTCGGCCTTCACGCCATGGGCTTCGGCCAGCTTGTCGAAGCGCACCAGCGGCGTGGCGCCGATCGTTTCGACGATGTTCCCGTAGATCCGGCCGCGGAATTCGACCGATGCGACGTCGGCGGCTCCCGCTGCCTTGGCGGCCATGCTCATGGCGTCCTCCTATTTCACTGGTAACGTTGTTGATTGCCGTCGATTCACGGCATTGACCAGAGAATAGGCCGGAACGGCGGCGATTCAAGGCCGCTTAGAGCGGATCACGATCAGGCGGCAGCGTCGCCGAACTGCCAGTCGCGGCCGGGCGCGGCGGCGAACAATGCCTTGGTGTAGTCGTGCTGCGGGTCGCCGAAGACGGCGGTGGCCTGGCCGTATTCCACCACCTTGCCGTGCTGCATGACCGCCACCCGGTCGCAGATCTGGGCGGCGACGCGCAGATCGTGGGTGATGAACAGCATGGCGAGGTTGAGCCGCAGGCGAATGTCGTCGAGCAGCTCTAGAACCTGCGCCTGCACCGAGACGTCGAGCGCCGACACCGCCTCGTCGGCGATCAGCAGTTCGGGCTCCATGGCCAGCGCCCGGGCGATGCAGATGCGCTGGCGCTGGCCGCCGGAGAACTGGTGCGGATAGCGATCGAGCGAGCCGGGGTCGAGCCGCACCAGCTCCATCAGCCGGCGCGCCCGTTCCATCGCGTCGCGCTGCGACAGGCCGTAATTCATCGGCCCCTCGACGATCGAGGCCCCGACGTTGCGGCGCGGATTGAGCGAACGGTAAGGGTCCTGGAAGACGATCTGGATGCGCCGGCGGTGCTTGCGCAGCCGGCCGGTCGGCAGACGGGCGATCTCGTCGCTGCCGAGATAGATGTTGCCTTCCGTCGGATCGATCAGGCGCGCGATGCAGCGCGCCACGGTCGACTTGCCGGAGCCAGACTCGCCCACGATGCCGAGCGTCTCGCCACGACGCACCTCGATGGTGACGTTGTCGGCGGCGCGCACCTGGCGCGCCTTCTGGAAGAAGCCGCCGCCGGCATAGACCTTGCTCAGGCCCTCGGCGCGCAACACGAGGGCTTCCTTCGAGCGGTCCTCGCGGTGGCGCGGATGGATCGATGGAACGGCCGCCATCAGCATCTTGGTATAGCGATGCTGCGGGCGTTTCAGCAACTGTTCGGTCGGCCCCATCTCGACCAGCTCGCCATAGCGCAGCACCGCCACGCGATGGGCGATCTCGGCGACGACGCCGAAATCGTGGGTGATGAACAACACGCCGGTGCCGTGCGCCGCCTGCAATTCCTTGATCAGCTGCAGGATCTGCGCCTGCGTCGTCACGTCGAGCGCGGTGGTCGGTTCGTCGGCGATCAGCAGCGCCGGCTCCAGCACCAGCGCCATGGCGATCATGATGCGCTGCCGCTGGCCGCCGGAAAGCTGGTGCGGGTAGGAATCGTACATGCGCGGCGGATCGGGCAGGCGCACCTGATCCAGCATGTCGAGAATCCGCTTTTTGCGCTCGGCCTGATCGAGCCTGGTGTGGGTCTCCAGCACCTCGTCGATCTGCTCGCCGCAGGTCATGACCGGATTGAGCGCCGTCATCGGCTCCTGGAAGATCATCGACATGCGCGTGCAGCGCAGTTCGCGCAGGCGCTCTTCGCTGGCCGCCAGGATGTCCTCGCCCTGCAGCAGGATCTGCCCGCCGGTCGGCTTCAGCGCCTTGGGCAGCAGCCCCATGGTGGCGAAGGCGGTGACCGACTTGCCGGAGCCCGATTCGCCCACCAGACAGACGATCTCGCGCGGATTGACGACGAGGTCGATGCCTTGCACCGCGTTCTGCCGGTCACCGCCTTCGGGCAGGGCGACGGTCAGATTGCGCACTTCGAGAATGGGAGTTTCGCTCATCAGCCGGCCCGCTTCGCCATTTTCGGGTCGAGCGTGTCGCGCAGCCCGTCGCCCATGATGTTCACCGCCAGCACGGTCAGGGCCAGGAAGATGCCGGGGAAGAGAATGTTGTGCGGGAAGACGCGGAAGAGCTGTCGGCCCTCGGCCATGATGTTGCCCCAGGTCGGAATGATCGAGGGAATGCCGATGCCGAGGAAGGAGAGGATGGCCTCGACCAGGATCGCCGAGGCGCAGATATAGGTGCCCTGCACGATCAGTGGCGCCACGGTGTTGGGCATGATGTGGCGCACCATCAGCACCGGGGTCGGCGTGCCGAGCGAGATCGCCGCCTCGACATAGGGCTCCTCGCGGATCGACAACACCACCGAACGCACCAGGCGCACCACGCGCGGCACTTCGGGCACGACGATGGCGATGATGACGGTGAACAGCCCGGCGCCCCACAGCGACACCAGCGCGATGGCCAGCAGGATGGCGGGTATCGCCATCAGACCGTCCATCACCCGCATGACGATGCCGTCAAGCCAGCGTATGTAGCCCGACACCAGGCCGATGAAGAGGCCGACGGCGATCGATATGGCGGCGACGGAGATGCCGACGATCAGCGAGATGCGCGCGCCGTAGAGCACGCGCGAATAGACGTCGCGACCCAGCGTGTCGGTGCCCATCCAGGCGGTGCGCTCGACCTTGGTGCCGTCGTCCAGGCGCATCGATATCTCGGTGCCCGGATTCTTGTTGCGGTTGGACGGGTTGATGGCCGCCGGATCGATCGTGCCCAGCAGCGGCGCCAGAAGGCCGAGCAGCGCGATCGCCAGCAGCACGCCGCCGCCGATCAGCACCGAGGGATTGCGCAGCAGCTGCTTCCAGACGTTGCGCCGGCGGTCGCCCAGCGGCGCGCCGTCGGGAGCGGCCTGTTCGACGACGGCGGTCAATAGCGGATCCTCGGGTCGAGCAGGGTGTAGACCAGGTCGATGACCAGGTTGACTCCGACATAGGCGACGGAGAACAGCAGGATCACCGCCTGGATGGTCGGATAGTCGCGGCCGGTGACGGCGTCGACCGTCAGCCGCCCCAGCCCCGGAATGTTGTAGACGCTTTCCGTCACCACGACGCCGCCGATCAGCAGCGCGATGCCGATGCCGATCACCGTGACGATCGGCACCGCCGCGTTGCGCAGCGCGTGCTTCATCAGCACGACGCGATTGGACAGGCCCTTGGCGCGAGCGGTGCGGATGTAGTCCTCGTTCAGCACCTCCAGCACCGAGGCGCGGCTGATGCGCGCGATCAGCGCGATGTAGATCACGCTCAAGGTGATGGCCGGCAGGATGAGCCTTTCGAGGAAGGCGCCGAAATCCTCGCCGATGCGCACGTAGCCCTGCACCGGCAACCAGTCGAGCCTGACTGAGAATATGAATATGAGGGCGTAGCCGACGACGAACACCGGCACCGAAAAGCCCATCACGGAAAAGCCCATCACGGTGCGGTCGACCCAGCTGCCCTGCCGCCACGCGGCCAGCACGCCGATGGGCACGGCGATCAGCACCGAAAGGACGATCGTCACCACAGCCAGCGCGATGGTCGGCTCCAGCCGCTGGGCGATCAGCGAGGCGACGGTCTTCTTGAAGAAGAAGCTTTCGCCGAAATCGCCCTGCACGACGCGCCCGACCCAGATGACGAACTGCTCGTGCAGCGGTTTGTTGAGTCCGAGCTTCTCGCGGATCTCGGCGATCTGCTCCGTGGTGGCGTAGTCGCCGGCGATGATCGCCGCCGGATCGGCCGGCGTCATGCGCAGCATGAGGAACACGAAGAGGGCCACCATCCCCACGACGGGGATGGTGGCGAACAGGCGGCGGCCGATGAACGTCAGCACTTCGTCTGCCCTCTTGCGTTATCGATAGTCCGCGGACGGACTATTTCTTGGTCATGTTCCAGAACACCGGCGCCGGGGCGGAGAGCCAGCCGGTGACGGTGTCCTTGTGGGCGCCGGAGCGGTACCACTGGCCCAGCGGCACGTGCGTCACCGCCTTGGTGGCCGCGATCTGCAGCTGCTCGGCGATGGCCTTCTGCTTGGCCGGATCGGTCTCCTTGGAGAACTGGTCGCGCATCTTCTCGATGTTCTCGTCGCACGGCCAGCCGAAGTTGGCCTTCTCGCACGAGGCGTTCATGAAGCTGATCATGACCGGGTTCAGGATGTCGGCCGACACCCAGGAGGTGAGCATGGCGTGCCAGCCGCCGGCATTGGCCGGATCCTTCTTGGCGCGACGAGCCACGACGGTCTGCCAGTCCATCGACTGCATGTCGACCTTGAAGCCGCCACGGGTCAGCAGATCGCGCGCCACCGGCGCCAGGTTGGTCAGAACCTCGAGGTCGGTCGAATGCAGCAGCACGATCGGCGTGCCGTCATAGCCCGCCTCCTGCAGCAGCTTCTTCGATTCCGCGAAGTTGGATTCGAGCACCTTCTCCATGCCCTTGGTGGTCGCCAGCGGCGTGCCCTTGGGATAGTAGGATTTGTAGACGTCGAAATACTTCGCGTCGCCGTGGACCGCCTTGAGGAAGTCCTCCTGGTTCAGCGCCATCATGGCCGCCTGACGCACCTTCTCCTTGTCGAAGGGCGGCTGCAGCCAGTTGATGCGCATGGTGTACTGGTTGCCGAGCTTGTTCCAGTTGAAGAACTTGACGCTCTTCTCGGCTTCCAGGATCGGGATCAGGTCGGCGGCCGGCGATTCGATCAGGTCGATTTCGCCGGAGACCAGCGCGTTGACCGCGGTCTGCGGATCGGAGATGGCCAGCCATTCGACGCGGTCGAAATTGACCACCTTGCCGCCGGCGAGGCCCGAGGCGGGCTCGGAGCGCGGCTTGTACTTGTCGAACTTGACGTAGACCACCTTCTCGCCGGGCTTCCACTCTTCCTGCTTGAAGATGAACGGACCGGAACCGACGAACTCTTTGATCTGCTCGGTGCCCGGCGTGTCGGCGACGCGTTTGGGCATCATGAACGGCACGTTCGACGAGGGCTTGCCCAGCGAATCGATGACCAGGCCGTACGGCTCCTTGAGCACCAGCTTGAAGGTCTTGTCGTCGACCTTCTCGAAGTCCTTGACGAAGGACACCAGCTTCTGGCCCATCGAATCGCGGCTGCCCCAGCGCTTGATGGAGGCAATGCAGTCGTCCGAAGTGACGGGCTTGCCGTCGTGCCACATCAGCCCGTCGCGCAGGGTGAAGGTGTAGGTCAGCTTGTCGGCGCTGACGTCGAACTTCTCGACCATCTGCGGCTTCACGGTGAACGAATCGTCCATCGCGAACAGCGTGTCGTAGATCATGTAGCCGTGGTTGCGCACGATGTAGGCGGTGGTCCAGATCGGATCGAGAATCTTCAGATCCGAATGCATCACCGCCTTCAGGGTCTTGCCCTGGGCCAGGGCCGAACCGGCGCCCAGCGCCAGCGGCAGGGCGACGAACGCGGCTGCCGCGCTGCGCCACAATGAGCGTCTGCTGATCATTTTCAAATGTCCTCCTCGTCTCACCTTCGGGTTAACGCCTCACTCTGATCGCCGCCCGCGCCCTTTCGTCAGGCGTCGAGCGGATAGGCCGGCCGCTCCAGCGTCTCGAAGCGGAAGCGACCGTAGTCGGAAGTGGTGACGCCCTCGCCATCGCACTCGACGATGGCCTTGGCGATCGGCTTGAAGCCGGCGCGATAGTGGATGCGCGACTTCAGCATGACGTAGCGCCGCGCGGTCGGCTCGACGCCCAGCGAGCGCAGGCAGCCGAGATCGAACGGTTCGTGGTGGCGCTCGATGACGGCGATATCGACGCCGTCGACGTGGAAGATGCCGGCGCGGCCCATATAGGCCTGGGTGCCGGTCGCCATCGGGCCGGTGACGACGTACTGGCCGTCGGTCAGCGCCCGCACGACGCCGGTGATCTCCAGCGGCTCGCCCTTGGCGCCGATGCTCGGCATGTCGGTCTTGCCGCCGAGCTTCAGCGTGATCCGCGCGCCGACGCCGGCCTTGGCCATCTCGTCCACCGCCTGCGGGTCGCAGATGGCGAACACGGCCATGTCCTTCAGCCCCTGCTTCAGCGCCTCGCGCAACACCGCCACCGTGTCCTGCGTGCCGCCGGAAGCGCAGTTGTCGGCATGGTCGATCAGCAGCACCGGGCCGTCGGACATCGCCTTGGCGCGGGCGATCGAGTCCTTCAGCTTCTCCGAGTGGTAGACGAAATCGGCGCGCTTTTCCCAGGCGCTGTCGAGAATGCGCTCGACGGCTGCAGTGGTCGCGTCGAGGCTGGCCTGTTTCCTGGCGTCGGCGACGCCGACCACCGACAGGCCCGGCCGGGGAATGTCGGCCAGCGGAAAGCCGCCGAACACCGACATGGCCAGCGCGCCGGCGCCTTCGGCCGCCCGCGCCGCGGCGATCAGCCCGCGCATCGGCTCGTCGTCATGGCCCATCTTCAGCGTGTGCGGCAGCATCGGCCGGCGGCCCCAGACGATCCTGGGATCGATTTCGCCGTCCAGCGCGCGCATCAGGATTTCGCCCGCCAGCCGGCCGGTCTCGTACATGTCGACATGCGGATAGGTCTTGTAGCCGGTCAGCACGGTGCAGTTGTCGACGATGCGCGGCGTGATGTTGGCGTGCAGATCGAGTGCTACGGCGATCGGCAGGTCTGGGCGCAGCTTGCGGATGCGCGCCAGCAATTCGCCTTCGCCGTCGTCGCTGTCCTCGGTGACCATGGCGCCGTGCAGGTCGAGCAGGGCCGCGTCGCAGCCCTTGTCGACGGCCTCGAGAATGGCATTCGCCATCTTCTCGAATGCGTCGCGATGCACCGGCCCGCTGGGCGGCGCGTTGCCGGCGACCGGCGTGGCGATGGTGGCGCCGCGTTTTTCGGCGATGTCGAGATAGGCGGCGAAGGGGTTGTTGGTGCCGCGCAGGTTTTCGGCGGCGGAGTTGCCGAAATCCGGCCCGGCAGCGCCGAACCGGGCGAGCGGGGTGGGCACCGGCGAGAAGGTGTTGGTCTCGTGTCTCATCATCGCGATGACGACGCGCACGCAAATCTCCCCAAAGCGAACTCGTTACAAGCGAAACGATCTTTCACGACGCTCTGAGGACGAGTCAACCGACAGAAGCTCAGGATCGCAAAAAAAAGCGGCGATCAGACAAGCGTTGCTGCAATAGCGAGCGATCTGCAAAAACGCTGGGCGCGCGAATGCGTGCGCGCTGTGCATGCGCATTCCCATCGTCGGCACATACCAGAACTGGTGTGCCGCGGATGAAAACTCAGATCGTGAAATCGAGACGGGCCGGATCGTCCTGACCGACGCGCTTTTCGCGCGCCTGCGCATGCAGATCGTCGATGCTGATGCCTTCCAGGGTCTGCATCAACGTCGCTTCCGCCTCGGCCAGCGCCGGCGCGATGACCTGCTGCTGCAGCGGCGACAGCGGCGGCGGCTCGTCGAGCCCCTCGACGCCGGCGACGATTCGGACGATTTCGCCGAGGCTTATGCGGCGGCGCTCGCGCGCCAGCTTGTAGCCGCCGCGCGGGCCGCGCACGCCGACCAGCACGCCTTCGCGCACCAGCGCCTGCAGCACCGGCTCGAGATAGCGCTGCGGCACGCTCTGGCGCTGGGTGATCTCGCCCGAGCGCACGGTGCGGTCGACCGCGTTCAGCGCCACGTAGAGTACCGCCTCGATCGCCAGCGCCGCCTTGCGGCTGATCGCGGACATGGCCGTCAGCTCCCCTTGCCGGCCGTGCCGGTCGAGCCGAAGCCGCCGGAACCGCGCGCGGTCTCGGGCAGGGCCTCGACCGGCTGCCAGCGCGCCCGGGCATGGCGGGCGATCACCATCTGCGCGATACGCATGCCGCGGGTGACGGCGAAGGCCTCGCTGCCGTGGTTGATCAGCACCACGCCGATCTCGCCGCGGTAATCGGCATCGATCGTGCCCGGGCTGTTGAGCACCGTGACGCCGTTCTTGGCCGCCAGGCCCGAGCGCGGCCGCACCTGGGCCTCGTAGCCCTCCGGCAGGGCGATCGCCAGGCCGGTCGGCACCAGCGCCCGCCCGCCCGGCGGCAGGATCATGTCGGCCGCGATCGCCGCCTGCAAGTCCATGCCCGCGCTCTGGGCGGTGGCGTAGGCGGGCAGCGGCAGGTCGGCGGCATGCGCCAGCCGCACCACCGCTATCGCCGGCGCATCGATGGCCGCGCTCATTCCGCCGCCGCCGCGAAATGGCTGGCAATGCGTTCGGCCAGGCGCTGCGCCACCTCGACCTTGGTCATGGTCGGCCAGGTTTCGATGCCGGCCTCGCTCAGCAGATGGATGGTATTGTTGTCGGAGCCGAACGTGCCGATCGCCGGCGACACGTCGTTGGCCAGGATCCAGTCGCAGTTCTTGCGTTTGCGCTTGGCCTCGGCGTTGTCGAGCATGGTCTCGGTCTCCGCCGCGAAGCCCACCAGCAAGGTCGGCCGGCGCACCTCGCCCTTGCCCAGCGTGGCGAGAATGTCGGGATTGGACACCATCTCGAAACGCGGCGGCGGGCCGTAAAGCGATTTCTTGATCTTGGCGTTGGCTTGCTGCGCCACGCGCCAGTCGGCCACCGCGGCGGCACAAACGGCGATATCGGCCGGCAGGGCGGCGACGGTGGCGGCCAGCATCTGCTGCGCCGTCTCCACCTTCACCATGCGCACGCCCGGCGGGTCGGGCTGCGCCACAGGCCCGCTGACCAGCACCGTCTCGGCGCCGAGCCGCGCCAGGGCGGCGGCGATGGCATGGCCCTGCTTGCCCGAGGACTGGTTGGAGATGTAGCGCACCGGATCGATCGGCTCGCGCGTCGGGCCGGACGTCACGATGGCGCGACGACCGGCCAGCGGGCGGGCCTGTGGCGACAGCTCGGCTTCGATGGCGGCGACGATGTCGAGCGGCTCGACCAGGCGGCCCGGACCGAACTCGTTGCAGGCCATGGCGCCTTCGACCGGCCCGATGACGCCGACGCCGCGCGCACGCAAGGCGGAGAGATTGGCCTGGGTCGCCGGATGGCTCCACATGCGCACGTTCATCGCCGGCGCGATCAGCACCTTCTTGTCGGTCGCCAGCAGCACGGTGCTGGCGAGATCGTCGGCCATGCCGACGGCCATGCGCGCCATCAGATTGGCGGTGGCGGGAACCACGACCAGAATGTCGGCCTGGCGCGACAGCTGGATGTGGCCCATCTCGCTCTCGTCGGTCAGCGAGAACATGTCGGAATAGACCTTGTCCTCCGACAGCGACTGCAGCGACAGCGGCGTGACGAACTTCGCCCCGGCTTCCGTCAGCACGCAGCGCACCGAAGCGCCGCGCTCGCGCAGACGACGGATCAGCTCCAGCGCCTTGTAGGCGGCGATGCCGCCGCCGACGATCAGAAGAACGCGCTTGTTTTGCAGCATCGCCAGCTATCGCACAGAAATTACGGAGGAACGCTGTATTAAAAATAGATTCCCCATACGCGATTAGCAAGCGTGCTGGATCGGATCGCAGCTGGGGGGAAGTGCGCGATTCCGTCGAGACGTGATTTGTTACGGCTGGCAGGAAATTGCCGTTTGGGCATAATCGCGCCCGTGAAAAATCTGCGGCTTCCTTCGGACCGACATGCTGCGCCGCCTGGGTGACGCGCTGGGTCGCGTGGCGCCCTGGCGCGTGGCCGAGCGGCTGCGCGGGCTGGGCGCGTTGGTGCTGGCGCCCCTGCGCTTCAGCCTGATCGACGGCCATGCCCGCTCCGCGCTGACGCGGCGGGCAATGACCGCCGCGGGCGCGCCGCTGCCCTGGTACACCTATCCCGCCATCGCCTTCCTCGACCAGACCGAGCTTGGCGGCCGCGCCGTGCTCGAATGCGGCGGCGGACAATCGACGCATTGGTGGCTGGGACGCGGCGCCATGGTCACGACGCTGGAAAGCCACGCCGTCTGGGCCGCGGAACTGCGGCAGGCGCTGGGCGGGCGGGCGCGGATCGAAACGGTGCGCGACGGGCTTGACGATCTGCCCGGCGACATAGCGCAGCAGCGTTTTGACGTCGTGGTGGTGGATGGGCTCGATCGCCTGCGCGCGGCCGAGCTGGCGCTGCGCTGCCTGAAGGAAGACGGCGCCATCTTGCTGGACAATGCCGAAGGCTATTGGGGGCCGCCGGGCACCTATCCCATCGTTGACTTGCTGCAAGGCGCAGGCTTCCGCCGCATCGATTTCCACGGCTACGGGCCGGGCACGCGCGCGCCGCATTGCACGTCGGTGTTCTTTCGCGGCGATTGCTTCTTGCTGCGGCCGAGCTGGCCGCCGCAATTGAAATCCTAGAGCGTATCCGCTCTAGCCGAAGACCAGCGCCAGCGCCGCGATCGCCAACGCCACCAGCGCCAGCATCTCGCCACCGCGCAGCAAGCCAAAACGCGGCGGCGGGTGCGGCGCTTCCGCCTTGCGTCGCTCGGCCGCCGCCAGCACGCTGACGTCGTCGAGCAGGGCCGGCAGGCGCTGCGCCAGCCCGCGCATGTCGCGCGCCGCCCGTTCGATCTGCGCCCTGGGACCGAAATGCGTCAGCATCCACTCTTCGATCAGCGGCTGGGCGAGCTGCCAGATATTGACGTCGGGATTGAGCTTCACGCCCATGCCCTCGGCCATCAGCATGGTCTTCTGCAGCAAAAGCAGCTCGGGCTGCACCGCCATCTCGAACTGCTCGGTGACGCGGAAGAGCTGCGCCATGAGCCGGGCGATGGAAATCTCGTTCGACGGCTTGCCGAAGATCGGCCGGCCGATCGAGCGGCAGGCCTGGGCGAAGGTCTCGACCGACTTGTCCGGCGGCACGTAGCCGGCGCGGAACTGCACTTCGGCCACGGCGCGATAGTCGCCGCGCAGGAAGGCGATCAGCAGCTCGGCGAGATAGCGCCGCGTCGCCGCGTCGACCCGCCCCATGATGCCGAAATCGACCGGCACCACCGCGCCGTCGGCGTCGACGAAGGCATTGCCGCCGTGCATGTCGCCGTGGAAAAAGCCGTCGCGGAATACCTGGTAGAAGAACGCCTCGGCCGATTTGCGCAGCACCTCGGCCGGATCGTGGCCGGCCTCGATCAGCTTCTCGCGCTCGTCGATGGCGATGCCGCGCACGCGCTCGATGCTGAGCACGCGCCGCGCGGTGCGCTCCCAGTCGACCGTCGGCGTGCGATAGCCTTCGTCGCCCTCGAAATTCTCGCCCAGCTCCTCGCAGGCCGCCGCTTCCATGCGCAGGTCCATCTCGATGCGCACCATTTCGGCGAAGGCACGCACCGAGGCGATCGGGCGCAGGCGGCGGAACTGCGGCTGCGTCGCCTCGACCAGCTCGGCGATCCAGTAGAGCAGGTCGACGTCGGCGGCGAAGGCGCGCTCGATGTCGGGCCGCAGCACCTTGACCGCCAGCTCCTCGCCCTCGGGCGTGACCGCGAAATGCACCTGCGAGATCGAGGCCGCCGCCACCGGCGTGTCGTCGAACTGGGCGAACAACGTCTCGACCGGCCGCCCCAGCTCCTCGGCGACGATGCGGCGGGCCGTGGCGCCGGGAAAAGGCGGCAGGTGGTCCTGCAGCTCGGCCAGATCGTCGGCCACCTGCGCGCTCAGCAGATCGGCGCGGGTCGACAGCGCCTGGCCCAGCTTGATGAAGCTCGGCCCCATCTCCTGCAGCGCCCGCGCCAGGCGCTGGCCGGGCCGGCCCGGTGCGTTGCGGCGGGAAATGGCGCGGGCAATGGCGATGACACCCGGCGCGACGTTCAGCGCCTCGAGCGGAAACAGCGCATCGTGGCGGGCGAGAATGCGCGCCAGGCCGATCAGGCGAAGGAAGTTGCGCAGCGAGCGGAACATGGTGCCGGCCGCACCCGCCTAAAGACGCCAGCCAGAATGGATCGCCACCACCCCGCCGGTCATGTTGGCGCAGCGCCCGCGCTCGAGCCCGGCCGTCTCCAGCCGCGCCAGCAGCGCCTGCTGGTCGGGAAAGCGGCGGATGCTTTCGGCGAGATAGCGATAGGCCTCGCGGTCGCCGGCGACCATCCCGCCCAGAGCGGGCAGCACGGAGAAGGAATAGGCGTCGTAGACGCGCTGCAGCGCCGGCAGCACGACATGGCTGAACTCGAGGCAGAAGAAGCGGCCGCCCGGTCGCAGCACGCGCCGCGCCTCGCGCAGGGCGGCGTCGATATCGGTGACGTTGCGCAGGCCGAAGGCAATCGTATAGGCGTCGAAACTGCGATCGGCGAAAGGCAGCGCCTCGGCGTCGCCCACCACCCAGTCGAGCCCGGCCATGCGGCCGCCATCGATCGCCCGGTCGCGGCCCACCGTCAGCATCTGTTCGTTGATGTCGCAGACGGCGACCTTCGCGGCCGGGGCGCGGTCCAGCAGGCGGAAGGCGATATCGCCGGTGCCGCCGGCGACGTCGAGCAGCGCCTGCCCGGCGCGCGGCGCGACGCGATCGACCAGCGCCGCCTTCCACAGCCGGTGGATGCCGAGCGACATCAGATCGTTCATCAGATCGTAGCGGCTGGCGACGCTGTCGAACACCTGCCGCACCAGCGGCGCCTTGTCGGCGCGCGGCACTTCGCGATAGCCGAACGAGGCGGTCGGCGCGCCGTCCGGCGGGCTGGTGTCGTCCGATCCCTGGGTCATGCGCCCAAGCTAGCCCAAGCCCCCGGCCCACGCCACCGAGCCCGGCCATGCCCGGCGCGACATATCGCCGGGCGATTATCGCGGCGGCGGGCGGTTTCCGCCCTGTCGGGCGGGCAGGCGCAGTTCGACCAGCAGCGGACGATGGTCCGAGCCGAGATCGGGGCCAAGCGCGTGGCGACGCACCTCGATCTTCGGGCTGACCATGACATGGTCGATCGGAATGCCGGCCCAGCCCAGCGCCGTGGGCCAGGTCGGCCGCCAGCCCTGGCCCAGGCCGCTGTCGCGCAAACCCAGCCCGGTCAGCAGATCGAAGGCGGGCGACCATGGCGTGGTGTTGAGATCGCCGATGACGATCGCCTGCTCGCCGGCCAGGGCGGCACGCCGCACGCGCTCGGCGGCGAAGCCGATCATCCGGTCGCGCATGCCATGGAATTCCGGTCCCGGATAGGGCGGATGCAGGGCGACGATCGTGACGCAACTCGACCCGTCCGCGCCGACGCAGCGGCGCCATTCGGCGATCGGGTAATCATCGCCAAAGGGATAGTGCAGGCTCGCGTCCTGCAGCGTCTCGCGCCCCAGCACCAGCAGGGCAAAAGGCTGGTGCCGCGGCCCCGGCGTGTGGAGACGTTCGGGGAAACGCTGGCGCACCGCGTCGTAGGCCGCGCCCTGCTCGCCCGCCAGCTCGGTCAGAACCACGATATCGGCATCGACGCCGGCGAGGAATGCGCGCAGCGCTTCGACGTCGACGTTCTGGCCGCGCAGATTGGCCGTCGCCACCTTGAGCACCGGACCATCTGCGGCGATGGCCGGCGGTGCAGCGAAAACGTAAGGCCAGATCGTCGCCAGATTGGCCAGCGCCAGCCCGAGCGCCACCATCAGCGCCAGATAGCGCCGCCGCCACAGCGCCAGCACGGCCAAAGCCACCCCGCCGGCGAAATACTGCGCGGCGAAATGGGTGAACAGCTCGCAGATCGGATCGAACCGCGCCAGCAGCGCTGCACCGTTGGCCAGCGCCAGCGCTCCAACGCCCAGCCAGAGCAGGGGAGCGATGAACGAGCCGACGTCGCGCGGTGAGACTTTCGTGATCGGATTGGTCACGTCTGGATCGTGGTGGAATTGCCAACGGCCGGCTATAGCTAAGGCGATCCAAAATCGGACAAGCGATTCGATGCCCGAGCTTCCCGAAGTCGAGACCGTCCGCCGCGGCCTGGCGCCCAAGCTGGAGGGGGCGCGCATCTCGCGCCTGCTGCAGCGGCGCAAGGATCTGCGCGTGGCCCTGCCGGTGCGCTTCGCCGCCAAGGTCGAGGGCCGGCGCATCGTGGCGCTGCGGCGGCGGGCGAAATACATCCTGGCCGAGCTCGACGACGGCGCGGTCTGGCTCATGCATCTGGGCATGTCCGGCCGCATGATGGTCTATTCCCACAACGAAGCGGCCGCCATCCCGCTCGATCCGCACGATCACGTGGTGTTCGAAACCGAAACCGGCTGGCAAATCCGCTTTCGCGATCCCCGCCGCTTCGGGCTGATGCTGCTGCTGAAGGAAGGCGAGGCGCAGACCCACAAGCTGCTGCGCGGGCTGGGGCCGGAACCGCTGGAGGACGCCTTCACCGGGGCGGTGCTGGCGGCGGCGCTCAAGGGCAAGCGCACGCCCATCAAATCGGCCCTGCTGGACCAGCGGGTGGTGGCCGGCATCGGCAACATCTACGCCTGCGAAGGGCTGTTCCTGGCCGGCATCGGGCCGAAGCGACTGGCGGCGCAGGTCCAGGGCGAGCGCGCCGAGCGGCTGGTGGCGGGGCTGAAATCGGTTCTCAACCGCGCCATTGCCGATGGCGGCTCCTCGCTGCGCGACCACGTGCAGCCCGACGGCGAGCTGGGCTATTTCCAGACCCGCTTCGCCGTCTACGACCGCGAGGGCCAGGACTGCCAGGGCTGCGGCCGGCCCAAGGCGGTGCGCCGGATGGTTCAGGCCGGGCGCTCGACCTTCTACTGCCCGCGCTGCCAGCGCTGAACCGGCGCTCGTCAGGGCGATTGCCGCCGGCCCGTTCCTGCTCTAGGAAGCCTGCAGCAATCTCCCGGAGGAACCCCATGAAGTACGAGAACATCCTGGTCGAAACCAAGGGCCGCGTCGGCATCGTGCGGCTGAACCGGCCGCAGGCGCTGAACGCGCTGTGCAAGGCGCTGGTCGAGGATGTCGGCCACGCGCTCGACGCCTTCGAGGACGATCCCAATATCGGCTGCGTCGTGCTGACGGGCTCGGACAAGGCCTTCGCCGCCGGCGCCGACATCAAGGAGATGAAGGACCGCGACTACATGGACGTCTACATGGCGGACTTCATCACCAAGGGCTGGCAGCGCGTATCGACCTTCCGCAAGCCGATCATCGCGGCGGTGGCGGGCTATGCGCTGGGCGGCGGCTGCGAAGTCGCCATGATGTGCGATTTCATCATCGCCGCCGACAACGCCAAGTTCGGCCAGCCCGAGATCCTGCTTGGAACCATTCCAGGCTCCGGCGGCACGCAGCGCCTGCCGCGCTTCGTCGGCAAGTCGAAGGCGATGGACATGGTGCTGACCGGCCGCAACATGGACGCCGCCGAAGCCGAGCGCTGCGGGCTGGCGACCCGCGTCGTGCCGCTCGACCAGCTGATGGACGAGGCGGTGAAGACGGCGGAGAAGATCGCCAGCCTGTCGCTGCCCATCACCATGATCGCCAAGGAGGCGGTCAACCGCGCCTTCGAAACGTCGCTGGCCGAGGGCGTGCTGTTCGAACGGCGCACCTTCCATGCCACCTTCGCGACCAAGGACAAGTTCGAGGGCATGGATGCGTTCGCCAACAAGCGCAAGGCGAACTTCCAGCATCGCTGAGGCGGCCGCCGCCGGCCGGGGCAGACCTAGTGGTTTGCCCCGCCGGGGCTACCGCATAAGGGCCGCAGCGGGCGGTTTCCGGGGCCGGCCGGCGCAGGCCTTGACGGGTCGGGACGCGGCGTCTATAAGCCCCGGCTTCGTACGGATTTTTTAACGAAATCGGGCTTCGGCCCGGCAACGGAAGAGCACATGGCGAACCACAAATCGGCCGAGAAGCGCGCGCGCCAGACCAAGCGCCGCACCGCCGTCAACACCGCGCGCCGCTCGCGCGTGCGCAACCAGATGAAGAAGGTCGAGCTGGCGATCGCGTCGGGCGACCAGGCCAGCGCCAAGGAAGCGCTGAAGAACGCGCAGCCGGAAATCGTGCGCGGCGTCTCCAAGGGCGCGCTGCACCGGAACACCGCCTCGCGCAAGATCTCGCGGCTGAGCGCGCGCATCAAGGCGATGGGCGCCGCCAAGTAGTTGCCGGCGCGCGGCTCGCACGCGCGACGATCGCAAGCGGACTCCGAAACGCGCCGGCCTCTGGCCGGCGCGTTTTCGTTTGCGGCGGCGATATCCGTCTCGACGTCGCGGACATTCGTACCGCGACGTCGCATGCGCCGCTGCGCGATTACGAATCGTAACGGCGGGTAAGGAGATTGCGCGCCGTCGCCGGATGCGGCGGTTCGATGTGAATTGCGGGAATCAATCGGCGATTTTTTTGTGCATGTTCCAGCGCGCGCAATGGACAGCGGCGCTGTCCCGTCGCATCGGCATCTCATGGAATGACTCATTGCCTTGGCGCAACACGCTCATACTTCGCGAAGAATCCCGCCGCCCCGCGTCGCACAAGAATCTTCGCGCACGCAAATCACCTGCATGCGCGGCGACGTGATGAATCGGCACCACCACCCGATTTTTTTTCCCCTAACTCTTTTGACAAGATTGTAACCGTTTCGACTCGTCGCTAGAGTCGCCTCACTTGCAGGCACGGCGCTGGCAGACGCAGTCGTCGAGCTTCGCGGGGCAAGCGGCGGAGAGGTCCGATCCGTCGCATCAAAATGCAAATGCGTTGCGCGTTCGGGGCGGCGCCTCGGTGATCCAAGTATCGCTGACGCCGCTCACGATGTGTCCGATGACGGAGAGTTCATCTTCGCCTTCGGGGACATCGGCAGAAGACGACGGCGCGAACAAGGACCGGGGGCGCAACTGTTATGGCGGCGGATGGCATTGCTGTGAATCCATTTGATGTCACACCCGCCCAAGGCTATGCAGGCGACATAACGCCGACCGAAGCATGGCGTTTGCTCTCCGAAAGACAGGACTCGGTACTGGTCGACGTGCGCACCACCGCAGAGTGGAGCTATGTCGGCGTACCCGACCTGTCGCGCATCGGCAAGCAGCCGGTGATGCTCGAATGGCAGGTCTATCCTGCCATGCAGGTGAACGCCGATTTCGTTCCGACGCTGCGCGGCAGCGGCGTCGACGGCGAGCGGCCGATCCTGTTCCTGTGCCGCTCGGGCGTGCGGTCGAAAGCCGCCGCCCAGGCGATGACGCAGGCGGGAGCGACGCACTGCTACAACGTGAGCGACGGTTTCGAGGGTCCGCTGGACCAGGCCGGGCACCGCGGCGCGGTGGCCGGATGGAAGCAGGCGGGCCTGCCGTGGCTTCAGAAGTAAGATCCGCCCAGGGGAGCACATGCAGACAATGACGGAGCGGACCACATCATCGACCGGCAAGGCCCAGATCGACGCCCAGTGGGCGCGCGTGCGCGCGCGTCTGCGCCAGGAAGTCGGCGAACTCGCCTATCGCAGCTGGCTGAAGCCGCTGACCCTGGGCGAGGTGCGCGACGGGCGCCTGCGCCTGGTGGTGCCGACCCGCTTCATGCGCGACTGGATCAACGGCCACTACGCCGAGCGCCTGCACGCGCTGTGGGCCAGCGAGAACGCCGGCATCGCCGCCGTCGAGGTCTGCATCCAGCCGACCGCGCCGGCGCGCAAGCCTGACGCCACCGTCGAGGAGCAGCCGGCCGAGCCGGTGGCCGCGGCCGCCGCCGAGGCCCGCAAGGCGCCGGCGGTGCTGCGCAACGGCGCCGACGCGCTGGACGACGACATCTCCGCGCCGCTCGATCCGCGCTTCACCTTCAAGAATTTCGTGGTCGGCAAGCCCAACGAACTGGCCTACGCCGCCGCCCAGCGCGTCGCCGATTCGGCCGCCGTGCCGTTCAACCCGCTCTATCTCTATGGCGGCGTCGGGCTCGGCAAGACGCATCTGATGCACGCCATCGCGCACGCCATCCGCGAGCGCGACCCTTCCCGCCGGGTGATCTACCTCTCGGCCGAGAAGTTCATGTACAAGTTCATCCGCGCCCTGCGCTACCAGAACACGGTCGCCTTCAAGGAGCACTTCCGTAACGTCGACGTGCTGATGATCGACGACGTGCAGTTCATCGCCGGCAAGGACGCGACGCAGGAGGAGTTCTTCCACACCTTCAACGCGCTGGTCGACCAGAACCGCCAGATCGTGATTTCGGCCGACAAGTCGCCGTCCGATCTCGACGGGCTGGAGGAGCGCATGCGCTCGCGGCTGGGCTGGGGCTTGGTGGCCGACATCCACGCCACCACCTACGAGCTGCGCCTGGGCATCCTGCAGAGCAAGGTCGAGAGCGCCAAATGCGCCGTGCCGCCCAAGGTGCTGGAATTCCTCGCCCACAAGATCACGTCGAACGTGCGCGAACTCGAGGGTGGGCTGAACCGCGTCGTGGCGCACGCCACGCTGGTCGGCCGCGAAGTGACGCTGGAGACCGTGCAGGAAGTCCTGCAGGACCTGCTGCGCGCCAACGACCGGCGCATCACCATCGAGGAAATCCAGCTTCGCGTGGCGCAGCACTTCAACATCAAGGTGTCGGAGATGCATTCGCCGCGGCGCGCCCGCGCCGTCGCCCGTCCGCGTCAGGTGGCGATGTATCTCGCCAAGCAGCTGACGTCCCGTAGCCTGCCGGAAATCGGACGCAAATTCGGCAACCGGGACCACACTACCGTGATGCACGCGGTGCGGAAAATTGAGGAGCTTCGCTCAACCGACAGTTCCATGTCGGAGGATATCGAACTCCTGCGGCGGATGCTACAGAGCTGATCCGCCGGCGATCGCCATCGCCATGCTGAGCCGCATCGATCGTCTGCAACTGGCCGTGCCCGACGCCGCCCCCGTGGCGGCGCGCTGGGTAGCGCTTCTGGGCGCGCAGGAGCATGGTCGCGACCGGCTGGCGGCGCTGGGCGCGCGCCGCACGCTGTTGCGGCTGGGCGATGGCTGGATCGAGCTGCTCGAACCCGACGGAACCGGCATTGTCGACACGGCCCTCAAACGCCGCGGCGCTCATCTCTTCGCCGCCGGCGCGGCCTGCCCCGATCTTTCCGCCCTCAGGGCGCATCTGGCGACCCAGGACGTGCATCCGCCGGAAGAGGCCGGCCAGCTCCATCTCTCCGACGAGGAGACCGGCGTGCCGGGGTTTCGCGTCGTGCTGAGCGCGGAGGCGGCGCTGGCGACGGTCGGCGATATCGATTTCCTCTACGAGGCGACCTTGCTGGCGAGCGAAAGCGGCCCCCAATGCCGCCGGCTGACCAGGTTGTTCGCCCTGCCGGAAGGCAACTACAGCACCATCGTGTCGGAAACCTTCGGCTATGACGGCACCCTGACCCTGTTCCATCCCGACCGGCTGCACCGCTTCGAGGTCATCCGCCCGACCAGACCCGGCACCACCATGGCGCGCTTTCTGGAACGCACCGGGCCGTCGCTCTACATGGGCTTCGCCGAGACCGACCGTATGCTGGCGATCGAGGAGCGCGTGCGGGAAGCGGGTCTCGGCCTGACCGTCGACCGGCCCGAAGGCCGCAGCGCCTCGGTTCAGGCTGACCAGCTCTGGCTGCATCCGGCGACCCTGCGCGGCATGATGCTGGGTCTGTCGCGGCCTTCCATGGCCTGGCGCTGGTCGGGTCGGCCCGAGCGCGTCGTCGGCATCGACTGAGCGGAAGGCGCCGATTCCGCCCCCTGGAATCGGGTGCTGGCGCGGCCCTTCGAGCGGGTCGGAAAAGCCACCCTAACCGCCTGATCTTTCGGCAGGAATTTAACCCCTCGGGGGCGCGATAAGGCTTACCAAACCCGCCGCCTGTGGTATAGTTTCCGACCGTTCCCAAGGCCGTCCCGATGCGAGCGCTTCGCCCGGGGCCCGGTTGGCGGCCGCAAGGCGCCGGACGGTGGCATCGGCGCCGGCGCGGGGCGCACCGACGCATCCCGTTCCGCCGCGCAATACCGTCGCCCGAACGCCGCTACCAACGCCTCTTGTAAGCCCATTCTCACGCTGGACCGGACATGAAACTGACGATCGATCGCGCCGCGCTGCTCAAGGCGCTGGCCCACGTGCAAAGCGTAGTCGAACGCCGCAACACCATTCCCATTCTTTCCAACGTTCTGCTCAACGCCGGCAAGGGCAAGCTGAACCTGTCGGCCACCGACATGGATCTGGCGATCGTCGAGAGCGTGCCGGCCAATGCCGGCAAGGCGGGCTCGACGACGGCGCCGGCGCACACGCTGTACGACATCGTGCGCAAGCTGCCCGACGGGTCGGAGGTCGAGCTCGAATCGGTGCCCGACAAGGCGCAGCTGGTGCTGCGCGCCGGCCGCTCGCGCTTCACCCTGTCCTGCCTGCCGGTCGAGGATTTCCCGGTGATGAGCGAAGGCGAGATGCCGCACAATTTCGCGCTGCCGGCTTCCGACCTCAAGGCGCTGATCGACCGCACGCGCTTCGCCATCTCCACCGAGGAGACGCGCTACTACCTCAACGGCATCTTCCTGCATGCCGCCTCGGCCGACGGCGTCGCCGTGCTGCGTGGCGTGGCGACCGACGGCCACCGCCTGGCCCGGGTGCAGCTGCCGCTGCCCGACGGGGCGGCGAAAATGCCGGGCGTCATCGTGCCGCGCAAGACGGTGGGCGAGATCCGCAAGCTGCTCGACGAGCATGACGGGGCGGTCGAGGTCTCGCTGTCGGAAACCAAGATCCGCTTCGCCGTTGGGCCTATCACCCTGACCTCGAAGCTGATCGACGGCACTTTCCCCGAATACGAGCGCGTCATCCCGCAGAACAACGACAAGATCATGGAAGTGCGCTGCAAGGAATTCGCCCAGGCCGTCGATCGCGTCTCGACCATCTCGACCGAGAAGTCGCGCGCCATCAAGCTGGCGATGAGCAAGGGCGCGCTGACCCTGTCGGCGACCTCGCCCGAATCGGGCAGCGCCACCGAGGAGATCGAGGTTTCCTATTCCGCCGCGCCGATCGAGATCGGATTCAATTCGCGCTACCTGCTCGACATCACCGAGCAGATGTCGGGCGCCGACGCGCAGTTCGCCATGGCCGACGCCGGTTCGCCCACCATCGTGCGCGACGCCGCCGACGCCTCGGCGCTCTACGTGCTGATGCCGATGCGGGTATGAGCGGCGCGGCAGCCAGCGACACTCTGATCCGGACCGCCCCGCCGCCGCAGGCCGCGCCCAGCCCGGCGCTGGCCGTGCGCCAGATCCGCCTGACCGGCTTCCGCTGCTATGCCGGGCTGCGGCTCGACACCACCGCCGACTGCGTCGTGCTGAGCGGCGCCAACGGCGCGGGCAAGACCAATCTGCTGGAGGCGCTGTCGCTTCTGGCGCCCGGCCGCGGATTGCGGCGGGCGAAGCTCGAGGAGATGGCGCGGCGCGCGCCCGGCCAGCCGGCTGCTGAAGCAGCACAGGCGGGCTGGGCCATCGCCGCCCGGCTCGACGCCGCCAGTGGCGCCG
>JBDZUM010000166.1:0-5873 GCA_040255215.1 Rhodospirillaceae bacterium
GTGACCGTCGAGGTCAAGAAGAAGCGCGTCGCCGGCGCCGCGACCGGCGCTGCATCGACCGCGGCGGAAGCGCCGGCGGCCGAAGCTCCCGCGCCGAAGCCCGCACGCTCCACCGGCGGCGCCACGCTGCGCGCGCGCGCGGCCGATGCGCCGGCCAGGTCCGGCGACGCCGCGCCACGCTCGGGCGGCCGCCAGGGCATCGTGCTGCGCGCGCTGACCGACGAGGAGAAGCAGGCCCGCGCCAAGGCGCTGGAAGGCTCCAAGCGCGACGCGGTGATCGCCCGCCAGCGCGCCATCGAGGAAACCGCCCGCCGCCAGGAGGAAGAGAAACGCCAGGCGGTCGAGCGCGAGGAAGCCGCCCGTCGCGCGGCCGATGAGGAAGCGCGCAAGAAGGCCGATGCCGAAGCCAAGAAGAAGGCCGAGGAACAGGTGCAAAAGCGCCTGCAGGCGGCCCCGCCGGCCAGTCCGGCCGCGCGCCGCGCCGCCGAGCTGATCGAGCCGGAAGAGCCCGCCGCGCCCAAGCGCGGCGGCCTTAAGCCTGAGATCAAGCGTCCGGTGGTCGGTCGCCGCGAGGAACCCAAGCGCCGCGGCCAGAAGATCGACGTGCAGCGCGCGATTTCCGGCGACGACGACATCCGGGTGCGCTCGCTGGCCGCCCAGCGCCGCGCCATGGAGCGCCAGCGCAAGCAGAGCATGGGCGACGAGGGCCAGTCGCAGCAGAAATTCGTGCGCGAAGTCACGATTCCCGAGACCATCACCGTGCAGGAACTGGCCAACCGCATGGCCGTGCGCGGCGCGGACGTCATCAAGGCGCTGATGAAGATGGGCGTCATGGTGACGATCAACCAGAACATCGACGCCGATACCGCCGAGCTGATCGTTTCGGAGTTCGGCCACACCTTCAAGCGCGTCACCGAGGCCGACGTCGAAATCGGCATCGAGGGCGAGCAGGACACCGCCGCCCAGCTGCAGCCGCGGCCGCCGGTGGTGACCATCATGGGCCACGTCGACCACGGCAAGACTTCGCTGCTCGACGCCCTGCGCGAAACCGACGTCGCGGCCAAGGAAGCCGGCGGCATCACCCAGCATATCGGCGCCTATCAGGTGACCCTGCCGTCGCAGGCCAAGATCACCTTCCTCGATACGCCGGGCCACGAAGCCTTCACCGCCATGCGCGCCCGCGGCGCCAAGGCGACCGACATCGTGGTGCTGGTGGTGGCGGCCGACGACGGCATCATGCCGCAGACGGTCGAGGCCATTCACCACGCCAAGGCGGCCAAGGTGCCGCTGATCGTCGCCATCAACAAGATCGACAAGCCGTCGGCCGATCCGCAGCGCGTGCGCACCGAACTGCTGCAGCACGAGGTGCAGGTCGAAAGCCTGGGCGGCGACGTGCAGGACGTCGAGGTCTCGGCCAAGGAAAAGCTCAACCTGCTGAAGCTGGAAGAAGCGATCCTGCTGCAGGCCGAAGTGCTGGAACTGCGCGCCAATCCCGATCGCCAGGCCAGCGGCGTGGTGATCGAGGCCAAGCTCGAGCAGGGCCGCGGCCCGGTCGCCACCATGCTGGTGCAGCGCGGCACGCTGACGCCGGGCGACATTCTGGTCGCCGGCAGCCAGTGGGGCCGCGTCCGCCGCATGCTCGACGATCGCGGCAACACGCTGACCGGCGCCGGCCCGTCCATGCCGGTCGAAGTGCTGGGTCTGCAGGGCACGCCGGCGGCGGGCGACGACATGGTGGTCGTCGAATCCGAGGCGCGCGCCCGCGAGATCGCCGAGTTCCGCCAGCGCCGCGACCGGCTGCAGGTCGTCACGACCGGCCGTTCGTCGCTGGAGCAGATGCTCAAGGACATCAAGGAAGGCTCGGCCAAGGAGCTGCCGGTCGTCATCAAGGGCGACGTGCAGGGCTCGGTCGAGGCGATCGAGGGCGCGCTTTCCAAGCTGGCGACGGAAAACGTCCAGGTGCGCGTGCTGCACAAGGGCGTCGGCGGCGTCAACGAATCGGACGTGACCTTGGCCAAGGCGTCGAACGCGCTGATCATCGGCTTCAACGTGCGCGCCAACCCGCAGGCGCGCGAGATGGCCAAGCGCGACAAGGTCGATATCCGCTACTACTCGATCATCTACAACGTCACCGACGACGTGAAGAACCTGATGGCGGGCCTGCTCGACCCGACCTACAAGGAGAACTTCCTCGGCACGGCGGAAATCCGCCAGGTCTTCCGCATCACCAGGGTCGGCACCGTGGCCGGCTGCTACGTCACCGAAGGCAGCGTCAAGCGCGGCGCCAAGGTGCGGCTGCTGCGCGACGACGTCGTCATCCACGAGGGTTCGCTCAAGACGCTCAAGCGCTTCAAGGACGAAGTGCGCGAGGTCAACAACGGCTTCGAGTGCGGCATGGCGTTCGAGAACTACGACGACATCAAGGTCGGCGACGTGATCGAGTGCTTCGACGTCGAACAGGTCGCCGCGACGCTCTAGTCGCGCGCGCGAAGGACCGAGCCTGCCCGGCGGCGTAGCAACCGCCGGGCTCTAGCGGACGGAGGCCGGACCCATGAGCAGACAACGCAATCGCGAGCATTCGCAGCGCCAGTTGCGCGTCGGCGAGGAGCTGCGCCATGGCCTGGCCGAGTTGCTCGAGCGCGGCGACATGCGCGATCCCGTGCTGCGCGAGGCGCGCATCACCGTCACCATGGTCGACGTCAGCCCCGATCTGCGCAACGCATTGGCCTTCGTCGTGCCGCTGGGCGGCGAACATGCCGACGAAGTGCTGGCCGCCATGCGGCGCGCCGCGCCCTATTTCCGCAACCGGCTGGCGAAGATGATCGACCTGCGCTTCGCCCCCGAGATCCGCTTCGAGCTCGACCGCTCATTCGATCATGCCGCCCGCATCGACCGGCTGCTGCACGATCCGGACGTGGCGCGCGATCTGGAGCCGCACGAGGATGCCGAGGCGGCCGACAACGGGCATGAGAACGACGGCGAGGAGAAGGCCGGCGACGGCCAGCCTCGCTGATGGCGCGCAAGCGCAAGGGCGACCGCGTCGATGGCTGGCTGGTGCTCGACAAGCCGGCCGGCATCAGCTCCGCCAAGGCCGTCGCCATCGCCCGCCGCGCCTTCAACGCCGCCAAGCTTGGCCATGGCGGCACGCTCGATCCGCTGGCCAGTGGGGTGCTGCCGCTGGCCTTCGGCGAGGCCACCAAGACGGTCGGGCTCGTCATGGACGGGCGCAAAAGCTACGCCTTCACCCTGAAATTCGGCGTCCAGACCGATACCGACGATGCCGAGGGCAAGCCCGTCGCGACCAGCGAGCGGCGCCCCGACAATGCGGCGATTGAGGCGGTTCTGGGCCGCTTCACCGGCCGGATCGAGCAGATGCCGCCAGCCTTCTCAGCCCTGAAAATCGACGGCCGGCGGGCCTACGAGCTGGCCCGGGCCGACCTGCCGATCGAGCTGAAGCCTCGCCCGGTGGAGATTTTCGCCCTGAAGCTGGTCGGCCGGCCGGATGCGGATTCGGCAGATTTCGTGGTCGATTGCGGCAAGGGCACCTATATCCGGTCGCTGGCGCGCGATATCGCCCTGGCGCTGGGCAGCGTCGGCCATGTTTCGGCCTTGCGCCGCACCCGGGTGGGGCCGTTCGGCGAGGAAAAGGCTATTTCGCTGGCAAAGCTGGAAGGGCTGGGGCATATTCCGGCCCACTTTGAGCATCTGCTCCCGGTCGAGACCGTGCTGGACGACATCCCGGCACTGGCCGTCACCGAGGACGAGGCGGCCCGCCTGCGTATGGGCCAGTCTCTGCCGATGCTCCGTACCGGGCTCCGCGACAGCGTTCCCCAGGCCGCCGACGGCGCCGCACCGATGCGGGCCATGTCGGGCGATCGGCTGGTGGCGTTGGTGCGAGGCGATGGCGGCGAAATCCGTCCGGTGCGCGTCATCAACCCCTGATCCAAGGAGTAATGCGATGTCGGTTACAGCGGAGCGTAAGACCGAACTGGTCAACGAATACGCCACCAAGGCCGGCGACACCGGTTCGCCGGAGGTCCAGGTCGCCATTCTCAGCGAGCGCATCAAGAACCTCACTGAGCACTTCAAGGGCCACAACAAGGATCACCACTCGCGTCGCGGGCTGCTCAAGATGGTCAGCCAGCGCCGGCGCCTGCTCGACTATCTGAAAAAGAAAGACGCGCAGCGCTACGAGAAGCTGATCGACCGTCTGGGGCTGCGCCGCTAGCGCCGACCGACGGAAGAAGACCGGGCCGCCAGGCGAACGCGCTGGCGGCCTTCGGTTATCTGCAGCAACGCCGACCCGCTGAAGGCAGTACGCATGAAGGGTCGGTCCTGAAGGGCATGGGGCCGTTCAGGCGGGCCTGCGCGCACGGTGCGCGGCAGCGTCCGACAATAGGAAGGATGGAAAAGACAATGTTCAACGTTCATCGCAAGGAACTGATGTGGGGCGGCCGCAAGCTGGTGCTGGAAACCGGCAAGATCGCCCGCCAGGCGCATGGCGCCGTGATGTGCACCTACGGCGAGACCACCGTGCTGGCCACCGTGGTCGCCGAAAGGCAGCCCAAACCAGGGCTCGATTTCTTTCCGCTGACCGTGCACTACCAGGAGAAGACGTTCGCCGCCGGCAAGATTCCCGGCGGCTTTTTCAAGCGCGAAGGCCGGCCGACCGAGAAGGAAACGCTGACTTCCCGCCTGATCGACCGGCCGATCCGGCCGCTGTTCCACCCGGATTTCCGCAACGAGACGCTGATCGTCTGCACGACGCTCAGCCATGACATGGAGAACGACCCCGACATCGTGGCGCTGATCGGCACGTCCGCCGCGCTGACGATCTCGGGCGTGCCCTTCCTGGGCCCGGTGGGCGGCGCGCGCGTCGGCTACATCAACGGCGAGTACAAGCTCAACCCGCAGCTCGACGAGCTTTCCGATTCCGATCTCGACCTGGTCGTCGCCGGCACCAAGGACGGCGTGCTGATGGTCGAATCCGAGGCGCAGGAGCTGTCCGAGGACGTGATGCTGGGCGCGGTGATGTTCGGCCACAAGGCGTTCCAGCCGGTGATCGACGCCATCATCGAGCTGGCCGAGAAATGCGCCAAGGACCCGTGGCCGCTGCCGAGCCCGGCGCCGGGCATGGAAGACGTGCGCAAGCGGCTGAAGGCCGACATCACCGCACCGCTGACCGAAGCCTATGCCGAGCGCGTCAAGCAGGCGCGCCAGGAGAAGATCGGCGCCGTCAAGGCGCAGGCCAAGGCGATCTTCGCCGAAGACGCGGCCGCCGCCCCGCTGGTTTCCGAGGCCTTCAAGGACCTCGAGGCCGACGTGGTGCGCAACGCCATCCTCGATACCGGCCTGCGCATCGACGGGCGCGATACCAAGACCATCCGCCCGATCGTCAGCGAAGTCGGCGTGCTGCCGCGAGCCCACGGCTCGGCGCTGTTCACCCGCGGCGAGACCCAGGCGCTGGTGGTGGCCACGCTGGGCACCGGCCAGGACGAGCAGATCATCGACGCGCTCGAGGGCGAGTACCGCGAGAACTTCATGCTGCACTACAACTTCCCGTCCTACTCGGTCGGCGAAGTGCGCCGCATGGCGCCTCCGGGCCGCCGCGAGATCGGCCACGGCAAGCTGGCCTGGCGCGCCGTGCGTCCGCTGCTGCCGGCCAAGACCGCCTTCCCCTACACGATCCGCATCGTCTCGGAGATCACCGAGTCGAACGGCTCGTCGTCGATGGCCACCGTCTGTGGCTCGTCGCTGTCGATGATGGATGCCGGCGTGCCGCTGGCGCGGCCGGTGGCGGGCATCGCCATGGGCCTGATCAAGGAAGGCGACCGCTTCGCGGTGCTGTCCGACATCCTGGGCGACGAGGACCA
>JBDZUM010000034.1:0-32270 GCA_040255215.1 Rhodospirillaceae bacterium
TCGACCTTGGCCTTGCCGCGCTTGTTGAAGTAGATCTGCAGCGGCACGATGGTGACGCCCTTGCGCTGGATGGCGCCCAGCAGCTTGCCGATCTCGCGCTTGTGCAGCAGCAGCTTGCGCGGCCGGCGCGGCTCGTGATTGAAGCGGTTGCCCTGGCCGTACTCGGGAATGTGCAGGTTGAACAGGAACAGCTCGCCCTTGCTCTCGCCGGCATGGGCGTCGGTGATGTTGCTCTTGCCCGCGCGCAGCGACTTCACCTCGGTGCCGGTCAGCATGATGCCAGCCTCGAGCGTGTCCTCGATGAAGTAGTTGAACCGCGCCTTGCGGTTCTGAGCGACCGGAACCGTCTCGGCCGCCGCTGCGCGCGCCATGTCAGATCATCGCGTCAGTTGAGCAGGCCGGCGCCCGTCATGGCGCTGCGCACCGCGGCCTTCGCATTGTCCGACAGCTCGGTGATCGGCAGGCGCACGCGAGCCTCGCACTTGCCGAGCAGCGAGGCGCCGTACTTGGCGCCGCCGGGGCTGGGCTCGAGGAACAGCGCCTCGTGCAGCGGCGCGACGCGCTCGTGGATCTCGCGCGCCTTGTCGAACTTGCCCGCCAGGCAGGCGTTCTGGAACTCCGACATCAGGCGCGGCGCGACATTGGCCGTCACCGAGATGCAGCCGACGCCGCCATGCGCCATCTGCGCCAGGGCCAGCCCGTCGTCGCCCGAAAGCTGGACGAAGTCCTTGCCGATGACGCGACGATGCCTGGTGAAGCGCGTGACGTCGCCGGTCGCCTCCTTGACGCCGACCACGTTGGGCAGCTTCGCGATCCGCGCCATGGTATCGACCGAGATATCGACGACCGAGCGCGGCGGAATGTTGTAGACGATGATCGGAAGTTCGACCGCGTCGCTGATCGCCTTGTAGTGCTGGAAAAGTCCTTCCTGGCTCGGCCGGTTGTAGTACGGCGTCACCACCAGGGCGGCGTCGGCGCCGGCCTTCTTGGCGTGCTTCGTCAGGCTGATCGCTTCCTCGGTCGAGTTCGAGCCGGTGCCGGCGATGACCGGGACGCGCCCCTTGGCGACCTCGACGCACATCTCGACCACGCGATGATGCTCGTCGTGGCTCATGGTCGGCGATTCGCCGGTGGTGCCGCAGGGCACCAGCCCGTGCGTGCCTTCGACGATCTGCCAGTCGCAGAAGGATTTGAACGCAGCCTCATCCACGCCGCCGTTACGGAACGGGGTGATGAGCGCCACGATCGATCCCTTGAACATCTGCGTTTCTCCTCGGCGGTTCCCGCGAAATATCGGTCCGCATGATTTCGGCGGACCATAAAGGCTGGCGCGTCGGTCGGCAAGTTGCGGACGGCAGTGAAACGACCGTCCACAGGGGCAGATTGGACGCCGCGGCCAAAAACGATTATCGTGCCCTCCTCCAAGGCGTTAATGGGATTACCTGCTATGGCGTATCAGGCGCGGAATCCGTTCATCCATTGCCTGACCGGCGCGGCCCTGGCGGCCGGGCTGGCTCTCGCACTCGGCCCGCTGCCGGCCGGCGCCCAGCAGACGGCGCAGAAACCGGCTACCGCCAAACCGGCCAATCCCAACAACACGTCGGCCACCTCAGTCAAACCCAAGAAGCCCGCCGCCAAGCCGGCCAAACCGGCGGTGGTGCGCGCGCCGGTCAATGCCGCGCAAAGCAGCGTGTTCGCCACGGCGCTCGACCAGGCCGAGCGCGGGCAATGGGCCGAGGCGCGAGGTTCGGCGCAAAGTGCCGGCCATCCGGTGGCGGTCAAGTACATCGACTGGCTGAGCTATCGCGACGGCGGCATGCCTTTCGGCTTCAGCGAAGTTGCGCGCTTCGTCGCCGCCAATCCGGGTTGGCCGGGGCTGACGCAGGTGCGGCGCGTCGCCGAGGACCGGCTGGGTATCGACGTGCCGCTGTCCGAAGTCGCGGCCTTCTTCGCCGGCGGCGATGCGGTGACGCCCAACGGCGCCATCCGCCATGTCGAGGTGCTGTCGGCCACCGCCGGCCCGCAGGCCGCGCGCGACAAGGCGCGGCAGTACTGGACGGAGCTGCAGTTCGACGATGCCTCGCAGCAGAACTTTCTGGCTGCCATGGGCGGCATGCTGGGCCGGGCCGACCACGTGGCGCGGCTCGACCGGCTGCTGTGGGAGAGCCGCATTAGCGAGGCGCGCCGCATGCTGCCGCTGATGGATGGCGACCGGCTGGCCTGGGCCGAAGCGCGCATCGCGCTGATCGAGCGGGCGGGCGATGCCGAAACGCGGCTGGCGCAGGTGCCGGCCGCGTTGCGCAACGATTCCGGCCTGCTGTTCGACCAGGCCAAGTATCTGCGCCGCTCGGGCCGCGACGGCGAGGCGCAGAACCTGCTGCTGGGCGCCCGCGCCGACGAACGCAATCTCGACGCCTGGTGGATCGAGCGCGGCTATCACGCGCGTGAGCTGCTGCAGATCGGCCGCCATCGCGAGGCCTACGACATCGCCCGCGCCCATGACGGGGTGCGCGGCTACGGCTTTTCCGAGCTGGAGTTCCTGTCGGGCTGGATCGCGCTGCGCTTCCTCAACAAGCCGGCCGAGGCGGCGAAGCATTTCCAGGCGCTGTACGCCGGCGTCAGCTATCCGATCTCGCTGGCGCGCGGCGCCTACTGGGCTGGACGGGCGCTGGAAGCGGCCGGCAGCCCCGAGGCGCGCAAGTGGTATCGCGAGGCGGCGCAATACGGCGACACGTATTACGGCCAGCTCGCCGCGCGCAAACTGGGCGACCGCCAGCTCACCTTCCCGACCGATCCGCCGGCCACCGCCGCCCAGCGCCAGGCTTTCGAGAACAACGAGATCGTCATCCTCACCCGCATGCTGGCGGCGATCGGCGAGGAACGGCGCGCGCGCCAGTTCATGGTGCGGCTGGCGATCGACGGCAGCGCGGCCGAGCGGCGACTGGCCGGCGAACTCATGCTGCAGCTCAACCGGCCCGACATCGGCCTGCAGGTGGCGAAGAAATCGGTCGAAGGCGGCACCTTGCTGCACGAAGCCTCGTTCCCCAACGTGCGCATCGACGGCGCCCTGCCGGTCGAGCGGGCGGTGGCGCTGGGCCTGGCGCGGCAGGAAAGCCAGTTCGACAACCGCGCGCAATCCTCGGCCGGGGCGCTGGGGCTGATGCAGCTGATGCCGGCGACGGCGCAGAAAGTCGCCAAGTCGCTGGGCCAGCCCTACGTCAAGTCGCGGCTGACCAGCGATGCGGGCTACAACGCCCAGCTCGGCAGCGCCTATCTCGCCGACATGCTGGACCGCTTCGGCGCGCTGGAGCTGGCGCTGGCCGCCTACAACGCCGGACCGCACCGCGTCTCGCGCTGGCTCGACGAGAACGGCGATCCGCGCGGGCAGAGCGTCGACATGATCGACTGGGTCGAACTGATCCCGTTCCGCGAGACGCGCAACTACGTGCAGCGCGTGATGGAAGGCATCAACGTCTACCGCCAGATCGAGGCCGGCCCGCCCCGCCGCACCGTGTCGCCAGCCATGCGATAGGCGCGCATGGCGACCGCCGGCGCCGATTGACAGGACGCGGGCCGCCCCCGATCCTGCGCCGTCCTCTGCAACGGCGCGAGTTATACAGCGATGAGCGACGCCAGACTGCACGGCATCGAAGCCTGCGTGTTCGACGCCTACGGCACGTTGTTCGACGTCAATGCCGCCGTCGCCCGCTGCCGCGACCAGGTGGGGCCGGAGGCGGATCGGCTGTCCGATATCTGGCGCCAGAAGCAGCTGCAGTATTCCTGGCTGCGCAGCCTGATGGATCGCTACGTCGACTTCTGGCAGATCACCGGTCAGGCGCTGGACTTCGCCATGGAGGCGGTCGGCATCGACGATCCGGTGCTGCGGACGCGGCTAATGGATCTCTACGAAGCGCTCGACGCCTACGACGATGCCGCGCCCTGCCTCGAGCGGTTGCGCCAGGCCGGGCTGAAAACCGCGATCCTGTCGAACGGCAACAAGGCGATGCTGGCCTCGGCGGTCGAGAGCGCGCGGCTGGGACCGCTGCTCGACGCGGTGCTGAGCGTCGAGGAAATCGGCGTGTTCAAGCCCTACGCGCCGGTCTACCGGCTGGTCGGCGACCGGCTGGAGGTGGCGGCGCGAGCCGTCTGTTTCGTCTCGTCCAACGGCTGGGACGCGCATGCCGCGGCAGATTACGGCTTCCAGGTCGCCTGGGCCAACCGCGCCGGCCAGCCGCACGAGCGGCTGCCCGGCAGACTGGCAGCCGAGATGCGCGGCCTTTCCGAACTGCCGGCGCTGCTCGGCCTCTGATCTCCCGGATGGAAAAATGACTCTCGATCTGCCCGATTTCGCCGACGTCGCCGCCGCCCATGCCCGCATCCGGCCGCTGGCCTGGCGCACGCCGCTGCTGGAGAACGAAAGGGTCAACCGCGCGCTGGGCGGCAGGCTGCTGATCAAGGCGGAAGTGCTGCAGCGCACCGGCTCGTTCAAGTTCCGCGGCGCGCTGAACTTCATCCTGCAACTCGATGCAGAACAGAAGAAGCGCGGCATCGTCGCCTGGTCGTCCGGCAACCACGCCCAGGGCGCGGCCGAGGCGGCGCGGCTGATCGGCGTGCCGGCGGTCATCGTCATGCCCGACGACGCGCCGGCGCTGAAGATCGCCAACACCCGCGATTCGGGGGCCGAGGTGGTGCTTTACGACCGGGTCAACGGCAGCCGCGAGGAAATCGCCGAGCGGCTGGCAAGCGAGCGCGGCGCGGTCAAGATGCCGCCCTTCGACCATCCCTGGATCGTCGCCGGCCAGGGCACGGTCGGGATGGAAATCTGCGAGGCGACGGCGGGACTGGCGCTCGACGAGGTGATCGCGCCCTGCTCCGGCGGCGGGCTGGCGACCGGCATCGCGCTGGCGCTGGGTACGCTGTCGCCGCAAACGCGCATGCATACGGCCGAGCCGGAAGGCTTCGACGACATGGCGCGCTCGCTGCAAAGCGGCCGGCGCGAAAGCAACCCGGCCATGGCCGGATCGATCTGCGACGCGCTGATGGCGCCGTCGCCGGGCGAAATCACCTTCGCCATCGCCCGCCAGCGCATCGCCTCGGGCCTGGCCGTCAGCGACGCCGAGGCCCTGCAGGCGATGGAAGTGGCGTGGCGGGAATACAAGATCACGGTCGAACCCGGCGGCGCGGTGGCGCTGGCGGCGATCCTGACCGGCCGCCTGCCGATCAAGGGCAGGACGGCGGTGGCGGTCTGCTCCGGCGGCAACGCCGATCCGGCGGTGTTCGCCCGCGCCCTGGCCGGCGGCAAATGAAAACGGCGCCGGAAACCGGCGCCGCTGTCGGAGTTCAGGAAAAAGCGGTTTAGACGGCCATCGGCCGCGGCTCGCCGGCAGCGCCATTGAGCTTCTCGGCCTCGACCGGGCGCGGGCCACTGGCGGCCGCCGGCTGGCCGGCCTTGGACAGCTTGCGGCAATTGCCCTCGAAATGCGCGCCGGCCTCGATCGCCAGCGTTTCCTGGAAGATGTCGCCGTCGATGCGGGCGGTCTTGCCGAGGATGACGGTGCGGGCGCGGATCGTGCCCTCGATGCGGCCGTGCACGGTGACGCTCTCGGCCACGACCTCGCCCTTGACCTCGGCCGATTGGCCGATGGTGACGATCGTGGTGCGAATGTCGCCGTCGACGGCGCCGTCGATCTGGATGTCGCCTTCGCTCACCAGATTGCCCACGACGTGCAGGCTGGAGCTGATGATCGAGGGAACGGTGGACTTGTTGGGCGATGCGGACGAGGCCATCGGCTTCTCCATCGACTTGGGGGCGGGCTGAGGCTTGCTACTGGTGGTTTTTGAGAACATAGCGACCTGCCTTGATAAATTTCATCGGATTGACCGGCTGGTTGTCCACCCGGATCTCGTAATGGACATGCACGCCGGTGCTGCGCCCGGTGCTGCCCATCGTACCGATCTTCTCGCCAGCTGCCACCACCTGACCCTCCTCGACGACGATCTTCTGCAGATGGCCGTAGCGGGTGGTCACCCCCATACCATGGTCGATCTCGACCAGCTTGCCGTAGAACCCAAGCCGCTCGGCGAATATCACCTTGCCGGGAGCCGTGGCGGCGATCGCCTGCCCGGACTGGCCGGAAAGATCGATGCCGTAATGCATTGCGGCCGAACCGTTGATCGGGTCGCGCCGCAGGCCGAAGCCGCTGCTGATCGTGTAGGTTTCGGCCGGGACCGTCAGCGGCAGCGTACGCAGCAGCCGCTGCAGGCCTTCGAGCCGATCGATATGCGCATCGAGAATGGCGGCGGTGAAGCTGACCGGCTCGGGGATGGCGTCGAGCTCGCGCGGACCCAAAGCGGGAATGAACGGACCGCCCTGGCCGATGCGCGGCGCGCCGGAACGGGTCAGCAGCGTATCGGCGTCGAGCCCCGTCATGGCGACCACGCGCTCGGCTTCGGCGATATCGCCCAGGGTGCGCTGGCCCAGCCGTCCCAGAACCTCGGCCTGCGCGACCTGCATCTGCTTGAGGCGGGCCTCGAGCATGACGTTGCGCGCCTCCAGCGACTGGCGCTCGCCGGCGATGCGGGTGCGCTGCGCGACGACGGAATCGAGCACGGTCTCGATGGCGGAAAGATTGCGCTTGAGCGCGTTGTTGTGGTCGCGCACCGAGGCGAGCTGCGCCTCGCGCTCGTCGAGCGCCCGCGCGATGTCGACGAACTTGGTTTCGGCGTCAGTCAGACTGAGCTTGAGGGTGCGATAGGCGGTGACCGCCTGCTCGATCTCGACGTTCTTCTCGCCCAGGCGATGGTCGAACACGACATAGGAAACCGAAGCGTAGAGCGCCCACCCGGCGAACAGGGCGACGCCCGTGAGGGCCATGATCTGCCGACGATGCGAAATCTGGAGATAGGCGACCTGGCCGTTGGCGCGGACGATGATCTCGCGGTCAGGGAAGCGGTGCCGCGCCGCCTGTCTCAGGCGCGCGAACAGCCCCGGTTTTCTCCCCTCGTCCAACATCCGTTCAGAACCTCAAGCCTTCCCGTCGGGGCGTCGTGACAAAACAAACGGCCTGCGCAGGGCGCTACGCTCTTTACGCGGGCCGCGTCAGTTCAGACACGATCAAATTTTTCTGGTTCCGCCGACGCCGTTTCCACACGGAAAACCGCAGGCGCTGTCGAAACCGTCCCAGTCCCCACAGAAAACTTAACCACCGAAAATCGGTGAGGCAAGCATTGATTCCGACAGGAACGATCTATCGCGGCGATTGAACGGAAGCTGCCATATTCAATCGCTGAAATTCACCGGATTGCGCTGCCATATTGCGGTCCGGTCTTGTTGTCGGGCGACCATCCGGCGCGCCATATATCGGCGGCCACGACATGCGCGGGACGGCCGTTGTCCTCGAACCAGGAATCGATCGCCCATTCGCGCCCGCTGGCGTTTTCCACCACGATCGCCGTGGTATGGGGCCAGCCATTCAGGAAATTGCCGCGCCAGCGGCGTCCCACGGGCGTGTGGAATCGCAGCAAGCCGTCGCGATGCATCATCACCAGATATTGCGTGGTGTTGATAGCCTCGTCCTCGCAGTCGAGCTGGCCCTTGCCGCGCCCCAGACCGCTGAAGGTGCCGCCGACATCGCCGCCGGTGCCGGCCTGCGGCGCCACCAATGTCTCCAGAAGTGCGGTCGCCTGGGCGATCCGCTGGCGTTCGGTCACCGCGTCCGGGGCGGGCGGCAACATCAGCGTGCGGACCTGCTCCCATTGCGTCGCCGCGAGCGAGACAGCCGTCCGCGTCTGACAGCCATGCCCGTGGCAAACCAGGAAAGCGGAGGGCTGCGCTTCAGGCAGCGAGAAACGGCTGCGAATCTCCGCAATCGAATCGACGGGCCGCTGCGCTGGGTCGCACGCGGACAGCCCTAGCAGGACGAGCAGTCCGATTGTCCTTACCGCCGGTCGCGGCATGCGAATTTGCATCGTCCTGTCCTGGCGTCCGCCGCTTGTCCTGGCGGGCCGATTGATCGTCCGCTCCGCCTGACGCATCATGCCTGCAACCAAGAATGAAGCCGAGGGGAGAATCGCCGTGGGCCGCAAGATCCTGTTCATCACCACGGACCAGCAGCGCTACGACGCGCTGGGCTGCAACGGCGGCAAGGTGGCGCGCACGCCGACGGTCGACGCCTGGGCCCGCGAGGGCATCGTCTACGACCGCGCGCACTGCCAGTCGGTAGTGTGCATGCCGGCCCGCTCGACGATGATCACCGGCCAGCACGTGCGCAGCCACGGCGTCTGGATGAACGGCGTCCCCCTGCCCGCCGATGCGCCGTCGGTCGCCGCCCTGCTCAAGGACAAGGCCGGCTACCGCACGGCCTTGATCGGCAAGGCGCATTTCGAGCCGTTCATCGACCGCAAATTCGAGTTCTACGAAAATCGCATGGCCCAGCTGGGCGAGTTTGGCCCGCATCGCGGCTTCGACCACATGGAACTGGCCGGGCACGTGGCCAGAGGCTTGCTGCATTACTCGAAATGGATGGCGGAGAACCATCCCGACGAGATCGGCAATTTCTACCAGCTCATCTCGATGAATCTGGAACAGAACTGCCATGGCGGCGGCGATACCGGAGCGGTGCAGGTCAAGCACAACCCGATCCCACGCGAGCACTACCACACCGACTGGGTGGCGGCGCGCGCCAAGGCCTGGCTCGACAGCCTGCCGGACGACGCCGACTTCTTCCTCTGGGTCAGCTTTCCCGATCCGCATCACCCCTGGGACCCGCCGAAATCGGAGATCGGCCGCCACGACTGGCGCGATCTCAAGCTCCCGGATTCGTGTCCGACCAGCGCCGAGCAGGTCCGCGAGATCCTGGGCGACCGTCCGCGCCACTGGCTGGACTGGTACGAGGGCCGCATGGTGACGAATTTCGAGGCGCCGCCGGACTTCGTTCCCGCCAGCGTCAGCCGCGACCAGCTGCGCGAGATCCACGCCCTGATCCATGTCGAGAACGAGCTGGTCGACGAGGCCTGCGCCGAAGTGTGGCGCAAGATCGAGGCACGCGGCTGGGCCGACGATACCGACGTGATCTTCACCACCGATCACGGCGAGTTGCAGGGCGATTTCGGATTGCTGTTCAAGGGGCCTTACCACGTCGACGCGCTGATGCGACTGCCGATGATCTGGCGACCGGCGCGCACGCGGAACGCCGCGCCAGGTCGCGTCGCCCACCCGGTGGGACAGGTCGATCTGGCGCCGACTTTCTGCCGCATCGCCGGCATCGACGCGCCCGACTGGATGCAGGGCAAGCCGTTGCCGCTGTCTTCGCGCGAAGCCGACGCGCAGAAACGCGAGCGCGTGCTGACCGAATGGGACAGCGAGTTCAAGGGCGTTTCCGTCCACCTGCGGACGATCTATCGCGACGGTTTCGTCTGCACCGTCTACGAAAAGAGCACGCTCTATGGCGGCGACGAGGGCGAGCTCTACGACCTGCGCAACGACCCGCTGCAATGGCGCAATCTGTGGAACGAACCGAAGCACCGGCGGCTGCGCGCCGAGCTGGTGGCTGATCTGCGCGCCAGCCTGCCCCCTGCCCGCGAACCCAGGCTGGAAGCAGTGGCAAGCGTTTAGAAGAAAACCGTCAGAAATAGGCGATCAGGCGGCCGCTGGCGGCGACCACCGGCCAGATCAGCAGCGACGTCGCCGCCAGAAGCCGGGCGAAGGCTGGCACGGAATAGTTCTCCCAGTCGCGCCAGTTGCGCATGGCGAACAGCTCGAACACGATGGCGTTGACGATGCCGGCGGCGACCAGAATCATCTTCAGCTGGAACACCGGATTGACCGCGTAGGCCGTGGCCTCGGCGGCGAACAGCATGAAGCCGCTGACCAGCATCACGATGAGGCCGAGAATCGACCACGGCAGCAGGTGCTGAACCAGCGGCCGCAGGGGAATGCGGCGCGACAGGCCCATCAGGCGCAGATCGAGCATCAGGATCGGGCCGACCAGCAGCACCAGGCCGAGAATGTGCGCGACGTTGGCGAACGGATAGAGCAGCCGCGAGGAGCGCATGCCGTAGCCGATCGCGCCCTGCTCGAGGGCGGCGAACAGCTCCATCAGCGCCGATCCGGCCGCGTCCATTGCTCCCCCAGTCCGTGCGGCTGCTCAGCGCAGCTCGACCGTCTTGCCGTCGACCGTGATCCGTTCGGCCCGCATTTCGCCGTCGTGGGCGGTGCTGGCATAGCCGACGACCGTGACCGTCATGCCGGTCTTCAGCATGCCATCGGGGATACCGCGGTTTTCCATGCGGAACGGCGGCGCCAGCACGCATTCCCATGTCTTGCCATCGACGGCCAGGGTGACGAGACAATGGGGGTTGGCGTATTTCAGGGTCTCGATCGGACCGGTGAGGCTGATGGTCTTCGAGGCGTCGTAACTGCCCCAGCCGTGATGAGCCCGCGCCGGGCCAAGTAGGGCGACGAGGCCCGTCCCTACTCCCGCCGAAAGCAGAACCGAACGTCTCGTCAGCCGGGATGTCGCATCGCGCATGGCATCCTCCCGCAAGATAGTTGCCCGACGCTACGCCGCGATTGGGACAATCGCAAGGCAGGCACCGTTCAAATTGCAGTCAGCGGCCCGAATCGGACAAGGGGGCGACCGGCGTCGGCGAACCGATGATCAGCCGCTCACGGCCGAACCACAGCGGCGAGCGCGGCAGATCGATAAAGCGGCGCTCGTCCTCGATCAATTCGCGACCGGCCACCGAGGCTGCCTTGTCGCGCAGGCTGGCTTCGAGGTCGGCCTGCGAGGCGAACCACAATTCGGCGACGCCATCGAAGGGGTCCGGCGCGCCGCGGGCCTGCATCATCGGATCCGACAACGCCGTCTGCTGCGGCACGACCTGGATGTAGCGCACCACGCGCAAGGCGGCGGCATGGCGGCGCACCAGCGGCGCGTGCTTCTCGTACCAGTAGTCGAGGAACTGCGCCTGGGTCAGCGACGGCAGGCGGCGCAGGCAGAAGGTGATCTTGATCGTCTCGTTCATGGCGTCCTCACAGCCAGGAGGAAATTTCCGAAAGCGGTTTCTTGATGCCGCCATGCACAGGGACCTGGCAGTTCTGCGCCGGATAGCCGACGACGAGAAGGATATAGGGCTTCTCGTTGTCCGGCTGGCCGCAGATCTCGTTGAGGAAGCCCATCGGGCTCGGCGTGTGCGTCAGGGTCGCAAGCCCGGCATGATGCAGGGCGGCGATCAGGAAGCCAGTGGCGATGCCGACCGATTCGGGCACGTAGTAGTGCTTGACCTTGCGGCCGTCGGCGCGCACGCCGTAGCGCTGGCCGAAGATGGCGATCAGCAGCGGCGCCGTCTCGAGAAACGGCTTGTCGGCATCGGTGCCAAGCGGCGCCAGCGCTTCCAGCCATTCGGCCGAGGCCCGGCCGTTGTAGAACTCGCGCTCCTCGATCTCGGCTGCCTCGCGGATGCGTTTCTTCCGCGCCGGATCGGCGATCACCGCGAAATGCCAGGGCTGCTGGTTGGCGCCGGAGGGCGCGGTGCCGGCGGCCATGAGGCAGGCTTCGATCGCCGCGCGCGGCACGGGCCGATCGGAGAAGTCGCGCACGGTGCGACGGCGGCGGATCTCCGCCTGGAAACCCGCGGCGCGCTCGACCATCTCGGCTTCCGCCCAGGTGCGGAATCCGGTCAGCGGTTCCATGTTCGGCTGGTTCGCGATCGGCTGGTTCGTCATGCGGTCACCGTCGAAAAACGACAAAGGCCGCGCGGCCGTAACGGGCTGCGCGGCCTTGCCAGAAGAAACCGGCTCAGCGCAGCGAGGCGTTGAGCTTGTCGAGCGCCTTCGATCCCGGCACCAGGTCGGGCGTGTTCAGCGCGTTGAGCGGCCGGGCGATGGTATTCATGCGCGCGTGCAAATCGTCGGCTTCCTCGCCGGCGTCGAGATAGAGCAGCCCGGTGACGATCTCGCCCGCCGCGCGGCGCTCCTCGAGATAGCCCATGACGGTGCGCCGGTCGGTCGGATCGTAGTCCTCCGCCGTCTTGCGCAAGCGGATCCACGAGCCGTCGTGCTGCTGCACTTCGGTCACCGTGCCCGGCGCGTAGTCAGTGGTGATCTCGGGCCGGCCAGTGATGAAGTCGAGGCGGTTCACCGCGTCGTTGTGCGCACGCACGTAGTCGAAGCTCTTGGTCGAGCCGACATGGTTGTTGAAGGCGACGCAGGGCGAGATGCAGTCGATGAAAGCGGCGCCGGGATGGGAAATGGCGGCCTTGATCAGCGGCACGAGCTGCTGCTTGTCGCCGGAGAAGGAACGGGCCACGAAGCTGGCACCCATCTGGATGGCCAGCGCCACCATGTCGATGGCCTCGTCGGAATTGACGGCGCCCTTCTTGCTCTTCGAGCCCTTGTCGGCGGTGGCGGAGAACTGGCCCTTGGTTAGGCCGTAGACGCCATTGTTCTCGACCATGTAGAGCATGTTGACGTTGCGGCGCATGACATGCGCGAACTGGCCGATGCCGATCGAGGCGGAATCGCCGTCGCCCGAGACGCCGACGTAGATCAGGTCGCGATTGGCGAGATTGGCGCCGGTCAGCACCGAGGGCATGCGCCCGTGCACGGAATTGAAACCGTGGCTGGCGCCGAGGAAATAGTCCGGCGTCTTCGACGAGCAGCCGATGCCCGACAGCTTGGCAATGCGGTGCGGCGGCAGCGCCAGGTCGTAGATCGCCTGAACGATGGCGGCGCTGATCGAGTCGTGGCCGCAGCCGGCGCACAGCGTCGACACCGAACCTTCGTAGTCGCGGCGGGTATAGCCCAGCGCGTTGGCGACCAGCTTGGGATGGTGCAGCTTGGGCTTGGCGAGGTAGGTCATGACGCAACCTTTCGGCTGGGCGCGGCGAGCGCCCCCTGATGCTTGGCGATCGCCTGGGTGATGAAGCGAGCGGTGATCGGCGTGCCGTCGAAATGCAGCACCGGGATCAGCTTCGAACCCTCGATGTGGTTTTCGGTCATCAGCAGGGTGCGCAGCTGGGCGTCGCGGTTCTGCTCGACGACGTAGACGCGGTCATGGGCGGCGATGAAGTCGTCGACTTCCTTGCCGAAGGGGAAGCCGCGCACGCGCATGGCGTCGAGCGCGATGCCCTGCTCGCCCAGCAGCTCCAGCGCCTCGACCATCGATCCGGCGGTCGAGCCGAAATACAGCACCGCGTTGCGGGTGGCGGCGGCCGACTTGCGGATTTCCGGGGCCGGCACCAGCGTCTTGGCGGTCTCGAACTTCTTCAGCAGGCGCTCGACGTTGTCGACGTAGACCGAGCCTTCCTCGGAATAGCGCGCGTACTGGTTTCGCGTCGTGCCGCGGGTGAAGAAGGCGCCGCGCGTCGGATGCGTGCCCGGGTAGGTGCGGTAGGGAATGCCGTCGCCATCGACGTCGAGATAGCGGCCGAAATTCTTGCCGGCCTCGAGTTCCTCGGCGGTCATCACCTTGCCGCGGTCGAGCATGCGCGCGTCGTCCCACGTGAACGGCGCCGACAGCCGGTCGTTCATGCCGATGTCGAGATCGGTCATCAGGAACACCGGCGTCTGCAGCCGGTCCGCCAGATCGAAGCACTGGGCGCTCATCTCGAAGCACTCGGTGGGATCCTGCGGAAACAGCAGCACGTGCTTGGTGTCGCCATGCGAGGCGTAGGCGCAGGCCAGGATGTCGGCCTGCTGCGTGCGGGTCGGCATGCCGGTCGACGGCCCGCCGCGCTGGACGTTCATGATCACCGCCGGGATTTCGGCGAAATAGGCCAGGCCGATGAATTCAGTCATCAGCGACACGCCGGGGCCGGAGGTGGCCGTGAAGGAGCGCGCGCCGTTCCAGGCCGCGCCGATCACCATGCCGATCGAGGCGATCTCGTCCTCGGCCTGCACGATGGCGTAGCGCGTCTGCTTGGTCTCGGGATCCTCGCGGAAGCGCTTGCACCAGCGCTGGAAGGCCTCGGCCAGCGACGAGGACGGCGTGATCGGATACCAGGCGCAGACCGTGGCGCCGCCGTAAACGGCGCCCAGGCCGGCGGCGGTGTTGCCGTCGACGAAGATGCGGTCGCCCACGTTGTCGGCGCGGCGCACGCGCAGGCCGATCGGGCATTTCAGATTGCGCAGCGTCCACTCGCGGCCGAGATGCAGGGCGTGGATGTTGGCCTTGACCAGCTTCTCGTTGGCGCGGAACTGTTCGCCCAGCAGCTTCTCGATCTCGGCCACGTCCATGTCGAGCAGCGCCGACAGCGAGCCGAGATAGATGATGTTCTTGAACAGCTGGCGCTGGCGCGAATCGGTGTATTCGGCGTTGGTGATCTCGGTCAGCGGCACGCCGATGACGTTGATGTCGCTCCTGAACTTCGACGGCGGCAGCGGCTTGGTCGAATCGTAGAACAGGTAGCCGCCGGGCTCGATGCCGGCCACGTCCTTGTCCCAGGTCTGCGGGTTCATCGCCACCATCAGGTCGGTGCCGCCGCGGCAGCCGAGATGGCCTGCCTCGGTGATGCGCACCTCGTACCAGGTCGGCAGGCCCTGGATGTTGGACGGGAAGATATTTCGCGGGCTGACGGGAATGCCCATGCGCAGGATCGATTTCGCGAACAGCGTGTTGGCGCTGGCCGAGCCCGAGCCGTTGACGTTGGCGAAACGGACGACGAAATCGTTGACGGCTTCTAGTGGCTGCGGCATGCGGCACCGGCTTTGGTGGTCTCGAGCAGGAATTTCTGCATGTCCCACGCTCCGGTGGGACAGCGTTCGGCGCACAGCCCGCAATGCAGGCAGACGTCCTCGTCCTTGGCCATGATGCGGCCGGTCTTCAGCCCGTCCTGGACGTAGAGCGCCTGGGTCGGGTTGATCGCCGGCGCGCTCAGGCGCTGGCGCACCTCGGTCTCGGGGCCGTCGGCAGTAAAGGTGATGCAGTCGACGGGGCAGATGTCGACGCAGGCGTCGCACTCGATGCAAAGCTTGGCGGCGAACACCGTCTGCACGTCGCAGTTAAGGCAGCGCTGCGCCTCGGCGAAGCCCAGCTTGGGATCGAAGCCGAGCTCGACCTCGATCTTGATGTTCTTGAGCGCTACGTCCTTCTCCTTGAGCGGCACCTTGTAGCGCAGGTCGTTGGAGATCTCGTTGTCGTAGCTCCACTCGTGGATGCCCATCTTCTGGCTGGCCAGCGTCACCCGCGGCGGCGGCCGGTCGGCGACGTTCTCGGCATTGCACAGCTTGTCGATCGAGACCGCGGCCTCGTGGCCGTGCGCGACGGCCCAGATGATGTTCTTGGGGCCGAAGGCGGAATCGCCGCCGAAGAAGACCTTGGGATTGGTTGACTGGAACGTCGCTGGGTCGACCACCGGCATGCCCCATTTGTCGAACTCCAGCCCGGCGTCCTTCTCGATCCAGGGGAAGGAATTCTCCTGGCCGATCGCCACCAGCACGTCGTCGCAGGGGATGGTCACGTCCGGCTCGCCGGCGGGCACCAGGCTGCGGCGGCCCTTGGCGTCGTACTCGGCCTTGACCTTCTCGAACACCATGCCGGTGAGCTTGCCGCCCTCGTGCAGCACTTCCTTGGGCACGAGGTAGTTGAGGATCGGGATGCCCTCATGCATGGCGTCTTCCTTTTCCCAGGGAGACGCCTTCATTTCCTCGAAGCCCGAGCGCACCACGACGGTGACTTCCTCGCCGCCCAGGCGCTTCGACGAGCGGCAGCAATCCATGGCGGTGTTGCCGCCGCCCAGCACGATGACGCGCTTGCCGATCCTGTCGGTGTGGCCGAAAGACACCGAGGCCAGCCAGTCGATGCCGATATGAATGTTCTTCGCCGCTTCCTTGCGGCCGGGCACGTCGAGATCGCGACCGCGCGGCGCGCCGGTGCCGACGAACACCGCATCGTAGCCCTCGGCCAGCACGGCCTTAAGACTGTCGACGCGCTTGCCGTAGCGGGTCTCGATGTTGCCGATGCCGGTGATGTAGCCGACTTCCTCGTCGATCACGGACTCGGGCAGGCGAAACTTGGGGATCTGGGTGCGGATCATGCCGCCGCCCTGCTTGTCCTGATCGTAGATGACGATGTCGTAGCCCAGCGGTGCCAGATCGCGGGCAACAGTCAGCGAGGCCGGACCGGCGCCGATCAGCGCCACGCGCTTGCCATTGCGCTGCGTCGGCGCGCTGGGCAGGCGGTGCTTGATGTCGTCCTTGTAGTCGGCGGCGACGCGCTTGAGGCGGCAGATCGCCACCGGCTCCTCCTCGACGCGGCCGCGGCGGCAGGCCGGCTCGCAGGGCCGGTCGCAGGTACGTCCGAGGATGCCGGGGAAGACGTTGGACCACCAGTTGACCATGTATGCGTCGCTGTAGCGACCCGACGATATCAACCTGATGTACTCGGGAACTGGCGTGTGCGCCGGACAGGCCCACTGGCAATCGACAACCTTATGGAAATAATCCGGGTTGCCGACGTTTGTCGGTTGCAACTCTAATTCCTCCTGATGGCCGCAGGTCTTTGTCGACTTCGGCGCCGTTTTCCGGCGCGATGCCTGCTCCTTCTCTCCCAGAGAGTCAATCTATCCTGATTAAACGTTTGGCGTAAGTGGGTTCCGCATACCGCTACGCGGAAAAACCCTTCGTGGCCAAGGGCTAAAGCCGGACAACGGAAGTGGTTTCCTCGTCGGTAGCGGGAATCGTGGCAAGGGCTCCCAGTGGAATTGGCCTGACTGGCGGCCGGGGCCGGAAATGGCCGATCTCGGTCGGCGTCCGATCAAGTGTCGCAGCCAAAGCCTCGGTCACGGTAAGTCCGCACTGTCTCCCCTGGCAGGGGCCCATGCCACAGCGGCTGAATGTCTTCAGGCTGGCGGGGCCGCTGGCACCGTCGCGCATGGCAGCGACGAGATCGCCCATCGTCACCTCCTCGCAGCGGCAGACCAGCGTGTCGGCTTCGGGTACCCGCGACCATGCCGGTGCGAGAAACGCCGCATCGAGAAAATCGCGCCCGCGCAGCAGCCGAGCCAGCGCCTGAAAGGCGGGACGCGACTGCAGATCGCGCGAACCGCTGTCGAGACAGCCGCACAGATGAGCGGCCTGCAGGCCGGCAAGCACGCCACGGATCGCCGCCACTTCGGCCCCGCCGATGCCGGCGCCGTCACCGGCGACGAGAATGCCGGCCTCGCTGCTCTGGCCCCATGAATCGATTTCGGCATGCCAGCAGGCCTGCGCCTCGTTCCAAACGGCGCGACAACCGGCCGAACTCCACAGGTCGATGTTCGGCACGACGCCCTGGTGCAGCAGCACCAGATCGCATCGCCGCTCCTGCCAGCCGGCCTCGGTGCGCCAGCGGATCGCATTGGCGCGATCCGTTCCCGCGATCGCCAGCGCCTCGACACCGCGCACGATCGGCACGCGCCGGCTGACTGCGGCGAGCAGGCCGATACCCTTGAAGAAGTAGCGCGAGGCGATGAAGGACGGCAGGTGTGCCAGCGCGCGCAGGCGATTGGCGCGGGGCGTTGTATCCAGCACCAGCGCCGGCGGTGCACCAGCCGCGACGAGCTGGCGCGCGAAGAGATAGAGCAGCGGCCCCGTGCCTGCCAACACCGCCTCGCCGTGCGGCACGAGAGCGGACGACTTGAGCAGGGTCTGCACCGCCCCGACGGTCATGACACCAGGCAGGGTCCAGCCCGGCACCGGCATCGGCCGTTCCATGGCACCCGTCGCCACGACGACCTGGCGTGCTCTCAGCAGCTGCGCGACACCATCGCTCAACGTGCCGATCTCGACGCCGTTGCCGCTGGCGCGCAAGGACCAGACGGTTGTGCGCGGCCGGTGCGCCGCACCGCTGCGCCTGAGACGGTTGATCCAGTTCTCGCCGACCCAGTAGGCATGGCCGAGAACCCTGCCCGATCGGAACGGCGACGCGGCGATGGCGCGATAGATCTGTCCACCCGGCCCGGCATTCTCGTCGAGCAGCAGCGTTTGCGCACCGTTGGACGCGGCGCTGCAAGCAGCAGCCATGCCGGCCGGCCCGGCCCCGATGACGATGACATCGAACACGTCGCTCATGCGTCAGCCCGGGTCGAGACGACGGGCGCCGCGCTGCGTCGCAACCTGCATGCCTTCGCGCACGCGGACCAGGCAGGCCTGCTGGCTGCCGATGCCGTCAATTTCCACGAGGCAGTCGAAGCACACGCCCATCATGCAGAACGGCGCGCGCGGCGCCGCACTGACGGGGGTGGTGCGCGTTGGAATGACGTTGGCGGCCAGCAATGCCACAGCGACGCTGTCGCCCCGCCGCGCTTCGATGTCACGACCATCGACCGACAGACGGATGATGGGGCGGGCGTCTTCAGGCAGCCGTCTGAACATCGAAGCGGTCGGCAGAGAAGGCCGTCAACGTGGATGGGAGAATGCCCGCGGCAATGGCGGGCGCGATTTCCAAAGCGTGCGCGGCGGCCAGGGTGACGCCCGAATGGCAGGTGGCGAGAAAGGCGCCGGGATGGCTGGTCGATTGCTGGTAGATGGGGAACCCGTCCGGCGTCATGACCCGCAACGCCGCCCAGCTGCGCACGACGTTGAGCGTCGCGAGGCGCGGAAACATTCGTACGGCGCGCGCGGCGATGGTGGCGACGACCCCGGACCGTACGGCGGTGTCGAAGCCCGCCTCTTCCTGCGAATCCCCGATCATGATCCCGCCCTCGACGGTCTGGCGCAGATTGACGACGGGATGGCGCAGAAACGGTTGCGTGCGTTCGGTAACGACGATCTCGCCTTTCAGCGGACGAACCGGCGCGTTCAGCCCCACCATCGGCGCGAGCTGCGCGTTGCCGAGACCTGCGGCGAGCACGATCCGCGCGGCGGCGATCTCGCCCGAAGGCGTCGTCAGACGGAAGCCGCCGTCGCGCCATGCGATGGCGCTCACGGCAGCATTGGAGATACGGCTGCCGCCACGACGCGCGATGGCCGCGTTCAAGGCGCGCAAGGTCAGCAGCGAATTGGCATGGCCGTCGAGCGGACAGAATACCGAGCCAACCACGTCAGGCCCGATATCGGGCAATCGCTCCGCCGTCTGCGCATGATCGAGCACCTCGTGCGGCACGGCCGACTGGTTGTGCAAGCGACGCATCTGATCGACGCGGTGCTGCATCTCCGCCTCCGACAGGCAGAGCGAGAAACCGCCAGGCCGCGAGAAGCCGATATCGATCGCCGTCTCATCGCGCAGATCGGTGGCAAGGCGCTGCCAGGCATCCGACGAGCGGCGCGTCAGCTGTGCGTAATCCGGCAGGCCGAGCCCTTTGCTCTGAACCCAGACCAGAGCGAAGTTGCCGCGCGAGGCGCTGATCGGAGCATTCGCCTCGTCGAGCAGCGCTACCTTGCGGCTACCGTCGCATAGGCCATAGGCGATGGCGGCGCCGACCAGCCCGCCGCCGACAACTGCAAAGTCGTAGTCGGGCGCCGCCATGGCCTCAGGTGGGCTTCGGCGCCAGGCGGGTTTCGACCAGCCGCGCCAGGAAAGTCGCGCCCAGCGGCAGGATGTTGTCGTTGAAATCGTATTTGGGATTGTGGACTTCGCAGGCGATCTCGCCCTCGCCTTCCAGCCCGCCATTGCCGATCAGCATGAAGGCGCCCGGACAGGCGTTGAGCATGAAGGAGAAATCCTCCGAGCCCATGACCAGCGGCCCGTTGCGATTGACGTTCTCCTTGCCGACGATTTCCTCGGCCACCGAAGCGGCGAAGGCGGCCTCGTCGGCATTGTTGACCAAAGGCGGATAGGTCTCCTCGAGCCAGAAATCGACTTTGGCGCCCAGCGCCGAGGCCACGCCTTCCGACACGCGCCGGATGTTGGCCATGATCATGTCGATCACTTCCGGCAGGAAGGCGCGGAAGGTGCCACGCAGCACCGCCGATTCGGGAATGACGTTATAGGCGTCGCCGGCATGCATCTGGGTGACGCTGATGACGGCCGGATAATGCGGGCTGACGTTGCGGGAAACGATCGACTGCAGGGCGGTGATGATATGGCCGCCGACCAGCACCGGGTCGACGCCGCTCTCCGGCCGCGCCCCATGCGCGCCCTTGCCGGTAATGTTGATGTCGAAACGGCCGGCCGCCGCCATCATCGGACCGGGACGGACGGCGAACTTGCCGGCCGGCAGGCTGGGGCGATTGTGCATGCCGAAAACGGCCTCGCAGGGAAACTTCTCGAACAGCCCCTCCTCGACCATCACCCGGCCGCCGCCGCCGCCCTCCTCCGCCGGCTGGAAGAAGAAATGCACCGCGCCCTCGAAATTGCGCGTTGCCGCGAGGTACTGCGCTGCCCCAAGCAGCATGGTGGTATGCCCGTCATGGCCGCAGGCATGCATTCGGCCCTTGTGGATTGACTTATGGGCGAAATCGTTGAGCTCCTGCATCGGCAGGCAGTCCATGTCGGCGCGCAAGCCGATGGCGCGCGGCGAATTGCCGACCCGGATCGTGCCGACAACACCGGTCTTGGCGATCCCCGTCGTGACCTCGCAGCCGAACTCCTTCAACTTGCTCGCCACAAGCTCGCTGGTGCGCAGTTCCTCGAAGCCGAGCTCGGGATGGGCATGGATGTCGCGCCGCCAGGCCGTAAGCTGCGACTGGACGGCGGCGATGCGGGGATCGATTTTCATATCGGGCTCGCTGGCAGGAGGAAACGGGCGATCGTCAGCCTAGGTTCGTGGACCGGCAGCGGTCAATGACAAGCCGGTTGACCGATCCGGTGGATTGCGGCCAAGTCCGCCCATCATGAACGATGCGTTGCCCTCGGCGACAGAAATCCAGTCGCGTGTGCTCTATCGCGACAAGCTGCTGCTGGTGCTCGACAAGCCGGCGGGGCTGGCCGTCCATCGCGGCCCGAAGACCCAAGCCAGCCTTGAGCAACTGCTGCCGCATCTGCAGTTCGGCTACAAGGAGCTGCCGCAGCTCGGCCACCGGCTCGACCGCGACACCAGCGGCTGCCTGGTGCTGGGCCGCAACCGGCGGGCACTACGCCGGCTCGGAGAACTGTTCGCCGCCAACCGGGTCGGCAAGACCTACTGGGCTGTGGTCGAGGGCCGCCCGCCCCAGGACAGCGGCTGCATCAACATGGCATTGCTCAAGGTCACCGGCCGGCAGGGTTGGCGCATCGTTCCCGATCCCACCGGCCTGCCCGCGCGGACCGACTACCGGCTATGCGGCAGCGACGGCCGACGAAGCTGGCTCGAGCTGACGCCACAGACCGGCCGCACGCACCAGATCCGCATCCATTGCGCCGAACAGGGCTTTCCGATCGTCGGCGATCCGGTCTACGGCGCCGAGTCCCGGCCGACCGAGAACCTGATGCTGCATGCACGCGGCGTCTCTATCCCGTTCGCCGAAGCGCAACCGCCGATCGCGGTGACGGCGCAACCGCCGGACCATATGCGGACCGCCCTCGCCGCCCTGGGCTGGAACGAGAGCATCTGACGGAGAATTTTGCCGATAAGCGGCAGTCGTCTAAAATCGTCACGTTCCGGCGACGATGGATCGAACCATGCTGCGTCCTATCATGGTCCTTCTCGTGGTTGTCCTGGCGACGACAGCGGCAGCCCAGCCGAGCCGGCGCGATCCGTCCGACAGGTTGGGCGGACGAGGCCCGGGCGGGTCGGGCATGTCGGACGCTGAGGATCGCGACGGCCGACGCGGTGGACGGGGCGGCCTGGCGCCGGCCGGTCCCACCGGCGTCGATGGTCAGGTCGCGCCGCACGCGGTGGACCGGATGACGCTTTGCGGCATTGGCCGCCTGCCCAATTGCGACGCTCAGACCGCCGTCGATCGCGGCCTCTTCCCGACCGGGCTGCGGCCGCGTTTTCCGGCGGGTCTGAAATGTCCGGACATCGACGAGGCCTACGCCATCTCCTACAGCCACAAGCGCGACCGCGAGGTCTATCATGGCGGTATCGACATGCCCGCGTCCTATGGCACGCCGATCCTCGCCGCCGCCGACGGCCAGGTGATCGGCATCTATTCCGGCATCGACAGCATGCGCGGCATCGAGGTGATGCTGCGCCACACGCCGCAGGACACCGGCATCCCGCTCTACATCTATACGCAATACGCCCATCTGCATGCCATGCCGGACCTGGCGGTAGGCCAGCGCGTGCGCATGGGCCAGACGATCGGCCCGACCGGCAATTCCGGCAGCACGCCGAGCCAGCTGCGCTCGGGCCGCGAGCGTCGGCCGGCGATCCATTTCGCCGCCTGGTTCACCGCATCGCCGCAATTCGTGGCCTTTGCGGATCGCATCGTGCCGCTGGACAGCTACTGGATGGATCCCGTGGCGCTCTATCGGCTGCGGCCGCCGTTCGATTCCCAAACCATGAAGGCGCTGCCGGCTGCGGAGAAAGCCGTGCCGATTCCCGTCATGCTGGCCGACGGCACCACGCAGCCGGCGGGCACGCGACTGATCTGGCCCTATGCCTGCAGCCGCTGAACGGCTCTCCGCTCAGCCGCGATCCCAGTCGATGGCGAAGTTGCCCGCCCGGTCCTTGATATAGCCCGCATTGGCGCCAGGGAAATGCGCCGGGCACAGCAGCGCCCCGGTTTCGGTCGCTTTCTCCAGGACCTTGCGCCGGCTGGCCGCAGACATGTCGCCGTCCCAGCAGAACTGGCTCGACCAGTCCGGATGATAGACCTGGATCGGGTGATGCATGATGTCGCCGCTGAACATGGCGCGCCTGCCGCCATCGGCAACGTTGATGACCACCGATCCCGGCGTGTGGCCCGGCGCATGGTCCAGCGTGATCAGGCGGTCGGGCTGGTGGTCGTAGTCGATCATGACAGCGCGGCCGGCCTCGATCACCGGCAGCACGCTGTCGTCGAAAGCGCCGCCCTGTACCACGCCCGGCCCGGCGGTTTCGCGCTCGGCCTGCCAATGGGCGTATTCCTGCTTCGCGAAGAGGTAGCGGGCCTTGGGAAAAGTCGGCACCCACCGGCCATCGACGAGCCTGGTGTTCCAGCCGACGTGATCGACGTGCAGATGCGTGCACATGACATAGTCGACGTCTTCGGGCGCCACGCCGATGCCGCGCAGGCGATCGAGGAACGGCGTATCGAGATTGTTCCATAGCGGCTGGCTGCGCTGCTTGTGATTGCCGAGGCAGGTATCGACCAGAATGGTGTGCTGCGGCGTGCGGATCACCCAGCTATGCACCGAGCCAATCAGCCGGTGGGTTTCGGGATCGACATGCTCGGGATAGAGCCAGTGCCGCTGCGCGTCGAAGGCCCCCTGGTCGAACTTGGGAAACATCACATGTGGCTTGAAGCCGGGGCCACACAGTTCCTCGACCTTCTGGATGGTGGCATTGCCGATCTTCCGCACAGTCATCAGGCGTTCCTCCGCGCTCTTCGTTCGCTTTCTGCGTCCATCCTAGCATCCGTGCAACTGCGGCGCACACCGGCGGCGTCGGGGAGCAAGTAACGATCAACTATCCGTGCAGCTGCCCGACGCAGGCGTAAATCTGCTACCATCGTCTTTCATCTGGGAGGATGCCGCATGCGTTTGCCCGTTGCCGTTGCCCTCTGCTTGGCCGGTCTTGGACTGGCCGCGCCCCATGGGGCGCGCGCCGACGATCTGCCGCTGATCGACGCCCATGTCCATTACAGCCACGACGCCTGGGACATGCTGCCGCCCAAGGAAGCGATCGCCGTCCTGCGCCGCGCCGGATTGAAGAAGGTGCTGGTGTCCAGCTCGTCCGACGACGGCACGCTGAAGCTGTTCGCCGAAGCGCCCGACATCATCGTGCCGGAGCTCCGGCCTTATCGTAGCCGCGGCGAGCTCGGCACCTGGTTCAAGGACGAGACGGTCGTCACCCATCTGCAGGAACGCATCGCGCGATTCAACTACGTCGGCATCGGCGAGTTCCACATCTACGGCGCCGATGCCGATTCGCCGGTGATGCGCCGCGTCGTCGAACTCGCCCGCGACAACGGATTGCTGCTGCACGCCCATTCGGATGCGGATGCGGTCGAGCGTCTGTTCGCGCAAAATCCCAAGGCGCACATATTGTGGGCGCATTCCGGGTTCGCCGCGCCCGACAAGGTGCGCGAGATGCTGCACAAGTATCCGACCCTGTGGTGCGATCTCGCCTTCCGCAGCGAGCATGGCAGCGGCGGCAAGGTCGACGCCGCCTGGCGCGAAGCCTTCGTCGAGTTTCCCGACCGCTTCATGGTCGGCACCGACACGTTCACGCCCGAGCGCTGGTTCTATATCGAAGAGCACGCCAAATGGTCGCGCGCCTGGCTGGCCGACCTGCCGCGCGACCTGGCCGAACGCATCGCCTTCAGGAACGCCGAAGCTTTATTCGCCGGACGCAAGATCGGGCCGAAATGATCGTACGTACGAGCCTGGCGACGATCGGCGCGCTGCTGGTCGGCGTTGCGCAGGCTTGCGAAGTGCCGGTGCTGGCAAACGCGCACAGCCTGGCCGACGGCAATACCTCCAGCATGGCTTGGCGCTTCGTACCGCCGCAGCCGAAGATCGGCGAGTTCTTCGCCGTCGAATTCGGCGGCTGCGCCATGGGCATTCCGTTCGACGCCGCAACCTTGCGCATCGACGCCATCATGCCGGCGCACCGGCACGGCATGAACTTCAGGCCCAAACTAGTCGACATAGGCCCCGGGCTCTATCGCGCCGAGGGCATGATGTTCCATATGCCCGGCCTCTGGCAGCTCAGCTTCGAGCAGCGCACGGCCGCCGGCGTCATGCGATTGACCACCGACATCGTCGTCGAATGATGCCGGGTCGGCTTTTCGGATGCGCGCTGGCAGCGCTGATCGCGACAAGCGCCGGCGCGCAGGAGAATTTCTCTACTGCCGAAATCCGCCGCATCCTGAGCCATGGGCCGTGGCCGCCGCCGGCCGTCAAGGACACCGGCAATCGCGTATCGGGCAATTCCGACGCCATCGCGCTGGGCGAAGCGCTGTTCTTCGATCCCGGCCTGTCGCGCGACGGCAGCGTCTCCTGCGCCATATGCCACGTTCCCGAGCGCGGCTGGAGCGACGGGCGGGCCACGGCGATCGGCCTTGCGTCGGTGGATCGCAACACGCCGGGGCTGCTGAACGCCGGTCTCAATCGCTGGTTCGGCTGGGACGGGGCCAGCGACAGTCTGTGGCACAGCGCCGTCAGGCCGCTGCTCGACGCGCGCGAGATGGGCGTTTCGCCGGCACATGTCGCGCGCCATCTCGCCGACGACGCAGCGCTGGCGTGCCGCTACCGCAAGACGTTCGGCGATCCGATCGACGATGACACGACGATGGTGAATGCGGCCAAGGCGATTGCGGCGTTCCAGGAAACGCTGGCGAGCTCGCGCACGCCGTTCGACGATTTCCGTGACGCACTGGCCGCGGGACGCGACGATCCGGCCTATCCGCAGCCTGCCCGGCGCGGCCTGAAATTTTTCATCGGCAAGGGCGACTGCCAGCTCTGCCATTTCGGACCCGCTTTCACCAACGGCGAATTCCACGATACCGGCATTCCCTTCTTCATCGCGCCCGGCCGCGTCGATCCCGGTCGACATCTCGGCATCCGCACCCTGCGCCAGTCGCCCTACTCCCTGCTCGGCCGCTACAACGACGACGCCAGCGGCGCCAACGCCATGGCGACGCGCCATGTCGAGCTGCAGCATCGCAACTGGGGCGAGTTCAAGGTGCCGACGCTGAGGAACCTGACGGCGACCGCGCCTTACATGCACAATGGCTCGCTGGCGACGCTCGAAGACGTTGTGCGTCATTATTCGGAGGTCAGCGAGGACAGGCTGCACGCCGATGGCGAAGCGCTGATCCGCCCGCTGCGTCTGTCGGACGGAGAAATTTCCGATCTCGTCGCCTTTCTGCGCACGCTCAGCGCTCCGGAGGACAACAAGCCCTATCGGCCGCGCTTCGCTTCCCGCGCCTGCGAATAACGCGCGATTGGCGCCTCGCATCGGGTGCGGCGGCGTGATGTAATGGCGCATGTCCTGTTTGCAATTCCCCTCGTCATGAGCCGGGGCGCTCTGGCGGATCGGCTCGGCCTGAACGCCGAGGAACGCCGCGTCCTCGCCCGGCTGACCACGCCAGCGAAGATTCAGGACTTCGTCAGCGCCCTGCCGGCCAATTTCGAGCGCCAGGGCGGCACTTGCCTGTCGGTGCGCGAGACCCTGCGCCAGCGCCGCGCCCATTGCATCGAGAGCGCCTTCGTGGCGGCGGTGGCGCTCTGGCTGAACGGCGAGAAACCGCTACTGATGGATCTGCAGGCCTCGGCAGACGACGACGATCATGTCGTGGCGCTATTCCGACGCGACGGTTGCTGGGGCGCGATCTCCAAAAGCAACCATGTCTGGCTGCGCTGGCGCGATCCGGTGTATCGCTCGCTGCGCGAACTGGCGATGTCGTATTTACACGAATACACCCGCTACGACCGCAAGACCCTGCGCGCCTACTCCCTGGCCGTCGATCTGCGCCGGTTCGATCCCGCTCTGTGGGTGACCAACGACGACAATTGCTGGGAAGTCGCCGGCATGCTCGACGGTGTCCGGCACTATCGGCTGCTGTCGGCGGTGCAGGCTCGCCAGCTGCGTCGCCGCGACCGGCTGGAAATGCGCGCCAACGAGCTGCGCCAGTATCGGGCACCGGACAAAGAGAGCGCGGAGCGATATTAGTCGGCGATGAACGCCACGGTCTCGGCGAGAAAATCGTCGAGCCGGTCGTGATGGACCCAGTGGCCGGCGCCTTCGAAGGAAACCACCTTGGCGTCGGAGAAGTTCCTGGCCCGCCCGTCCTGCAGCGGGTTCGACGCCCAACTCTCCTTGCCGTAGACCAGCAGGGTCGGGCACGTGATCTGCGTCCACAGCCATTCGATCTCGGGATTGGTCATGTCGTAGGGCGGCCAGGCGCGGACGTAGTTGTCGAACTTCCAGGAATAGGTGCCGTCCTCGTTCTGGCTGACGCCGTGCTGCGTCAGATGCCGCGCCTGCTCCGGCGAGAGATGCTTGTTCTCCTCCTGCATGCGCTTGAACGCATCCTCGATCGAGGCATAGCGGCGCGACTGGCGGCCCGCCAGGCCACGCTGCTCGTCGATCCATTCGCGCATGCGGTCGCCGATGGTCTTGCGCTCGCGTTCGGCCAGCATCTTCGGCGACGGCCCCAGCCCCTCGATCGCCACCAGCCGGCGGACGTTTTCCGGATAGATGCCGGCATAGCGCAGCGCGATGTTGCCGCCCAGCGAGTGGGCGACGATGGTTACCGGCGCCAGGTTCTGCTGATGGATCAGCTGCGCCAGGTCGTAGATATAGCCCGACATCGAATAGTTGCCGTCCGGCGACCACTGGCTGTCGCCATGGCCGCGCAGGTCGGGCGCGATGATGTGCCAGTCCTTGCGCAGGCGGGCGGCGATCCAGTCCCAGTTGCGGCAATGGTCGCGGCCGCCATGCACCAGCAGCAGCGGCGGCGCCTCGCGATTGCCCCAGTCGACGTAATGCAGGCGCAGGCGCTGCGAGAAATAGGTCCGCGACGTCGGGCCGATCGAGGGATCGAGCTGGGGCATTGCTGTTCCGTTGTCTGTCTTGATCACATGCGAAGGCGCATTTCAGCCCGAAGCGCCGCCCGTTGCAATGCCGGGCGCGCGGCCCGCCTCAGCCGAGTTCGAAGGTGGTGATGCCGAAGATGCGCGGCAGCGGCAGATCCGGCGCGGACCCGCGATACATGCGCGCCGTCTCGAAGCTCGGCGTCAGGCCATACCGTTCGCCCAGGCGCCAGGCCGCCTTGTTGGGATCGGGGATGTCGAGAAAGACAGTCTGGCCATTGGCCGTCGAGGCGAGAGCACGAAATATCAGGTCGGCGTCGGATTCGTTGTCGGCGAACAGCGGACCGATCTTCCAACCGTTCCGGCACTGGCGCACGACGCCGTAGCCGGCTACGGCGCCATCGCGCACCAGCGCCACGCCGGAACGCATTTCCGGCCGCAACCAGCAGCGAAGGAACGCCTCGCGCGCAGTGCCGAAATGCATCCGGTCGAAGGACGACAGAGGCTCGAACGGCAGGCCGCTCAGATCGACCAGTTCCGGTGCGCTGGGCGCTTCGACGGACGGACGGCCACCGAGGCGGACATTGCGGTGCGCCAGCACGTAGCCGGAGCGCGCATAGTTGTGCTGCTGAGCGACGACGCCATCCAGACCGACGGTGCGCCCTTCGAGACGCTCGCTCGCCTGCCGCCACAGTTCCAGCCCGTAGCCCTGACCGCGCTTTTCGGGCACGCAGATGTAAAAGCCAAGGAACCCAAAATCGGCGCCGTAGCGGACTACCGAGATCGAGGCGATCGGTTGCCCGTCGAGTTCGCCGACCACGAATCCCTCGGGATCCTGGGCGCGAAAGCAGGTGGCGTCGGCGAGACCGGGATTCCATCCTTCCGCTGCCGCCCACTCGACCGCGAGATCGAGGTCCGCCTGCGTCATGGTCCGGACGCGATAATTGCTGCCTGCCATTTCCCGCCTGATGGTTTTGCCCGTGGCGCCGGCCGATCGGACCGCGAAGCGGCGATGATGCAGCACCCGGCGCAATGCGGCAATCGCGCGGAAACGACCGCGCCCGCTTCGCCGACTATTCCGGAAATTGTATCACCGGGGCGTATTGGCAACTTGCAGAACGCCCGCTATCCTGCCGTCCAAATTCTAATGATCGTGCTGGCGGTTCGCCAAAGCTCGGCGAGTGGAGGACTTCGTCTGTTGCGCTCCTGGAACCCAGGACGGCGGTAAGGCGGATCGGGAAGTAGCTTGAATGACCACTGAATATGTCCTGGAGACGCAGGGGCTGACGCGGGAGTTCGCGGGCTTTTATGCCGTCAAGGACGTCAATCTCAAAGTGCGCGCCAACACGATCCACGCCATGATCGGCCCCAACGGCGCGGGCAAGACGACCGTATTCAATCTGCTGACCAAATTCCTGACGCCGTCGGCAGGCCGCATCTTCTACAAGGGCGAGGAGATCACCCGCGCCAAGCCCGCCGACATCGCCCGCCACGGGCTGGTGCGCTCGTTCCAGATCTCGGCCGTTTTTCCGCATCTTACCCTGGTCGAGAACGTGCGCGTCGCCCTGCAGCAGAAGGAAGGCAAGCCCTTCCAGTTCTGGCGCTCGGAACGGCATCTGGACGTTCTCAACCCCCGCGCCATGGAACTGCTGGACCAGGTCGGCCTGCACGACATGGCGCATCTGACCGCCGGCGAACTGCCTTACGGGCGCAAGCGCGCGCTCGAAATCGCCACCACCATCGCGCTCGAGCCGGAGATGCTGCTGCTGGACGAACCGATGGCCGGCCTCGGCCACGAGGATATTGGCCGCATCTCCGATCTGATCCGCCGCGTCGCCCAGGGCCGCACCGTGCTGATGGTCGAGCACAACATGAGCGTCGTTTCGGACCTGTCTGACACCATCACCGTGCTGCAGCGAGGCGAAATTCTGGCCGAAGGGCCCTACGAAACGGTGTCGCGCGATCCGCGCGTGATCGAAGCCTATGTCGGCACGGGGCATGCGTGATGGGTGAGTTCTTCAAGGTCTCCGGTCTGCAGGCCTGGTACGGCGAATCGCACGTGCTGCACGGGGTCGATTTCGAGGTCAATCAGGGCGAGGTCGTCACCCTGCTGGGCCGCAACGGCGCCGGCAAGACCACCACCCTGCGCTCGATCATGGGCATCGTCGGCAAGCGCCAGGGCGCCGTTGCCTTCTGCGGCACCGAAACCACCGCCCTGCCCGCCAATGCCATTGCCCGGCTCGGCATTGCCTATTGTCCGGAGGAACGCGGCATCTTCGCCTCGCTCAGCGTCGAGGAGAATCTGATGCTGCCGCCTGTGGTGAAAGCGGGCGGCATGACGGTCGAGGAGATCTACACTCTGTTCCCCAATCTCGCGGAACGGCGCCGCAGCCAGGGCACCAAGCTTTCCGGCGGCGAGCAGCAGATGCTGGCGATCGGCCGCATCCTGCGCACCGGCGCCACCATGCTGCTGCTCGACGAGCCGACCGAGGGCCTGGCGCCGGTCATCGTGCAGGCGATCGGCAATGTCGTGCGCGAGTTGAAGAAGCGCGGCTTCACCGTGCTGCTGGTGGAACAGAACTTCCGCTTCGCCGCCGCCGTCGCCGACCGTCATTACGTGATGGAGGACGGCAAGGTCGTCGACAGCTTCCGTGCCGACGAAATCGAAGCCAATACCGACAAGCTGCATGCCTATCTCGGCGTCTGATCACCGGAACAGCCGATTCCGGAGCAATAATCCATTCAACGTTCTCTTTAGTGGAGGGAAGTACATGAAGCTCAAATACGGACTTGCCGGCCTCGCCGGCGCGCTGCTGGCGGCGGGTGCCGCCAACGCGCAGGTTTCCGACGACGTGATCAAGATCGGCGTCATGAACGACCAGTCGGGCCTTTACGCCGACATCACCGGCCAGGGCTCGGTGCTGGCCGCGCGCATGGCGGTCGAGGACGCCGGCGGCTCGGTGCTGGGCAAGCCGATCGAGATCGTCTTCGCCGACCACCAGAACAAGCCCGACGTGGGATCGACCATCGTCCGCCAGTGGATCGACACCGACAAGGTCGACGCCATCGCCGACGTGCCGACCTCTTCGGTGGCGCTGGCGGTGCAGCAGATCACCAAGGAAAAGAAGCGCGTCTTCCTGATGTCCGGCCCGGCCTCGTCGGACCTGACCGGCAAGGCCTGCTCGCCTTACGGCTTCGCCTTTACCTACGACACCTACATGCTCGCGATCGGCACCGGCCGGGCGCTGGCCAAGGCCGGTGGCGACACCTGGTTCTTCCTGACCTCGGACTACGCCTTCGGCCACGCTCTCGAGCGTGACGCGGGCGATGCGGCCAAGGCCGCCGGCGCCAAGATTCTCGGCGCCGTTCGCCATCCGCTCAATACCTCGGACTTCTCGTCCTTCCTGCTGCAGGCGCAGGCCTCGAAGGCGAAGATCATCGGTCTCGCCAATGCCGGCGGCGACACCATCAACTCGATCAAGCAGGCGGCGGAATTCGGCATCGTCGCCGGCGGCCAGCGTCTGGCCGGTCTGCTGGTGTTCATCACCGACGTGCACGCGCTCGGGCTGAAGACCGCGCAGGGCCTGGTCGTGACGGCCTCCTTCTACTGGGACCAGAACGACGAGACCCGCAAGTTCGCCAAGCGCTACTTCGACAAGATGGGCAAGCAGCCCTCGATGGTGCAGGCGGGCGTCTACAGCGGCGTGTCGCACTACCTGAAGGCCGTCAAGGCCGCCGGGACGGACGATTCGGACAAGGTCGCCGCCGAGATGCGGAAGATTCCGGTCAACGACTTCATGACCAAGAACGCTTCGATCCGCGCCGACGGCCGCATCATGCGCGACGCCTACCTGTTCCAGGTCAAGTCTCCGAGCGAGTCGAAGGGGCCGTGGGACTACTACAAGCAGCTCGCGGTCATCCCGGCCGAAGAAGCCGCCCGTCCGCTCAAGGACGGCGGCTGCGACCTGGTGAAGTAAGCGACAACGGACGACGGGGGACGTAACGCATGTTCGAACTGCTGGGCGTGCCGCCACAGGCATTGTTCGGGCAGCTGCTGCTCGGGCTGATCAATGGCTCCTTCTACGCCATTCTCAGTCTCGGGCTGGCAGTGATCTTCGGCATGCTTAACGTCATCAACTTCGCCCACGGGGCGCTGTACATGATCGGCGCCTTCGTGGCGTGGATGCTGCTGCAGTACTTCGGTATCGGCTACTGGGCGGCGTTGGTCATCGCCCCCGTCGTCGTCGGCCTGCTGGGCGCGCTCATCGAGCGCGCCCTGCTGCGCCGGCTCTACCATCTCGACCATCTCTACGGCCTGTTGCTTACCTTCGGCCTGGCCCTGATCTTCGAAGGCATGTTCCGCCGCGAGTTCGGCTCTTCCGGCCAGCCCTACAACATTCCCCAGGCGCTGACCGGCGGCAACAATCTCGGCTTCATGTTCCTGCCGACCTATCGCGCCTGGGTCGTGGTCGCCTCGCTGACCGTGTGCCTGGCGACATGGTTCGTTATCGAGCGCACCAAGCTCGGCTCCTATCTGCGGGCGGCGACCGAGAACCCGACCCTGGTTTCGGCCTTCGGCATCAACGTGCCGCGCATGATCCTGCTGACCTATGCCTTCGGCGTCGGCCTGGCGGCGTTCGCCGGCGTGCTGGCGGCCCCCATCTACCAGGTCAGCCCGCTCATGGGCTCCAACCTGATCATCGTGGTGTTCGCGGTGGTGGTGATCGGCGGCATGGGGTCGATCAT
>JBDZUM010000035.1:0-15684 GCA_040255215.1 Rhodospirillaceae bacterium
GGACGAATTGGTGGGCGCACCAGGGCTCGAACCTGGGACCCGCTGATTAAGAGTCAGCTGCTCTACCAACTGAGCTATGCGCCCAATTCGCCGGCTCCGCAGCGCGAAGCGGCCCCGCATATAGCAAAGGCGACCGGGCTTGTCGATACCGCCCGCCGAGGTTTTTTCCCCAGCGATTTCCGTCACTTGGCGACGGGCCGCGGCACTGCACTCAGGCGAAGGGACCGGCCGAGCGGTTCACCGTGACGTCGCGGTGGATATAGACGCTCATCAGCAGGCCGCAGGCGGCCAGCACGGTCAGCATGGCGGTACCGCCATAGGACACCAGCGGCAGCGGAATGCCGACCACCGGCAGCAGCCCCATGACCATGCCGATATTGATGAATACGTAGAGAAAGAGGGTGATGGTGATCCCCATGGCCACCAGCCGGCCGAAATGGTTGCGCGCCCGCAAGGCGATGGCGAAGCCGTAGAGCAGCACGCAGACGAACAGGCCGATCAGCGCCAGCGCGCCCACCATGCCGAATTCCTCCGCCAGCATGGTGAAGATGAAGTCGGTCTGCTTTTCGGGCAGGAAGTTCAGGTGGGCCTGGCTGCCCGCCATGAACCCCTTGCCGAACAGACCGCCCGACCCCAGGGCGATCTTGGACTGGGTGATGTGGTAGCCGGTGCCCAGCGGATCGCGTTCGGGATCGAGGAAGGTGAGGATGCGGTTCTGCTGGTATTCGCGCAGCATGCTCCAGGCGATGGGCGCCAGCCCGGCGATCGTCACGCCGGCCAGCATGAATTTCCACAGCCGCACGCCGGCGACGAACATGATGCCGACGCCGGCCAGGATCAGCATCGTGGCGGTGCCAAGATCGGGTTGCACCATGACCAGCCCGACCGGCGCGCCGATCATTGCCAGCGGCACGAAGAGATGGGTGATACGGCCGATGTTCTCGGCATTGACGTGGTGGTAGTAGCGCGCCAGCGCCAGCACGAGGCCGATTTTCATCAGTTCGGACGGCTGCAGCTGGATGAAATAGAGATCGAGCCAGCGCTGCGCGCCCATGCCGATGACGCCCAGCAGATCGACGGCGATCAGCAGCACCAGCGCAACGCCGTAGATCGGATAGGCGAGGCGCAGCCACAGCCTTATGTCGATCAGCGCGATCACCAGCAGCATGCAGACGAAAATGCCGAAGCGCATGGCATGGCGCGTCGCCCAGGGGTCGAAACGCCCGCCGGCGGCGGAATAGAGCACGGCGAAGCCGATCGCGCCGATCATCGCCAGCAGCAGCAGCAGGCCCCAGTTGACCTGCCACAGCTTCTCGCCCAGCGACATTTCCGGCGAGCGCATCAGCGCACCTCGCGCCCGGTCGACCCAGCGGCGGTCGCCACCTGGCTGCGCGGCGGCGTGGCGGAAGGATCGCGTCGCTGGGTTTCGATCAGCACGTCGCGCGCCACCGGCGCCGCCGCCTTGGAGCCGCCGCCGCCATGCTCGACCACCACCGCGCAGGCGTAGCGTGGATTGCCGACCGGCGCGTAGCCGACGAACAGCGCGTGGTGGCGCAGATGCCAGGGCACGTCCTCTTCGCGGCGGTTGCCCGCTTCGCGTTCGGCCTGGGTGATGCGCTTGACCTGCGCCGTGCCGGTCTTGCCGGCCATCGCCATCTCCGGGTCGACGATGCGCGAGCGATAGGCGGTGCCGCGCTGGCTGTTGGTCACCGAATCCATGCCCTCGAGCACATGGCGCAAGTGCTCTGGAGACACCTTCATCTTGGGATACGGCTTGTCCTTCGCGCCGGCGTCGCGGCTGGCGGGATCGCGCAGCAGGCGGGGCGAAACGGCATAGCCGCCATTGGCTAGTCGCGCCGTCATCACCGCAAGCTGCAGCGGCGTCGCCAGGATATAGCCCTGGCCGATGCCGAAGATCAGCGTCTCGCCCTGCTGCCAGCCCTGGCCGAACGAAGCGACCTTCCACTGCCGGGTCGGCACCAGGCCGTTCTTTTCGCCGGGAATCTCGATGCCCAGTTCGGTGCCGACGCCATAGCGCAGCGCCACCTCGCCGACCTTCTCCATGCCAGCACGCTTGGCGACTTCGTAGAAGTAGCAGTCGCAAGACTGCGCCAGCGCCTGGTTGAGGTTCATCCAGCCATGGCCGCCACGCAGCCAGCAATGGAACCGCGTGTCGCCAAGCTCGACGCTGCCGCCGCAGAAGATCCGGCTCTCCGAATTGACCGAGCCGGTTTCCAGCCCGGCCAGCGCCGTCATCATCTTGAAGGTAGAGCCCGGCGGGTACTGGCCGCTGATCGCCTTGTTGTTCAGCGGCCCGAGCGGATTGTTGAGCAGCCCCTGCCATTCGGCGTTGGTCAGGCCGCGGGCGAAGGCGTTGGGATCGAAGCCGGGCGTGGATACCAGGGCGAGAACGTCGCCGTTATGGATGTCCATGACGACGACGGCGCCCGACTGGCCCTGCAGGCGCTCGTAGACGAAGCGCTGCAGCTCGGCGTCGATGGTCAGCACGTGGTTGGCGCCCGGCTCGCCCTCGTCCCGGGCCAGTTCGCGGATGACGCGGCCGACGGAATTGACCTCGAGCTGCACGTTGCCGGCCCGTCCGCGCAGGCGCTTGTCGAGCGCCTTTTCGACGCCCTTCTTGCCGGTGCGGAATCCCGGGAGGCCGAGCACCGAATCGTTGCTCTCCTGCTGTTCGCGCTCGGTGACGGCCGAGACGTAGCCGATGACGTGCGACAGCGCCTCGCCGCCGGGATAGTCGCGCGATTCGCCGACGTCGATGCTGATGCCCGGCAGGTCCGGCGCGTTGAATTCGATCTGCGCCACCTCGTCCCACGACAGGTTCTCGCGCACCACCACCGGCACGAAGCTGCGATTGCGCTGCACCTCGCGCGCCACGCGTTTGCGCTCCGGCTCGGTGAGCGACAGGATATGGTCGAGCTTGTCCAGCGTCGCCTCGGTGCTGCCGGTGCGCTCGGAGATCAGCAACACGCGGTAGTTCTGACGGTTGACCGCAAGCGGCTCGCCGGTGCGGTCGAAAATCAGGCCGCGGGTCGGCGGCAGCAGCCGCATGTTGATGCGGTTGTCCTCGGCCAGGGTGGCGTATTTCGACGATTCCAGAACCTGCAACTGGTAGAGCCGGCCGGCCAGAGCCGAGAACAGCAGCACCTTGGCGCCGCCGACGATCAGCACGCGGCGGGTGAACAGCTTGTAGCGGTCGCTGTCGCGCTGCATCGCCGCCTCAGGCCGCCCGCGCCGTCGACTGCGAGCGGCCGAACACCCAGGCCGCCAGCGGATAAAGCGCGAGCGAGATCAGGTACTGCAGGATGGCCGGCCGCGGATCGATTGGCATCCAAAACAGGAACGACGTCAGCGCCCAGATGCCGGCCACCGCGCCGGCAGACGCCAGCGCGTAGCCGAACCAGATCACCGGGAACGGCTTGTCGACGAGAAAGCGCTGATTGGCCTCGACGAAATGGCGCACCATGAGCAGCACCACGGCATTGACGCCGACCGGGCTGCCCGCCAGCAAATCGAGCAGCAGGCCGAACAGCAGCACCAGCCATGGCGGCAGCAGCGCGGGGCGGAACAGGCCGAAATGGAAAATTGCCATCAGCGGCAGCAGCGGCGCGGCCGAAGACAGCACCGGAACGCGCAATGGCGCCACCGACAAAAGGATCAGCAGCATGCAGATGGCGAAGGGCGAGAGCTGACGCCCCAGCCGGTCGAGACGCTGGCCGAAACTCGGCGTCATGGCAGCGGCTGCCTGCGCGCGGCAGCCGGAGCCGGCGTCGCGGGCAGGATCCCTTCAATGCCGAAATCGACCACGCGGACGAATTCCAGCCGGGTCCAGTCGACCAGCGGCTCCACCCGGACCGATTTTTCGCCGACGCTGGCCACCACCCCGACCGGCAGGCCGGCCGGATAAGTGCCGCCATGGCCGGAGGTGACGATGCGATCGCCCGGCTCGACGCTCATGCCCGGCGGCATCAGCGTCAGGCGCGGCTGGCGCGAATTGTCGCCCGCCAGCACCGCCCGGTCGCGGGTGCGCTCGACCAGCACCGGGATGCGCGAATTGATGTCGGTGATCAGCAGCACGCGGGCGGAGCTGTCGCCGACTTCGGTGATGCGTCCGGCCAGCCCGTCCGACGTCATGACGGCCTGGCCGTTCTCCACCCCATCGCGGCCGCCGGCATTGAGCAGCATGGAGCGCACGAAGGCGCTGCCGGCATCGCCGACAACGCGGGCGGTGATGAAGGTCGCCTGCGGACCTGACCGGAAGGTGAAGAAGGACCGCAGCGCCTTGTTTTCGGCCTCCAGCCGCTGCGCCACGCTCTGCCACGACATCAGCCGGGCGTTCTCTTCGCGCAGCCGCGCCAGCTCCTCGCGCAATTCCAGCAGATCGTGCGCCTCAGCCAGCGCGTCGTTGACGCTCTGCACCGGGCGGGACACCACGTTCAGCACGGGCGTGGCGACGTCGACCACGGCGGTACGCACCCGTTCGACGATGATCGTATCGGCCTTGCCGATCACCATGACGGCGAAGGCGGCGAGCACGAGAAGACCGAAGGCGAAGCGTTGCGCCAGCCCTCTGAGGGATGCCGTCAATTGACCGACTTTGACCCTGTCAGCCACCTGCGCGTGACTCCCCTTGCCTTATGCCGTTTGCGCCACTCCGGACCCCACAGTCCGCCTAGTACGAGCTGGACAGCACGTGCCGCCCCAGCGTCTTCATTTCCTCGAGCGCGCGACCAGTGCCCAGCGCCACGCAGGACAGCGGCTCGTCGGCGATCGATACCGGCAGGCCGGTGGCGTGCCGCAGCACGTAGTCGAGATTGGTCAGCAGCGCCCCGCCGCCGGTCAGCACGATGCCCTTGTCGACGATGTCGGCCGCCAGTTCGGGCGCGGTGTGCTCCAGCGCCACCTTGACCGCCTCGATGATGGCGGAAACCGGTTCGGCCAGGCTCTCGGCGATCTGGCGCTCGGAAATCACCAGTTCCTTGGGCACGCCGTTCATCAGGTCGCGGCCCTTGATCTCCATGACCCGGCCTTCGCCGTCCTCCGGCGGACAGGCCGAGCCGATCTCCTTCTTGATCCGCTCCGAGCTCGATTCGCCAACCAGCAGGTTATGGTTGCGGCGGATATAGGCGATGATCGCCTCGTCCATCTTGTCGCCGCCGACGCGCACCGAGCGCGAATAGACGATGCCGCCCAGTGACAGCACCGCGACTTCGGTCGTGCCGCCGCCGATATCGACCACCATCGAGCCGGTCGGCTCGGCCACCGGCAGGCCGGCGCCGATCGCCGCCGCCATCGGCTCCTCGATCAGGAACACCCGGCGGGCGCCCGCGCTTTCGGCCGAATCCTGAATGGCGCGGCGTTCGACCGCCGTCGAGCCCGACGGCACGCAGACCACGATCTGCGGGCTGGCGAAGGAGCGCCGGTTGTGAACCTTGCGGATGAAATGCTTGATCATTTCCTCCGCCACCTCGAAATCGGCGATGACGCCGTCGCGCAGCGGGCGAATGGCCTCGATGTTGCCCGGCGTGCGGCCCAGCATCAGCTTGGCTTCGTCGCCGACGGCAAGCACCTGCTTCTTGCCCTTGGAATTGGTGATGGCGACCACCGACGGCTCGTTCAGCACGATGCCGCGGCCCTTAACGTACACGACCGTGTTGGCGGTCCCCAGATCGATCGCCATATCGGCCGACAGCCAGCCCATCAAACGCGAGAACATGGATTTCCGTTGCTTTCCCTTCCACGAACTCCGTCGCCCCCAAGCGTCGGCGTTCCGGTGTCTCCCCTAACGCGGCTTTCGCCCCCGAACTCTTCTCATGCCACCGGCCAGCGCCAATGACTACGCGGCGTCGTGTCCGCCCCCGCAGGCCACGATGGCCGCCGCAACGCGCGCGGCAGTCTCGGCCACTCCAGTCGATATCCGAAATCTGAACCGGTCCGACGCTGCCCTCACGTCCGCACCCTCCGCTCCGGCGCCATGTCGCCAGGCACAACATTTTGAGTCGGAGCGCCGGCACAGGCCGGTCATTCGACGTTGGAGAACGTGCCACGCAGCGGAAATCGCCGGGCGCTCGCCCCCACATCCCGTCCGACGGCATTGCGGAGGCCGATCAAGGCGCTGCGATGCGACCTTGCGACGCGCAATGAGGCAGGCGCGCCTGTCGCGGCTCACCTACCGCAACGAAATCGCCTAACCATCGGTCATTTCTAGCCTTTTGCCACTTATCCCGCAACGGTTTTATTGCGTTTTTCCGGTCCCTGACCACAACGGATAGTGGTTTTGGTCCGCCATCGACAGTGCATCTGGAAAACGGACTCGCACAGCCGACGACCGCGCCGCCGGATGCGAAACGGCGCCCGCCAGGGACGGGCGCCGCACGCAACTCGAAAATCAGGTCAGGCGGCTCAGTTCTTGGACTTGTCGACCAGCGCCTTTTCCTTGATCCACGGCATCATGCCGCGCAGCCGCTCGCCGACCTGTTCGATCGGATGCTCGGCGTTGCGCGCGCGCATCGCTTTGAAGTTGACCTGGCCGACGGCGTTCTCGAGCATCCAGTCGCGCGCAAAGCGGCCCTGCTGAATGTCGTCGAGAATGCGCTTCATCTCTTCCTTGACCGCCGGCGTCACCACGCGCGGACCGCGCGTGTAGTCGCCGTACTCGGCGGTGTTGGAGATCGAGTAGCGCATGTTGGCCATGCCGCCCTCGTACATCAGGTCGACGATCAGCTTCACTTCGTGCAGGCATTCGAAATACGCCATCTCCGGCGCGTAGCCCGCTTCGGTCAGCGTCTCGTAGCCCGCGAGGATCAGCGCGGTCAGACCACCGCACAGCACCGCCTGCTCGCCGAACAAGTCGGTTTCGCATTCTTCCTTGAACGTGGTCTCGATGACGCCGGCGCGACCGCCGCCGACAGCGGACGCGTAGGACAGCGCGATCTCCAGCGCGTTGCCCGAAGGGTTCTGCGCCACTGCAACCAGGCATGGTACGCCGCCACCGCGCTGATATTCCGACCGAACCGTATGGCCCGGGCCTTTAGGCGCGATCATGAACACGTCGATGTCGGGACGCGCCTCGATCAGGCGAAAATGGATATTCAACCCATGCGCGAAAGCCAGCGCTGCGCCCGGCTTCATGTTTTCGGCGAGATGGTCCTGATAGAGCGCGCGCTGCAGCTCGTCGGGCGTCAACACCATGACGACGTCGGCCCACTTGGCGGCGGACGCCGGATCCATGACCTTGAAGCCGGCGGCTTCGGCCTTCTTGGCGGTCGGCGAGCCCGGCCGCAACGCCACGGCGACTTCCTTGACGCCGCTGTCGCGCAGGTTCTGCGCATGCGCATGCCCCTGGCTGCCGTAGCCGACGATCACGACTTTCTTGCTCTTGATCAGATTCACGTCCGCATCGCGGTCGTAGTAGACTCTCATGTCACCCTCCAAAGCGTTAGAAACCATCTGCCGCCGTTCGCCGCCTCAGCGGTCGAGCGCCAGCCGAATCCCCAGAACCGTCAGAAAGCCGCCCGTCGCGCGCTCGATCCACACGCGCCAGCGACCGAAAGCGTCGCGCGCGCGGCGGGTCGAAAACAGCAGCGACAGCAGCGCATACCAGAGAAATTCGTCGACGAACACGATGGCGAGCGCCACCAGAAACACCCATTGCGGCGCCGCTGCGGGCAGGAGCGCCACGAAGATGCTGCCGAAGAACACCATCACCTTCGGATTGGACATCTGCAGCACCAGCGCCCGCCCGAACAGGCCCAATGCCGAACCGCGGTCGCCGGTCGATACCGATTGCCGCACGGCCTCGACGGGCGACGCCGCCTTCGCGCGCAGCAGCGTGACGCCGAGCCAGACGAGATAGGCCGCGCCGGCCAGCCGCAGGGCCAGTTCCAGCCACGCGACCTGCGCCAGCACCGCCTGCAGACCGAACAGCGCGCCAGCCGCCCAGGTTAGGGCGCCGACCGCCATGGCCAGCGACACCAGCACGCCCGCGCCGCGCGACCGCGAAGCGGCGACATGCGTCACGTAGACGAAGCTCGGCCCCGGGCTGGCGCAGGCCAGCAGATGCGCCAGGGCGAAACCGGCGAGGGGAAGCAGGTAGTCCATGCCCGGATGGTCCGCGTCAGAGGCCGGCCGGCCCGCGCGAGATGGCGACGACGCCGGTGCGGCAGACATCGGCCAGGCCCAGCGGCTCCATCAGCTTGATGAAGGCGTTGATCTTGTCGGTCGACCCTGTGGTCTCGAACACGAAGGAGTTGTTCGTGCTGTCGACCACCTTGGCGCGGAAGATGTCGGCGATGCGCAGCGATTCGACCCGCTTCTCGCCCGTGCTCTGAACCTTGATCAGCGCCAGTTCGCGCTCGATATGCGGGCCCTCGACCGTCAGGTCGCTGACGCGATGCACCGGCACCAGACGCTCCATCTGCGCCTTGATCTGCTCGATGACCATCGGCGTGCCCGAGGTTACGACGGTGATGCGCGACAGCGCCTGCTTGGCGTCGACTTCCGCCACCGTCAGGCTTTCGATGTTGTAACCGCGACCCGAAAACAGGCCGGTGATGCGGGCCAGAATGCCCGCCTCGTTGTCCACCAGCACCGCAATCGTGTGCCGTTCGATCTTCACTTCGCTCACGACCAGTTCCTCCCCGCCGACCGCGGCGACGCGGCAGCAACGGCAATCCCGGCCGGCCTCAGCCGGCCGGTCAGACCAGTACCATGCCTTCTTCGGAAATCGGCTTCCGGGCGGTGTCCCCGGGGCCCAGCAGCATCTCGTTATGCGCCGCTCCCGACGGGATCATCGGGAAGCAATTCTCCTTGGGATCGACGCAGACATCGACGATGACCGGCTTGGGCGTGTCGATCATCTCCTTGATGACGGCGTCGACCTCGTCCGGCTTGGTCGCGCGCAGGCCGACGCCGCCGAAGGCGTCGGCCAGCTTGACGAAGTCCGGCAGCGCCGCCGAATAGGATTCAGAATAGCGCCCGCCATGCAGCAGCTCCTGCCACTGGCGCACCATCCCCATGTATTCGTTGTTCAGGATGAACACCTTGACCGGCAGCCTGTACTGGCATGCCGTCGACATCTCCTGGATGTTCATCAGGATCGAGGCCTCGCCCGCCACGTCGATGACCAGCGCGTCGGGATGGGCAATCTGCGCGCCGATTGCGGCCGGCAGGCCGTAGCCCATGGTGCCCAGCCCGCCCGAGGTCAGCCAGCGATTGGGCTTCTCGAACTTCAGGAACTGCGCCGCCCACATCTGGTGCTGTCCGACTTCGGTCGTGATGATGGTCTCGCGATCCCGGGTCAGCGCATGCAGCCGCTCGAGCGCGTATTGCGGCTTGATGATGGTGTCGGAGCCGGCATAGCGCAGGCAGTCGCGCGCACGCCACTCCTCGATCTGCGCCCACCACGCCTTCAGCGCCTTCTGATCGGGCCGTACCTGCCGCGCCTTCCAGATCTTGATCAGATCCTCGAGCACGTGCCCGGCGTCGCCGACGATGGCCAGATCGACATGGACATTCTTGTTGATCGACGAGGCGTCGATGTCGATATGGATCTTCTGCGATTCGGGCGAAAAGGCGTTGATGCGGCCGGTGACCCGGTCGTCGAAACGCGCGCCGACATTGATCAGCAGATCGCTGGCATGCATCGCCATGTTGGCTTCGTAGGTGCCGTGCATGCCCAGCATGCCGACGAACTGCTTGTCCGAAGCGGGATAGGCGCCCAGCCCCATCAGCGTGTTGGTGATGGGAAAGCCACTCAGCTTGACGAGCTGCGCCAGCAGCTGCGCGGCCTTGGGGCCCGAATTGATGACGCCGCCGCCGGTATAGAAGATCGGTCGCTTGGCCTTGGCGATCATGTCGACCGCCTGCTCGATCTTCTTCAGATCGCCCTTGACCTGCGGCCGGTAGGATTTGTGCTGCATCTTGGGCGTCGAGTTGTACTTGCCCGGCGCCATCAGGATGTCCTTGGGCAGGTCGATCACCACCGGCCCCGGACGCCCCGAACGGGCGACGTAGAACGCCTCGTGCATGATGCGCGGCAGATCGGCGATGTTCTTCACCAGGTAATTGTGCTTGGTGCACGGCCGGGTGATGCCCGTGGTGTCGGCTTCCTGAAAGGCATCGTTGCCGATCAGATGCGTCGGCACCTGGCCCGTCAGGCAGACGATCGGGATGCTGTCCATCAACGCATCTGTCAGCCCGGTGACCGCGTTGGTGGCCCCCGGTCCGGACGTCACCAGCACCACGCCGACCTTGCCGGTCGAGCGGGCATAGCCTTCGGCCGAATGCACCGCCGCCTGCTCATGCCGCACCAGGATGTGGCGCAGGTGGTTCTGCTTGAAGATCGAGTCGTAGATCGGCAGAACGGCGCCGCCGGGGTAGCCGAATACGACGTCTACGTCCTGGTCGATCAAGCATTTGATCACCAGATCCGCACCCGTCAGCGACTCCTCCGACATGACACCTCTCCCGTTGCGAAACAGGCAGCAATCGCCGCGAAACGTGCGAACGCCGCGCGTTTTCCTGCAAAAATTGCTGCGAAGCGGCGGACCTTAGACCCTCAATCCGGGTCGGTCAACCCGAAACGGCGAATAAATGAAAAGATTTCGTCCAGATTTTTTTCTGAAAATTGCGATCTGATCGTCAGATCGGCAATGAACTGATGCCGAAACCAAGTATCCTGGCGTTTGGCGTACTGTCCCGTGGCGATGATGGCTCGGCTAACCGCCTGATCCAGATCGATTTCCTGACGCAGGGCAGCGGCAAGCTGGGGTAGGCCGACAGCGCGCAGGATCGGCCGGTCACCCGGCAGGTCGAGCGCCATCAGGGCCTCCACCTCGGCCAACGCACCGGCTTCGAGCATCGCCCCGAAACGAGCAGCGATTCCGGCGCGCAGCGTCGTCCGGTCCGGCTGCAATAGAATGCTGGCGAGGCGCAGGCCCGGCGGCGGTCCCTCGGCCGCCTCCTGCTGCCATAGCGACAGCGGACGGCCGGTCGCCTCGAACACTTCCAGCGCGCGCAGCTGGCGCTGCCGGTCGCCCGGCTTCAGGCGGGCGGCGATATTGGGATCGACCTGCTCGAGCCGGGCACGCACAGCTGATGATCCTTGTTCGTCCCACAGGAGCCGAACCTTGGTCCGGATACCGGCCGGAATTTCCGGCATCGGCGCCAATCCCGACATCAAGGTGCGCAGATAAAGGCCCGTGCCACCGACGACGATCGGCAGACGCCCTGCGGCATGGGCGCCCTCAATCTCGCGCAACGCCATGCCGCGCCAGTCCTGCGCCGTGCCCACATCATCCGGCCGCAACACGCCATAGAGCACATGCGGTGCCGCCTTGCGATCGGCTTTCGTCGGCTGGGCGGTGAGGATCGGCAGGGCGTCGTAAAGCTGCATGGAATCGGCGTTGACGACGGTGCCACCGAACTCCTGCGCCGCCGCGAGCGCCAATGCCGATTTGCCGCTGGCGGTCGGGCCGGCCACCACCAGCACGGTCCTGTCGCAGCCCGACGCCATCAGCCCGGCATCGCTTGCCACTGGCCGGTGGCGCGGCCAAGATGCGCCCGCCTCATGGAATACGTCCTCACCCTCATTGCCGACCCGAGCCGTTGCAGGCTGGAAGATACCACGGCGCGCCTGGTGCGCGACGCGCTGCGCGAGCTGGGCGGCGATTGCGGCGCCATCGACTGGCTGGCGCCGCAGATCGCCTGCGACATCGGCTTCGAGATGATCGTGCCTGACCAGGCGGAGGCCGCCGCGCGCCGCGCCCTGGGCGATCTGGCGGTCGACGTGGCGGCGCAGCCCACGCTCGACCGGCGCAAGGCGCTGCTGGTCGCCGACATGGAATCGACCATCATCGAGAACGAGATGCTCGACGAGCTGGCCGATTTCCTTGGCCTGCGCGAGCGCATCGCCGCCATCACCGCGCGGGCGATGAACGGGGAGATCGACTTCGCCGATGCCTTGCGCGAGCGAGTGGGCCTGCTGAAGGATCTGCCCGCCAGCCGCCTCGACGAAGCGTCACGCCGCATCCGCGTCATGCCCGGCGCGGCAACGCTGATCGCGACGCTGAAGGCGAACGGGACCTTCTGCGCGCTGGTCTCCGGCGGCTTCACCTATTTCACCGCCATGGTGCGGATCGGTCTGGGTTTCGACATCGATCGCGCCAATCGGCTGGAGGTCAATCGCGACCGGCTGGCCGGCACCGTTGCCGAACCCATCCTCGGCCGCGAAGCCAAGCTCGACGCCCTCACCCATCTGGCCGCCGAGCGTCACCTGCCGCTGACCCGCTGCCTGGCCGTCGGCGACGGCGCCAACGACCTGCCGATGCTTCAGGCGGCCGGGCTGGGCGTCGCCTATCGCGCCAAGCCGGCCGTGGCCGCCGCCTGCCGCGTGCGGGTCGATCACGGCGACCTGACCGCCCTGCTCTTTCTGCAAGGCTACCGGCGCGAGGATTTCGTGGTCAGGCCCGATACGCTGGCCTGAACGCCAACCAACGGAGGAACGAACATGACGCTGCAGAACACCAGCATCGTGCTGGCGAGCCGCCCGCAGGGCGACGTGCGCCCGGAGAATTTCCGCCGCGAGGACGGGCCGGCGCCGAAGCCAGGCGATGGCCAGGTGCTGGCGCGGATCATCTACCTGTCGCTCGATCCCTACATGCGTCCGCGCATGACGGAGATGAATTCCTATACGCCGCCTTTCGAACTCGACAAGCCGCTGTTGGGCGGCGCCGTCGCCGAAATCGTCGAATCGAACAGCGACCGGTTCCGGCCCGGCGACATCGCCATGGGCATGTTCGGCTGGCAGCGCTATTCGGTGGCCGATGCACGCCTGTTGCGCAAACTCGATCCGGCGGTCGCGCCGCTGGTGGCTCATCTCGGCTTGCTCGGCATGCCGGGCTACACCGCCTATCACGGCATGCTGCGCATCGGGCAGCCCAAGGAAGGCGAGACCGTGTTCGTTTCGGCCGCCACCGGCGCGGTCGGTGCCGTGGCGGGCCAGCTCGCCCGTCTCAAGGGCGCCCGCGTCGTCGGCTGCGCCGGCAGCGACGAGAAATGCGACTACGCGGTCAAGGAACTGGGGTACGACGCCTGCTTCAACCACAGCAAGGAGCGCGATTACGATGCGGTCCTCAAGCAGCTCTGCCCCAAGGGCATCGACGTCGATTTCGAGAACGTCGGCGGACCGATCTTCCACGCCGTGTTCCGGGCGATGAACGATTTCGGCCGCATCGCCATGTGCGGCGCCATCTCGGAGTACAACGACACGACGCCGCAGCCCGGGCCGGAGAAGATGTTCACCATCATCCAGCGCCGGCTGGAGATCAAAGGCTTCATCATCTCCGACCATCTGCAGGGCATGGGCGAGTTCGTGCGCGACGTCGGCGGCTGGCTCAAGGACGGCCGCATCCGCTATCGCGAGACCGTGGTGCCGGGGCTGGAGAAGGCGCCGGAGGCCTTCATGGGCCTGCTCAAAGGCAGCAATTTCGGCAAGCTGGTGGTCAAGGTCGGCGACGAGCCCAGCCGCTGAGCGCTAGCCCTCGACCCGGTGCTCGCGCCCGTCGCGGGCGGCACGCACGATGGCTTCGAATACCGCCGCACCATGGATCGCCTGCTCGTGCGGCACGATCGGCGCTGCCCCACGATCGATCTGGGCGGCGAACGCCTCCAGTTCGGCAAGCTCGGTGCTGAAATCCTCGTAGCGCGTTTCCTGCGGTTCGCCGCCAACCTTGCAGGACAGCAGCCGGTTCTCGCCCAGCATCTCGGCCCAGCCGGCGCTGCCCATGATGCAGAAGCGCCAGCGATAGGCCGTGGCGGTCAGCGTCGTCAGCGACGCGCTGACGCCGTTGCGCATGGTGAGCTGGATCGTGGTGGTGTCGTCGATCGGCACGGAAAGATGCCGCCGCTCGCTGCGCACGGCGACGGCCTCCACCTCGCCGAACAGCTCGATCAGCATGTCGATCTGGTGGATCGCCAGACCGGCCAGCCCGCCGACCGGCGATTCCTCGCCCGTCGCGCGCCACATGGTCGGATCGTAGCGCAGACCGGCGGGAGCAGAGAAATTGCCGTCGACATGCAGCACCGAACCGAGCGCGCCGCTCGTCACCATACCCAGCAGGGCGCGGTAGCAGGGCAGGAGACGCCGGTTGAAGCCGACGGCGAGCGGCACGTCGGAACTGCGGCAGGCGGCGACGACCGACGTCGCGCCGGCGCGATCGAGGGCGAAAGGCTTGTCGACGAACACCGCCTTGTTGGCGCGCGCCACGACCAGCGCCTGCGGCACGTGCAGGCTGTGCGGCGTGGCCAGCACGACGCCGGCGATGGATTGATCGACCAGGGCTTCGTCGAGGCCGGTCACCAGCCGCAGCCCGTGCGCGGCGGCAAACTGCGCCCGCGCCTCCGCGTCGCGCACGATGGCGGTCGTGAACCGCACCCGCTCGGACTTGCCCTGCACGGCCTCGACCAGGGTGCGTCCCCAGATGCCAAGGCCGGCAATGGCGAGATTGACCGTCATGCCGGCCTCCTTCGGAACGTCGCTGGCCTCAGCTCCACTGCGGGGGACGGTTGGCCTTGTAGGCCGCCATCGCCTCGCGGAAGTCGGCCGAATCGAGCCCCTTGCGCTGGAGTTCCATGTAGAGATCGAACGCCTCGTCCCAGTCCATGTCCGGCGTCAACGAGAGACATTGCTTGGTGAAGCGCGCGCCCTGGGAGGCGACGGCCAGCGTCTTCTCGACATAGGCGTCGAACTCGCTCTGCATGTTCTGGTCGCTGACCAGCCGGTCGACCAGCCCGATGCGCAGCGCCTCGTCCGCCTCCATGAATTCGCCCCACAGCGCGAAGGCCTTGGCTCTGCCCAGGCCGATGTATCGCGCGAGACGGAACGTGCCGAGGCCGGGGATCAGCCCCTCCTTCACCGCCGGCAGCGAGAAGCGGCTCGACGGTGTCGCGATGCGCAGATCGCAGCCCAGGCCGAGCTGCAGGCCGCCGCCGACGGCATAGCCGTGCATCAGGCAGATCACCAGCTTGTCCATCACCTCGAAATGACGGACGGCCGTGTCCCAGAGGCTGAAATAGCGGTCGTCGATCTCGCCGTTGGCGAGGTCCTTGAGATCGATGCCGGTCGAGAAGGCGCGGCCCTCGCCCTGCAGCGCCACCACCCGCACCTCGCCGTCGGCCAGCAGCATGCGGCCGGCCGCATCGAGGTCGCGCACGGCGGGATAATGGAAAGCGTTGAGCCGCTCGGGGCGCCTGAACGTCAGGCGTGCCAGCCGCCCTTTCGTCTCGAGAACGGAATGCTCGAATTCGACCCGCATGGCGTTTCCCCGGATTGTTCGTTGGCGTTTTGCGCATTCTAGCCACGCCATGGCGGAATCCGCCACTGCCGGGGGTGCGGCAGTTTGGAATTCGGCATGGCAGTGGCGCAATTCGGCCTGTCCGCGAAAGCCGCACCCCCAAAACGAAAACGGCGCCGGGAAAACCCGACGCCGTTGCCGCCATGCGTTTCAGGAACGCCTAGGAGTCTATTCGCAGGCCGACGAAGCGCAGATCGCCCTGACGGTCGATCAACAGCAGCACCGATTTGCGCTTGGCGTCGCGCGCTTCCTTGACGCGCATCTCCACGTCGGCCGGCGTCTTCACCTCGTGCTGGTTGATGTCGACGATGAC
>JBDZUM010000035.1:15784-32021 GCA_040255215.1 Rhodospirillaceae bacterium
CGCTTGCCGTCGCGCCACACCACGACGTCGACATCGCTGCCGACCTTGGTCTCGGCGACGACCCGCGAGAGCTTGCGCATCTCGGCAATGTCCTTGCCGTCGAAGGTCAGGATCACGTCGCGCGGCTTGATGCCCGCCTTCTCGGCCGGACCGCCCGGCGTGACGTCGGCGATGAGCGCGCCACGCGGCTTGTCGAGGCTGAGCGTCTTGGCGAGATCCTCGTCGACGGTCTGGATGCGAACGCCGAGCCAGCCGCGCTTGGTGCGGCCGAACTCGCGCAGCTGGTCGACGATGCTGCTGGCGAGATTGGACGGAATCGCGAAGCCGATGCCGACGCTGCCGCCGGACGGCGAATAGATCGCCGTGTTGATGCCGACGACCTCGCCGTCCATGTTGAACATCGGGCCGCCGGAATTGCCCTTGTTGATGGCCGCGTCGGTCTGAAGGAAATCGTCGTAGGGTCCGTTGAGCGAGCGGGCGCGAGCCGAAATGATGCCAACGCTGACGCTGCCGCCCAGCCCGAACGGATTGCCGATCGCCATCACCCAGTCGCCCACCCGGCTCTTGTCCGAGTCGCCGAACTTCACCGTCGGCAGCGGCGCCTTGCGGCCGGCGAGATCGAGCTTGAGCAGCGCCAGATCGGTCTTGGGATCCGTGCCGACCAGTTCGGCCTTGAAGGTCGAATCGTCGCTCAGCGTCACCGTGATTTCATCGGCGTCGGCGATGACGTGGTTGTTGGTCACCACGTAGCCCTTCTCGTCGATGATGAAACCTGAGCCCAGCGAAGTGACGCGGCGCGGCGGTCCCTGACGCTCGAGGAAATCGCGGAACAGGTCTTCAAGGGAACCGCCGGGCGGCACGCGCGGGGCGGAGCGGTCGCGGTCCTGGCCGCCTTTGGCCTGGGTCGTTGATACGTTGACAACGGCGGGCGACAGACGCTCGGCAAGGTCGGCGAAGCTGGACGGCGCTTCGCGGGCGATGGCATTGCCGGCGAACATGACGACAAGAATGCCGCCGGCCGCCAGCGCGGCGGCGCGGCAACGCCGCACGACGCCGCCCGCGGACACGGGCGACGATACGGGATTGAACGCAATTCCCACTGCAAATCCTCCGAACTTTCGGTGTCCCCGACCCGATTGCCTGGCGTTTCCCCCCGCAGGACAACAGGTTTCCGAATTGTATTAATTGAGCCGCAGAATATGGTTCAAATGTGGCGAGGCCCCCGCCGCGATCGCGCCGGGGGCCTCGATTTCCGAACGTCGCGAACGCTCAGCGGCCGGGCGCCGCCGACGGCGCGCCACCCACGCCCTGAGTGCCGAAAAAGCGGAAGAATTCGCTGTTCTCGGGCGAGATGATCATGGTCGTGTCGTTCTTGCCCAGCGACTGGCGATAGGCTTCCATCGAGCGATAGAACGAGAAGAACGACGGATCGCGGCCGAACGCGTCGGCGTAGATCTTGATCGCCTGCGCATCGCCCTCGCCGCGGGCGATCTCGCCTTGGCGCCGAGCTTCCGACTGGATGATGACGACCTCGCGATCGGCGTTGGCCCGGATGCGCTGATTCTCCTCGGCGCCCTCGGCGCGGATCTGACGCGCTTCCTGCTCGCGCTGCGTCTGCATGCGGCGGTAGACCGCTTCCGAGTTTTCGACCGGAAGATCGAGGCGCTTCAGCCGCACGTCGAGCACCTGCACGCCGAACGACTTCGCCTCGCGATCGACCTGCTCTGTGATGTCGCGCATCAGCGCCAGCCGTTGCGAGGTCAGCACCTGCTGCAGATTGGCGTCGCCCAGCGCCCGGCGGATCGCCGACTGGATGACCGGCGCCAGTCGGTTGCGCAGGCCGATTTCGTTCTGCACCGACTGGAAGAACCGCAACGGATCGATGATCTGCACGCGGGCGTAGGCATCGACCTCGAGCCGCTTCTGCTCGCCCAGAATGTAGCTTTCGGCCGGCACGTCGAAATCGAGCACGCGACGGTCGAAATAGACCACGTCCTGCAGCAGCGGCACCTTGAACTTCAGACCGGGTTCGGTTTCCACGCCCCTGATCTCGCCGAACTGGCGGACGATCGCCTGCTGGCGCGGGTCGACGACGTAGAAGGAACTGTAGGCGACGAACGCCAGAACGGCGACGACGACCAGCAGCGCTGTGGCGATGGGATTCTTCATCGCGTGCCTCCCTGCGGCGAGACCTGCGGCGCGTTCTGGCCCGGCGCGTTGCGCAGCGCCGGCAGCGGCAGATACGGCACCACGCCCGAGCCGCCCGACGACTTGTCGATCAGCACCTTGTTCATGTTGCGCAGCACTTCTTCCATCGTCTCGATATAGATGCGTTCCTTGGTCACGTCCTTGGCCTGGGAGTACTCGTTGTAGACCGAGATGAAGCGCTGAGCGTCGCCCTGCGCCCGGTTGAGCACTTCGGCCTTGTACGCCTCGCCCTGCTGGATCAGGCGCTCGGCCTCGCCCTTGGCACGGGGAATGACCTCGTTGCGATAGGCCTGCGCCTCGTTGATGGCGCGCTCCTTGTCCTGTCGCGCCGCCTGCACGTCGTTGAACGCGGCGATGACCGAGGCCGGCGGATTGACCGGCAGGAGCTGGATCGACAGCACGGTGATGCCCGACTTGTAGGAATCGAGAATGCGCTGGATCTGCGCCGCCGACTCCTCCTGGATCGCCGCCCGTCCCTGCGTCAGCGCCACCTGCAGCTCGGTGCGGCCGATCACTTCGCGCATGGCCGCCTCGGCGGCGCTGCGCACCGCTTCTTCGGGATTGCGGATGTTGAAGGCGAAATCGAAGGCGTTCTTCACCATCCACACCACGTTGAACTGGATGTCGATGATGTTCTCGTCGGCCGTCAGCATGAGGCTGCCGCGTTCGCGCTGCTGGGCGACGTTGACGCTGCGCACCGTCATGGTCGAGGGCTCGTAGCCCAGCGGCAGGGTGCGCTGCGAGGTGACGTTGACGACCTCGACGTCGCCGATCGGCGATGGCCAGTTGAAGTTCAGGCCTTCGCCCGTGGTCGTGGTGTAGCGGCCGAGGACCAGCTCGAGCCCCTGTTCGCGGGTTTCCACGCGATACAGACCCGACAGCAGCCAGGCGATCACCAGCACCAGGACGACGAGAATGATGCCGCGCTTGGAGCTGAAGCCGCCGGGCAGGATGTTGCGCATGCGGTCCTGGCCCTTGCGCAGCAGGTCCTCGATATCGGGGGGGCGCGGGCCGCCGCCGAAGCCGCCGCCACCGCCGCCGCGATTGCCGCCGCCGCCCGAATTATTGCCGCCCCACGGCCCACCGCCGCCTCCGCCACCGGAGCCCCAGGGTCCGCCGCCACCCGACTTGTCGTTCCAGGGCATTGCGCCTCTTCCTGTTCGTTTCGTCCGCCAAATTCCGCCTGCGGCGGTTCGCAGGGTATAGGGCAGATGCCGCCGGGGCGCAAACTTGCCGCCCCCCTTGCACTTCGCCCCACCGACAGGCCATATCGTCTGCAAATGCTGGGTTTTCAAGCTTTTGCGGTGAAGTTCGATGGCTGAAGTGTCGGAACGGACGATTCTGGATGCCCTGCGCGGGGTGATGGACGGCGATAGCGACATCGTCGGTCGCGGCATGGTGAGCGGCATCGCCACCCGCGGCGGGCATGTGCGGTTCGCCATCGACGTCGATCCTGCCCGGGGCAGCGCGCTCGAACCGCTGCGCCAATCGGCAGAGCGCGCGGTCGCCGCCCTGCCCGGCGTTCTATCGGTCACCGCTGTCCTCACCGCCGAGCGCGCCGCCGCCGCACCGAAGGCCGCTCCGCCCAGGCCGCAACAGCAACAGCCGCAGGCGCCCGGCGGTCAACGCCAGGCCGTGCCCGGCGTCCACCACGTCGTCGCCGTCGCCTCGGGCAAGGGCGGCGTCGGCAAATCGACCACCGCGGTCAATCTGGCGCTGGCGCTGGCGGCAGGCGGCCGCAAGGTCGGGCTGCTGGATGCCGACATCTACGGCCCCTCGATCCCGCGCATGATGGGTATCAACCGCCGCCCCGACAGCAAGGACGGCAAGACCCTCATTCCGATCCAGAACTGGGGCATCGCCTGCATGTCGATCGGATTCATGATCGCCGAAGACACGCCGATGATCTGGCGCGGGCCGATGGTCATTTCAGCCCTGCAGCAGATGCTCTACGACGTCGCCTGGGGCGATCTCGACGTGCTGGTGGTCGATCTGCCGCCGGGCACGGGCGATGCCCAGCTGACCATGGCGCAGCGCGTGCCGCTGGCCGGGGCGGTGATCGTCTCGACGCCGCAGGACATCGCCCTGATCGACGCGCGCAAGGGCCTCAACATGTTCCGCAAGGTTTCGGTGCCGGTGCTCGGCATCGTCGAGAACATGAGCTATTTCCTGTGCCCGCATTGCGGCGAACGTTCCGACATTTTCGGCCATGGCGGCGCGCGCGAGGAAGCGACACGCCTTGGCGTGCCGTTCCTCGGCGAAGTGCCGCTGCATCTCGATATCCGCACGACGTCGGACGAGGGCGTGCCTATCGTCGCCACGCGGCCCGACGCACCGCAGTCCGCCGCCTACCGCGCGATCGCCGAACGCGTCTGGCAGGAATTGCAGGGCGCCCAGCGGCCCAAGCCGCGCATCCTGGTGCAGTAGGCGCTTACCGCCCGATCCCGTAGGAATGCACTACGGCGTCACGCGCGCTTGCGGCGCTTTCCAGCCGGCCGCGCAGCACTCGGCGGCTTGCCGATCATGCCGCCGACGCCTGCCAACGCATCCGGCGTCAGGCCCAGCGCCAGAAAGCGCCGCTCCTCGACCGGGCCCGGCAGGGCAAGCTCCAGCGCCTGCTCGCGCGTGAAGCCGAACGGGTTGTAGTACTCCGGGTCGCCGACCAGCACGATGATCCGGTGGCCCTGCACCCGCGCCTGCTCGATGCCGTGGCGCATCAGCGCCTTGCCGAATCCGAGCCCGCGCAGTTCGGGCTGCACCGCCAGCGGCCCCAGCAGCAGCGCCGGCGTCGTCCCGCCGATCATGATCGGCCAGAAGCGCAGGCTGGCCAGCAGCGCGCCATCGTCGCCCAGCGCCACGAAGCACAGCGCGGCATCCCGGGCCACGCCATCGCGCAGACGGTAGACGGTCTTGGCGTAACGGTCGGCCCCGAAGGCGACGTCGTTGAGCTTCTCGACCGCAGCCGCGTCCTGCGGCCGTTCAACCAGAATTTTCATTGCGGAGTCCTCGGGCGAAGCGCCCAGCAAGTGGACATAAAAAAAGCGGCAAACCGATGATGCCGCTGTGCCGTCCCGCTCGCCGGCGGTTCCAAGTCCGAACCGCCTCTCAGCCGGGACAAGAATGGCGCAGCAGCCGCGCCCGGATTTCCGGGCGGCTCGTACGTCGTCGGACGATGAGACGCTGCATGGCTCGATCTTCTCCCAAACTGCCGGATCAAGATAACATCATCCCCCCGCGTTACAAGGGGTCTTTGCGGATTTCTAGAGATCCGCGGCGAAGCCTGTCGGCAGCTCGACCCCGTTCACGCCGGCATCGCGCAACAAGGCGGCCACTTGCGTGCTGGAGTTTTCGGCGGCGGCGGCGATCGCCATGGCCCGACGATCGTAGCCGGCAAGCTCCCGTTCCAGACCGGCTGAGTAGGCGTTGATCTTCGCCACCTGCTTGGGGCTGAGCGTCAGGCGCTTGGGCTGCTTCATCAGCGGCAGCCGCTCGCGCATCAGCGCCACGTCGCGCAGATGCAGGCTGCGCTGCTTGGCGTAGGCGCGCAGGCAGCCAAGCAGCTCGCGGCCGATCTGCGCGTAAAGCGTGCCCCATTCGCGCCAGTCGCCGGCATCCGAGCCGGATTCCGGCCGCAGCTTGGAGAACACCTGCTCGACCTTGTCGGCGTCGGAGGCGCACAGATCGAGCTGGTCGCGGATCGCCGACCGGCTGACCTGCGCCGCCTCGTAGGCCAGCACCGCATCCTGCGGCGTCAGCGGTCGCGGCGTCTGGGCGACCGACGCACCGGCGCCGGCCGCGAGCAGCAGCACGGCGAACGCGATCCTTGCAGCCATTCCCCCCATGCTCCGCCATTAGCGCGCGCCGGGCGCAGTGGCAAGGCACGGCGTTTGCGCGTCAAAGCGGTTTGGCGCAAGGTAGCGCGCCGCGCCATGACTGCATCCACAGAACGAATTGCCAGCGATTCCAGCGTGCTGCCGCTCGCCGCTGCGGTCGCGCTCTATCTAGGGCTCGCAGCCATCGCGACATGGCTGGTGCTCGCAGCCGCCGGCGAGCCGGTTTATGCAATGGATGACGTCTATATCCACATGGCGCTGGCCAAGAACCTGGCGGCGCATGGCGTCTATGGCGTGACGCCGTTCGAAGCGACGCATGCCTCCTCCTCGCCTCTCTGGGTGCTGCTGCTGGCCGTTGGCTTCGCCGTGTTGGGTCCATGGATCTGGTGGCCGGGCCTGCTGGCAGCGCTGTCGGCGCTGGCCGTGCTGGCGATCGCCGATCGTTTTCTGCAACAGCACACCATCGCGACCGGACGTCCTGCCGTGCAAGCCGCGCGCGCCGGCGTGCTGTGCCTGATCGTGCTGGGCGCTTCGCTGCCGCCGTTGACCCTGCAGGGCATGGAGCATCCGCTGCACGCCGCTGTCACTTTGCTGGCAGCGATGCTGGGGGCTGACGCCATCGCCGGCCGACAGCGCCACGGCCGCCGCGATCTGCTGCTGGTCATCCTCTGCCTGGCGCTGCCGGTGCTGCGCTACGAGAGCCTGTGGCTGACGGCGCTGCTGGCGGCCGGCCTGGCATGGCGTGGCCGCTATCGCCTGGCGGCGGCGATCGCCATCGCCTCGGCGCTGTCGATCTGTCTGGTCGGGTTCTGGGCCATGAGCCGCGGCCTGACCTTCCTGCCAGCCCCCATCCTGACCAAATCGGTCGGCCCGTTGCTGTTGTCGGATGATGGGCTGGTCCGCCTGGTGGCGCGCTTCACCTGGCATCCGCTGATGCGGATCGGACGCGTGCCGCTGCTGAGCGTGCTGTTCATTGCCGCGCTGGTCTTCGTCGTTGCCCGGCTGTGGCGCCACCGGCTGTCGACATTGGACGACGCGCGCACGGTGATGGCTGCATTGTTTCTCGCCGGCACGTGGATACACGCGACATTCGCCACCTTCGGCTGGGGCGCGCGCTACGAAGCCTATCTCATCGTATTGGGCCTGACGGCGATGGGCGCCGTCGCTATCGATCTGGCCGGACGGCTCGACGGCGCCAGCCGTGGCCCGCGCCTGGCAGCGTTGCTGGCCGGATTCGCCGCCGCCCTGACGATCTACACGAGCTTCGGTCGGGCGCTGGAGACCTGGCACAATGCACAGTACGCCGCCGTCGAAGTGCTGAACCGCGACATCTATGTCGGCCGCTTTCTCGCCGCCGCCTATCCACGCCAGCCGGTGCTGGCAATGAATATCGGCGCCGTGGTGTGGGAAAGCGAGCCGCGGCTGCTGGACGCGCTGGCGCTGGGCTCGCCCGATGTGCTGCGTCTGTTCCTGGCCGGACAGCTCGACCCGGCGGCGCTCGATGCGCTGGCGCGGCAGCGGCAGGTGCGCGTGCTGGCCGTGTTCGACGAATGGTTCGAGGCCTGGACCGGCGGCAAGCCGCCCTGGATACCGGTGGCACAGATCGATGCCAGCAACGAGCGCCGGCAATTGCGGCTGACGCTCTACGTGCGCGACAACGCAGACGGCGAGGACCTTGCGAAGAAGCTGCGATCCGTCCGGCCGCCCGGGGCGTTCACGGTCGGCGTTCGTATCCTGCCGCCCTTTGGCGGCGACTGACGCTCAGGCCGGACGGCCGAGCGCCGCCATCAGCTCGCGCCATTCGCGCGCCGAAAGGCCGCTGCCCTTCTGGTCGACCGCCTCGCCGGCCAGCAGACGCTTGACGATTTCAAGCCCGGTGCGCGACAGATGCGCCCCGCCCATCCGGTACTCCAGAAATGCCTCGTGGCTCATCGGCGCCCAGCGCCGAAGCGTGTCGATCATGACGTCGGCATAGGCGCGGATTTCGTACTGCGCGTGCGCGTCGGCGCGCAGCGACAGGAAGTTCATCAGATTGTGCAGGTCGGTCTTCCAGTACCACTGGGTATAGAAGTTCAGCGACAGGTTCATGCGCGCCAGCTCGCGCGCCAGACCGGTGCGCTCGGCGTCGAGCACCTCGCCCTTCTCGTCCTCGTTGAGCATCTCCATGTAATGCTCGTAGACCTGCTCGCTGTCCTTCTTCAGCAGGTCGAAGACGCGCCGCGCCTCGTCGCCGTCCAGCGTGTCGCCGCGCCCCTGGCGATTGACCGACGACTGCGCCGCCAGATGCTCGGGGCGCGGAATGTAGTATTCGTTGTCGAGGATCGAGTAGCGCGCCGAATACTCGTTGACGTTGGCGGTGCGGTGGCGAATCCACTGCCGCGCCACGAAGATCGGCAGCTTGACGTGGTACTTGATCTCGCACATCTCGAACGGCGTCGTATGGCGATGGCGGATCAGGTAGTTGATCAGCCCCTTGTCCTCGCTGACCTTCTTGGTGCCACGCCCGTAGGAGACCCGCGCGGCCTGCACCACGGCGGCATCGTCGCCCATGTAGTCGACGACGCGAACGAAGCCGTGATCCAGTACAGGAAGCGCCTGGTAGAGGATTTCCTCGAGCGCCGCGACGGTAGCGCGGCGCGTCGGCGTCTGCTGGGCGCGCAGATCGTCGATCTCCTGGGACTGGTCGGTGCGAAGCGACATGGACGGCTCGAAGTCGGTGTGGCGGGACGGCGAAAGCGCGCCACTGTAGGCGGAGGCGCCCCGGCGGAACAAGGATTAGGCACCTTCAAAAATCCACAGGCAGCGCCTATATTGAGCCCGTCGGGAAACCGACTATGGCGATAAACGCCCTGTGGCATAGGCATTTCGGACCCGGGGGCGGTACCCGGCGCCTCCACCAGATTTCCGCCCGCATGAAAGTGCAGGCGTCCCTGGGGGCGAAACAGGATCGACGTGTGCAGTAAAGACAGGGTTTTTGCCCGGCATGGTATCCACCGTCATCGGGCCAAACCTAGAAGTGCCAACGATAACGTTGAACTTCGCGCCGCGGCTTAAAGCCTAGGCGGGGCCCGGGGGGAGCCTGGCAACAGAATCCCCCCACCGATTCCCGTCCCCGAGATTCCGGATACGACGCCAGCAGAATGCCGGCATCGTTGACACGGCGCATCCCAAGGCCCGACATTAGGTGCAACAGAACTTTCAGCGCCGCCGATGTCAAACGACCGCTTCCGCTACGACCAGTACGTCGACGATGCCCTTCGCGGGGTGGCGCGGCGCGTGCTGCGCGACGTGGCCGAGAACGGGCTGACCGGCACGCATCATTTCTACATCAGCTTCCGCACCTCCCATCCCGGCGTCGAAATGCCGGACTATCTGCGCGCGCGCTATCCCGAAGAGATCACCGTCGTGCTGCAGCACCAGTACTGGGGCCTCGAGGTGGCCGAGGAGAGCTTCTCCGTCACGGTCAGCTTCAACCGCCAGAACGAGCGTCTGGTGGTGCCGTTCGCCGCCCTGACGGCCTTCGTCGACCCGTCCGTACGCTTCGGACTGCAGTTCGAGGACGGCAAGGGCGAGGCCGGCGCTGCCGGCCCCGATCTGCGCCCGCCGGAGCCGGAGACGCCCGGCCCGGGCGGCGGCAAGCCCGAGGGCAAGACCGAGGAAAAAGGCGAGCCGGCCAGCAAGGTCGTCACGCTTGACGCCTTCCGCAAAAAATAGTCTCTGACCCGCGAATTCCCGCCGCCGAGCCCGCCTGCGCGCCGGATCCGACCGGCATTCGGGCGGCCTCAAGCCACAGGACGCGTCATGGCCGATTTCGCTTTCCAGGAAATGTTCCCGCTGGGCGAGGACACCACGCCCTATCGCAAGCTGACCGACGACTTCGTCGGCACGGCCAAATTCAACGGCAGCGAAATCCTCACCGTCGATCCCGAAGGCATCAGCCAGCTCACCCGCCAGGCCTTTCACGACACCTCGCATCTGCTGCGGCCGGGACATCTCAAGCAGCTTCGCGCCATTCTCGAGGACTCCGAGGCCTCGACCAACGACCGCTACGTGGCGCTGGAATTCCTCAAGAACGCCAACATCTCGGCCGGCGGCATCCTGCCGATGTGCCAGGACACCGGCACCGCCATCGTGATGGGCAAGAAGGGCCAGAAGGTGTGGACCGGCGGCGGCGACGAGGAAGCCATCGCCAAGGGCGTCTACCGCTCCTATGCCGAGGACAATCTGCGCTATTCGCAGGTCGCGCCACTGGAAATGTTCAAGGAAGTGAACACCGGCACCAACCTGCCGGCGCAGATCGAGATCTACGCCACCGAGGGCGACGCCTACAAATTCCTGTTCATTGCCAAGGGCGGCGGCTCGGCCAACAAGAGCTTCCTGTTCCAGCAGACGCCGGCGGTGCTGAACAAGGCCTCGCTGATCAAGTTCCTCGACGAGAAGATCCGCACGCTGGGCACCGCCGCCTGCCCTCCCTATCACCTGGCCATCGTCATCGGCGGCACCTCGGCCGAGCTCAACCTCAAGACCGTCAAGCTGGCCTCGACGCGCTATCTCGACGGGCTGCCGACCAAGGGCAACCAGCACGGCCAGGCCTTCCGCGACGTCGAGATGGAGCAGGAGATCCTGGCGCTGACCCGCACCATGGGCATCGGCGCGCAGTTCGGCGGCAAGTATTTCTGCCACGACGTGCGCGTCATCCGCCTGCCGCGCCATGGCGCCTCGGTGCCGGTGGGCCTGGGCGTATCGTGCTCGGCCGACCGCCAGATCCTCGGCAAGATCACCAAGGGCGGCGTCTATCTCGAGCAGTTGGAGACCAACCCGGCGCAGTACCTGCCCGAGATCACCGAAGACCAGCTCTCCGGCGACGTGGTCCAGGTCGACATCGACAAGGGCATGGCACACACCCTGTCCGTGCTGACGCAGTATCCCGTCAAGACGCGGGTCAGCCTGACCGGCACCTTGATCGTGGCGCGCGATGCCGCACACGCCAAGCTCAAGGAGCGGCTCGATCGCGGCGAAGGCCTGCCGGAATACTTCAAGCAGTCGCCGGTCTACTACGCCGGCCCGGCCAAGACGCCGGAAGGCTATGCCTCGGGCGCCTTCGGCCCGACCACCGCAGGGCGCATGGATTCCTACGTCGACCAGTTCCAGGCCGCCGGCGGCTCGATGGTCATGCTGGCCAAGGGCAACCGCTCGAAGCAGGTGGTCGATGCCTGCAAGAAGCATCGCGGCTTCTATCTCGGCTCGATCGGCGGCCCCGCCGCCATCCTGGCGCAGGACGTCATCAGGAAGGTCGAGGTGCTGGAGTATCCGGAGCTCGGCATGGAGGCGATCTGGCGCATCCGCGTCGAGAACTTCCCCGCCTTCATCGTCACCGACGACAAGGGCAACGATTTCTTCAGCGACCTGAAGATCTGAGCCGGCGCGGCGATGCGGAGTATTTCCCTCGCCGTTCTCGCATTGCTGGGCATGGCGGTCGCCGCCGCCGCCCAGGACATCCCCGGCGCCCGCCCGAGCTATGACGGTCGCGAGCTGAGCGACGTTCCCAACGCCCAGGCGATTACTGCTCGCGTGTGGATGCCTGGCCTCGACGAAGGCTTCGTGCCACAGGGGCTGACGGTGATGGGTGGTACGGTCTATGTCGCGGCCTATCGCAGCGCCGAGCGCGCAGTCGATCGCGGCCTGGGCCGGGTATTCCTGATCGACGCAGGAAGCGGCGCGCTCAAGGGGCATTTCGACCTGCCGGCGCGCTTCGGCCATCCCGGCGGGCTGGCCAATGACGGCACCCATCTCTACGCCGCCGATCGCGGCCGGCTGGCCAGGATCGACGTAGCGGCCGCCCTGCGCGGCGACGGCGAAAAGGCAATCCTCGCCGAGCGCACGATCGACAAGAAGCTCGGCCCCTCCTTCCTGACCTATGACGGGACGCTGCTGTGGTTCGGCCCCTACGAACGGGCGGGCGGGCAGACGCTTTACGGCATCGCACCGGCGGAGCTGTTCGATCCGGCGAAGGCGCACGAGACGCTGTCGGAGATTTCCCGCACCCTGCCGATCCCGCCGCTGGTGCAGGGCGCGGCGTTCGATGCGCAAGGCCGTCTGTGGCTTAGCACCAGCGGCTCGCGCTTCGGCAAGCTGCACCGGCTCGATCCCCGCACCGGCGCCATCGAGGCCGAATTCGACATGCCGGCCGGCATCGAGGATATCGGGCGCGACGAGCAGGGCAGGCTGTGGTCGGTCAGCGAATCGGGCACGCGGCGCTGGCAGGGCTGGACCACGTTCTATCCGCTGGTGTTCCGCTTCGATCCCGCCCTGCTAAAGTAGCGTCATGTCGGACTACATCGATTATTTGCGCGACCAGCTGCGCGGCGTTCCGGGCTACACCGCGCGGCGGATGTTCGGCGGCACCGGCCTGTTCTGGCAGGGCATCATGTTCGCGCTGGTCGCCGGCGACACGCTCTATTTCCGCACCGACCAGCGCAATCGCCCGGACTACGAGGCGCTGGGCCTGACGCCGTTCAAGCCGTGGGAAGATCGCAAGGTGGTGCTGAAGGCGTACTATCCCGTGCCGGAAGAGACCATCGAAGACGCCGACGAGCTCACGCTCTGGGCGCGCAAGGCGATCGATGCGGCGCTGGCCGAGGGCGCCCGCAAGCCCGCATCGAAGACGAAGCCCAGGGCTGCAACCGGAAGGAACCGATCCGCGTGAAACTCGCCAAGAACCACATCGATGTCGGCCTGTTCTCCAACAGGCGCGACGAGCAACTCGAATTCTGGCAGCAGGAGATCGGCCTGCAATACGACCACATGGGCAAGCTGGGCGGCGGCATGCAGCAGCATCGCCACCACATGAACGGCTCGATCCTGAAGATGAACCACGCCCGCGACCCGCTGCCGAAACTGCCGCAGAGCGGCTATCGCGAACTGTTCATCGCCGATCCCGGCCGCACCCATTCGAAGTCGCTGCGCGATCCGGACGGCAACCACGTCACCCTCGTGCCGCCGGGCATGGACGGCATCACCGGCATCTGCCTGGCGATGACGGTCAACAACCGCGACGCTTTCGATGCCTTCTACGGCCAGGCGATGCAGTTCGAGGCGGTGCGCGACGGCATGTTCCGCTGCGGCGATTCGCTGCTGTGGGCGCGCGAGGAAGGCAAGGTCGAGCGCGCCGACGAATGGCGCGCGCCCGGCTTCCGCTATTTCACCGTGCAGATATTCGATGCCGCTCACGAGCATGCCGGCATCCTGGCGCGCGGCGGCACCGAGGGCGCGCCGATTCGCGAGCTGGGCGACACGGTGCGCTACTCCTTCGTACGCGACCATGACGGCAACTGGATCGAGATCTCCCAGCGCGCCAGCCTGACCGGCGGAACGCTTTAGTGGAACGTCGATTCCCATGCATCTGTTGCGGCTATCTGCAGTTCGATAAACCGCCTGGCTCGGACGAAATCTGCAAGATTTGTTTTTATCAGGACGACTTCGTGGACATTGCCTTTCCAACGAAGCCAGGGGGGCCAAACAAGGTTTCCCTGATCGAAGCACAGGCCAATTTCACGGCGTTCGGCGCAAGCGAATGGCGGTTGAAAGACCATACGCGCAAGCCTCGGCCGGACGACCGGCGAGACGATAATTGGCGGCCTATCGACACTACGCGCGACGCCGAATGGCTGGCGCGCGTGGACGAGATGAATCGAAGCCAGGATGCTACGTGGGAGTATCCGAGCGATACGACAGCGCTCTACTACTGGCGATCCACCTTCTGGCTGAAATCGGCCTGAGATCAATCACAGGCCCGGATTTTTCTCACTCATTGCGTTTCAGATGCGGCTGGCCCAGCCGCCGTTTGACTCGCGCCCAGAATCTTCGTACGCATATACGGTATGAATACGTATTTACGTACTCGCAAATCCGAGCCCGCAACGAGCGGGAGGGCGGGACCGCAATCGGTCGGGCGCGTTTTCTCGATTCTCGAATCGCTGGCAGGCGCGCGCGGCGGCTCGACGCTGACGGAGCTGGCCCTTAAGGCCCACGCGCCCAAGACCAGCCTGGTCGGGCTGCTGGCCGGGCTGGCGGCGGAGGGATGCGTCGAGCGTGACGGCGACGGGCGCTACCGCCTGGGGCCGCGCTTTCTGTCGCTCGCCATGCAGGCGGTATCGGGACGCGACACGATCGAACTGGCGCGGCCTTACCTTGCCGGGCTGGTCGAGGCGACCGGCGAGACCGCCGTGCTGGGCGTGCTGGCGCCCGATGCGGATCTGGCGATCTATCTCGACCGCATCGAAAGCGCCAACCCAATCCGTTATGCGGTGACGATCGGCGAGCGCCGCGAGCTGCACTGCACGGCGATCGGCAAGATGCTGCTAGCCCATTTCGACGACGACCATCTCGCGCGCTACTTCAAGGCCGCGGCGCCGAAACGCTTCACCGCCTCGACCGTCACCAGCCGCGCCGGATTGCTGGCCGACATCGCCGCCATCCGCCGCGACGGCCTCGCCCGCACCCGCGACGAGCGCGTGATCGGCGCCAGCGGCATCGCCGCGCCGGTCTATGCCGCCGACGGCAGCCTGGTCGCGGCGCTGCTGATCGCCGGCCCGTCCGAACGCATGCGCGCCAACGCGCGGCGCAACGAGGCGGTGCTGCGGCGCGCGGCGGCGGAATGCACTGCGGCGCATGGCGGCCGCCGGCCGGACTTCGATCAACCAGAAAAAGAAACCGGGAGAACGCGCAAATGAGCATCGATTTCAGCCCCGAACAGCGGCAGATCCGCGAGAACGTCGACCGGCTCTGCGCCAGGTTCGGCGACGAATACTGGCTGAAGCGCGATTCCGACGGCGCGTTTCCGGAGGAGTTCTGCCGCGCCATCGCCGACAACGGCTACATGGGCATCGCCTCGCCGCCGGAATATGGCGGTTCGGGACTGGGCATCACCGAAGCGGCCATCGTCATCCAGGCGATCTCGCAGTCCGGCGCCGGCAACGGCGGAGTCTCGTCGGTCAGCCTCGGCATTTTCGGCCTCAACCCCGTCGTCCGCTACGGCACCGCGGAACAGAAGGCGCGCATGCTGCCCCCGGTGATCGCACGCAAGGACATTGCCTGCTTCGCAGTCACCGAACCCAATACCGGACTGGACACGACGCGGCTGAAAACACGGGCCGTGCGCAAGGGCGACCGCTACATCGTCAACGGCCAGAAGACCTGGATCACCACCGCCCAGGTGGCCAACAAGATGCTGCTGATCGCCCGCACCGCCGACGAGAGCGAGACCAGGCGGCCGATCGACGGCCTCAGCCTGTTCTTCACCGACATCGACCGCTCGAAATGCGAGATCAGGGTCATCGACAAGATGGGCCGCAAATGCGTCGATTCGAACCAGGTGTTCTTCGACGGCATGGAGATTCCGGTCGAGAACCGCATCGGCGAGGAAGGCCAGGGCTTCCGCTATCTGCTGCACGGCATCAACCCCGAACGCATCCTGATCGCCGCCGGTCTGGTCGGGCTGGGCCGGGCGGCCCTGCACAAGGCGACCGAGTACGCCAAGCAGCGCGTCGTGTTCGACCGCCAGATCGGCCGCAACCAGGCGATCCAGCACCCGCTGGCGGAAAGCTGGGCCGAACTGGAGGCGGCCAACCTGATGGCCTTCCGCGCCGCCCAGCTCTACGACCGCGGCGAGGATTGCGGCGCCATGGCCAACGCGGCCAAGTATCTCGCCGGCGAGGCGGCCTACAAGGCCTGCAACACCGCCGTGCTGACGCATGGCGGCATGGGCTACGCCAAGGAGTATCACGTCGAGCGCTATCTGCGCGAAGCGCTGATCCACCGCATCGCGCCGATCACCCCGCATCTCATTCTCTGCTACCTGGCGGAGCGGGTCCTCGGCCTGCCGAAATCCTACTGAGGGCGCGACCCATGAGCGGACCACTGAACGGCATCCGGATCGTCGACTTCTCCAACATGCTGATGGCGCCCTATGCCAGCCAGATTCTCGGCGACATGGGGGCGGACGTGATCAAGGTCGAGGCGCCGGAGGGCGATCCGGTGCGCGGCGTCGGGCCGGCCCGGCACGCCGGCATGGGCGCGATCTACCTCAACGTCAACCGCAGCAAGCGCAGCCTCGTGCTCGACCTCAAGCAGAAGGACGGGCAGGCGGTGATGCTCGATCTGCTGCGCGGCGCCGACGTGCTGCTCTACAACAGGCG
>JBDZUM010000036.1:0-31440 GCA_040255215.1 Rhodospirillaceae bacterium
TTCGCCGCCGGCAAACCGCTGGAAATCGTCGACGTCGAACTGGAAGGGCCGCGCGCGGGCGAAGTGCTGATCGAGGTCAAGGCTACGGGGATCTGCCATACAGATGCCTTCACCTTGTCGGGAGACGATCCGGAAGGTCTCTTCCCGGCGATCCTGGGGCATGAGGGGGCCGGGGTCGTCGTCGATGTCGGTGCTGGCGTGACCTCGGTGCGCAAGGGCGACCACGTCATTCCTCTCTACACGCCCGAGTGCCGGGAGTGCGAATACTGCCTCTCGCGCAAGACCAATCTCTGCCAGAAGATCCGTACGACGCAGGGCAGGGGGCTGATGCCGGACGGGACCAGCCGGTTCAAGTTCGAAGGCAAGCCGGTGCTGCATTACATGGGCACTTCCACCTTCGCCAACCACATTGTCGTGCCGGAAATCGCTGTGGCGAAAATCCGGCCTGACGCGCCATTCGACAAAGTTTGCTACGTCGGATGCGGCGTGACCACAGGCATCGGTGCCGTCATATGGACTGCCAAGGTCGAAACCGGCGCCCGCGTCGTCGTGTTCGGTCTCGGCGGTATCGGCCTGAACGTCATTCAGGGAGCCCGCCTGGTCGGCGCGGCGCAGATCGTCGGCGTCGACGTCAACCCCGCAAAGGAGGCGCTGGCGCGCCAGTTCGGCATGACCGACTTCGTCAATCCGAAGAACGTCAGCGGCGATATCGTCGGGCAGCTCGTGGAACTGACGGGTGGCGGCGCCGATTACAGCTTCGATTGCACCGGCAATACCACTGTCATGCGCCAGGCGCTGGAATGCGCGCACAAGGGATGGGGGCAGAGCATCATCATCGGCGTCGCAGCCGCTGGGCAGGAAATATCGACGCGGCCGTTCCAGCTGGTCACGGGGCGGGTCTGGAAAGGCACGGCTTTCGGCGGCGCGCGCGGCCGCACCGATGTGCCGAAGATCGTCGACTGGTACATGGACGGTCGGATCGATATCGACAAGCTCATCACGCACAAGCTGCCGCTCGAGCGCATCAACGAAGGCTTCGATCTCATGCATCACGGCAAGTCGATCCGCGCGGTGGTCGAATTCTGATGTCGTCGGTGACGCGCCGCAGCACCCATCGCTGCTTCGAGGGAACGGTCGCCTATTGCGAGCATGCCTCTCGTGAGATCGGCGGCACGATGCGGTTCGCCGTCTTCATGCCGCCACAGGCTGCCCGGCAGCCCGTGCCTGCATTGCTATATCTGGCGGGACTGACTTGCACGGATGAGACCTTCATGACCAAGGCCGGCGCGCTCGGCGTCGCTGCCCGCCTCGGTTTGGCGCTCGTCGCTCCGGATACTTCGCCGCGTGACAGGCGTTATCCCGGGGATGACGAGGCGTGGGACTTCGGTCAGGGCGCCGGGTTCTACGTCGACGCGACGGAGGCGCCGTGGCGAGAGGGATACCGGATGTATTCCTACGTGTCTGACGAACTGCCTCGACTGATCCAGGAGGAGTTCCCTGTCGATGCCGGCAGATGGGGCATTTTCGGGCACTCGATGGGCGGGCATGGCGCCCTGGTGGTGGGACTGCGCAATCCCGATCGCTTTCGTTCGATATCGGCTTTCGCGCCCATATGCGCCCCAGCGTCGTGTCCCTGGGGCGAAAAGGCCTTCTCGAACTATTTGGGACTCGACCGGCAGGCTTGGCGCGGATATGACGCCACCGAGTTGATCCGCGATGGAGCGAAAGCAGCAGAGATCCTGGTGGATCAGGGGCTCTCCGACCAGTTCCTGGCCGAACAACTCAATCCGGACAGGTTTGAAACGGTCTGTGCCGAGGTCGGACAGCCACTGAATCTAAGGCGCCATGCCGGATACGATCACGGCTACTTCTTCATTCAGAGTTTCATCGAAGATCATCTGGCTCATCACCGGAAGAAACTGGCCTAGGAAATTCGGCAGGATCAGCGTTTGTCGGGATCGGCTCCGCCCTGAGCGGCGGCTGCTTCCTCGATCGCGGTTGTCAGCCATCTGCCGAGATCGACATTGGTCAGCCGGGCCGCGTTCTCGGCAGCGGTCTGCCAGATGATCCCGACGCCGAAAACCGGCCAGACCGACTGGTCGGCAGCCGTTACCGACTCCGTTGCGGAGGGGTACGGCCTGGCATCCGACGGAGATTTGAGTACCGAAGCAAGACGTCCGGGACCGGCGAATTCAGGCGCTACTGTTGGACGCGGTTCGCCCGGCTTTCTATCGGTCACGGAAACACCTTCATTCCAGACAGGTCGCGAGCGCCAATGATACGGCGATCGTCCGATCGTTGGTATCTGTGATTTCGGATGACCGTCCAAGTCAATGGCGATACGACACTGAGCCGCGCGGCGAGCTGGCCAAAACTCAGTACAATCTGCTGCGATAGGCTTCCTCGAGATTCTCGTCTGCCGCCTTTGCATCGACGCCCGCGACCTGATCGGAAATGATTCGGCCAAGCGAGGGAAATTCGCGCCGCTCGATCTGCGAGTCCGCCTGCCAAAGCCGCGAACGGATCAAGGCCTTGCCGCAATGGAAGAACGCTTCGCGGACCGATACGCGCAGTGCCGAAGTCGGAACTTTGCCTTGGGCCGACATCGGCGTGAGCGTCGCGGGATCGAAGACGATTTCGCCTGTTCCGTTCACCCGTAACGTCTCGTTGATCCCCGGTACCATGAACAGAAGTCCGATGGCGGGATTGCGCGTCACGTTGGTCAGCGTGTCGACGCGGTTATTGCCGCGACGATCGGGGATCAGCAGCGTTCGATCGTCGACGATCGCCACGAACCCAGGCGCATCGCCGCGAGGGGTCGCGTCGGCGCCGCTCTCGTCGCACGACGCGATGACGAGGAACGGCGACAGGCGGATGAAGTGCTGGCAATGGCGGTCGAGCCGGTCCAGCACCTTGCGCGTGGCGACGTCGGTTGGTTCTGGATAGAGCGCTCGAACCTGATCGAGCGACGTGCCGTCCTTCATCGCTTGGTCTCCCGAAGCTGCCTCGTTCTCACGCAGCTCAAAGCTGCGAGGTGCATTGCGGGCAGCGCGTCGCCTTGATCGGAATGGCGGAGAAGCAATACGTGCATTCCTTGGTCGACGCGGCAGGCGGTGGCGGCGCCGGCATCAGGCGATTGACCTGCTTGACGAGCAGGAATATCGCAAAGGCGATAATGACGAAATCGATGATCGAGTTGATGAATACGCCGATGTTGATGGTCGCCGCTCCAGCCTCCTTGGCCTCCGCCAGCGTGGTGTATTCGCCGCCCGACAGGTTGATGAAGAGATTGGAAAAATTGACGCCGCCCAGAAGCAGTCCGATCGGCGGCATGATGACGTCGGCGACGAGCGAGGCGACGATCTTGCCGAAGGCGGCGCCGATCACCACGCCAACCGCCAGGTCGAGGACGTTGCCGCGCATCGCGAACTTCTTGAATTCCTGCAGCATCGACATGGCTATCGTCTCCGTTTTTCGTTATCCGTTCCCTATCGTCACTCGGCAGCGGCCGCATTCCGCTGCCTGCGAAGCGATTCTGTCGCCGCCTGATCGGCTGCGCCATCCTCCTTCAGTATGACGGCAAACAACTCCTGCGCCTGCGCCCGCGAATAATAGCCACGCATCACGTCTTTCGCCACGAGTTCGGCCGGCCGACGCAGCGGATCGCCGAATCCGCCGCCGCCTGGAGTAGACACGTGAACCCGATCCCCCGGCTTGAGCGAGATGTCCTGATCCTTGGAAAGATGGGGCGGATTGTAGGTTCGGCCGCTCTGGTCGACCGCGACCCGGTTGACGCCGCCGTCGCGGCCGCCCAGCGCCCCTTTCGGGCCGGTGCGCCCATGGTCCATGACCATGGAGGCGCGCGCTTCGCCGCGCAACAGGCGGATCGAATAATTGACGCCGAACCCGCCGCGTCGTTCGCCGGCGCCGCCGGAACCCTCGTGCAACGAATACTCCTCGAACAGCACGGGGTAGTACTGTTCCATCACCTCGATCGGCGTCGTCTTCGAAATGCCGATGGTCGAACAGCCGTTGCTTAGTCCATCGCCCTGCGCATAGCCGCCGTAGCCGCCGCCGGAGATCACATACATGACGAAGGGCCGGTTGCGTTTGGTGTCGAAGCCACCGAGCGCAAGATTGCCGGAGGTGCCGGCCGGTGCGGCGAATACCTCGTCCGGCATCGCCTTGACGAGCGCGTCGAACACCGCTTCGGCGATGCGCTGGCTGACTTCGGCGGCGCAGCCCGAAACCGGCCTGGGGTACTTGGCGTAAAGGAAGGTGCCTTCCGGCTCGATGATCTCCAGCGGCTCGAAGGTGCCTGCGTTGATCGGAACGTCGGGGAATATGTGCTTCATGGCGAGGTAGATCGACGATTTCGTCGTCGCCAGCACGCTGTTCATCGGTCCCTTGCAGGGCGGGCTCGATCCCGCCATGTCGAACACAAGCCGGTCGCCTTGCTTGGCGATCTTCATCCGGATTTCCAGCGGCGCGTCGACGACGCCGTCGGAATCGACGATGGCGGAGCCTTCATAAGTGCCATCGGTTATCGTCGCGATCTTCGCGCGCATGCGCTGGGCGGCTCGCGCCTTGAGTTCCTCGATCGCCGCTTCGACGGTTTCGGCGCCGTAGCGATCGAGCAGTGCGGTAAGGCGCTTTTCACCGATCGTCAGCGCGGCGGCCTGGGCCTTGATGTCGCCGATGCGCTGGTCGGCAATGCGAATATTGGACAGGATGATCGACAATATCTCCTGATCGATCTCGCCACGCTTGTAGAGCTTGACCGGCGGCAGTCGCAATCCTTCCTGCTCGACTTCGGTCGCGTTCGCCGAGAAGCCGCCCGGCACCATGCCGCCGGTGTCGGGCCAGTGGCCGGTATTGGCAAGCCAGGCGAACAGGCGGCCGCGATAGAAGAACGGCTTGACGAACTTCACATCCATCAGATGCGTGCCGCCGAGATAGGGATCGTTGACGATGTAGACGTCGCCGGGCTGTACGTCGCGGGCGCGCTCGATCACCGCCTGGGTCGAGAACTGCATGGTCCCGACGAATACCGGCAGCCCGAGTTCGCCCTGCGCGATCAACTCGCCCGTATCGCGATGGTAGATGCCATCCGAGCGGTCGAGCGCCTCCGAAATGACCGGCGAGAAAGCGGCCCGCACGAAGGCCAGGTCCATCTCGTTGCAGACCTGCTGCAGACCGTTCTGGATAACCACCAGGGTGACGGGATCGAGATTGATTGCGGCAGTCATGACTGGACGCTCACGATGAGATTGCCGAACCGGTCCATACTAGCCGAGTTTCCGGGCTCGATCACGATGGTCGTATCGAGTTGCTCGACGATGGCAGGCCCCTCGAACGTTGCGTCCCACGGCAGTTTCTCGCGCCGGTAAATCGGCGTGTCGAGCCATGCTTCGTCGAACCAGACCTTGCGGCGGGCGATGAGCGCCTCGGCCAGAGTTGCGGCCTGGGCTGTTCCGGCCAGCGCCTTGAGGTCGATCGGTGGCCGCCGCCCGATGACGGCGGTGCGCAGGTTGACCAGCACGGCGCGAATTTCCGGCAGCTCGACCTCGAAGCGCTCCCAGTAGGCCTTCTCGAAGGCCGATTGCAACCCTTCCCGTGTCGGGCTTCCACTGTCCAGCGCCACGGTCAGGATATGGCTCTGCCCCTGGAACTGCATGTCGGCGCTATGCAACACTTCGATGCTGTCGACGGCGACGCCGTCGCGGGCGATCGTGGCGCGGCCCTCTGCCGCCTGATCGACCAGGGCGGCGGCGATATCGGCAGGGTCGACCTGCGACACCGCCCGGTTGATCGTCCGCACAAAATCGTGGCGGAGGTCGGAAACCACGCAGCCCAGTGCGTTCGTAATCCCGGGTCGCACGGGAACCAACAGGCGGGGAATGCCAAGTTCGCGCGCCAGGGCCGCCGCGTGCAGTGGACCCGCGCCACCGAACGGGAACAGCAGGAAGTCGCGCGGGTCGTGTCCGCGGCTGAGTGAAACCATGCGGATCGCGCCGGCCATGCGGTCGTTCGCCACCCGCAGCACGGCCGCAGCCGCGTTGTCGGCGTCGAGGCCCAGCGGCCTGCCGACCTGTTCGGCGAAGGATCGGCGTATGTCGTCGAGGGAGGCGGTCCCGGTCACGCCCAGCAGGACGTCCGGATTGAGCCGGCCGAGCAGCAGATTGGCATCGGTGATGGTCACCCGGTCGCCGCCGCGCCTGTAGCAGATGGGGCCTGGATTGGCGCCGGCGCTTTCCGGCCCGACCTGCAGCAGACCCGCATCGTTGATGAAAGCGATCGATCCGCCGCCGGCGCCGATGGTGTGGACGTCGACCATCGGCACGTGGATCGGCATTGCATATTCGAGTTCGAGTTCGGCCGAAACTTGTGGCAGTCCGTCGCGGATCAGGCCGACGTCGGACGAAGTGCCGCCCATGTCGTAGGTAATGACGTTGGGAAATCCCGCCAGTGCCGCGGTATGCGCCGCCGCCATCACGCCCGACGCCGGGCCCGACATCACCGTATTGACGGCCGCCTCCGCCACCATGGCGGAGGAGATGGTGCCGCCATTGCCCTGCATGACCAGTAGATCGCGGGCAAATCCCTCGGTGCGAAGTTCTTCGCGCAATCGTCGGATATAGCGATCGAGCACGGGCTGCACGGCGGCATTGACGCAGGCGGTCGTGCCACGCTCGTACTCGCGATACTCAGAGACGATCTCGTGGCCGGCAGTGACATGCAGCGTCGGCGCCGCCTCTCGGCACAGCTCCACGGCGCGTCGCTCGTGTACCGGGTTGAGATAGCTGTGCAGGAAATGCACGACGAGGCCCTCGCACCCGGCTTCTTTCAGGGTTCGGGCGGCGCGCCTGACGGCATCCTCGTCGAGCTCGACGACGACTTCGCCATCGGCGCTCATTCGCTCGGATACTTCCAGGCGCAGCTCGCGCGGTACGAGCGGATTGAACTGGCCCTTCAGCCCGTAGGGGCTGGGCCTGGTCCGGCGACCGAGCTCCAGCACGTCGCGGAAGCCTTTGGTGGTGATCAGGCCGATGCGGGCGATCTTCCGTTCCAGCAGGGCATTGGTGGTCGTGGTCGTGCCGTGGACGATGACCTGAGCTTCGGGCAGGGCAATGCCAGCCTGCCTGACGGCGGCGATGACGCCAAAAGCCTGGTTGTCAAGAGTCGTCGGCACCTTTGCCAGTCGCACCGCGCCGCTCTTCGGCTCGATCGCGATCAGGTCGGTAAACGTACCGCCGACGTCGATGCCAACGATGGAGCCATTGCCGGGACCGCCTGTCATTGCCGCCTCAGACCGACAGATAGGCTTCGCGAACGGCCGGGTCGGCCGCCAGCTCGTCCATGGTGCCTTGGTAGCGGATCTGCCCCTTCTCGATGATGTAGGCGCGATCGGCGACCAGGGTGGCGAAATGCAGGTTCTGCTCGGACAGCAGCACCGTGAGGCCCTGCGACTTCAGCTCGCGGATTGTGTTGGCCATCTGTTCGACGATGACCGGCGCCAGTCCCTCGGAGGGCTCGTCAAGCAGCAGCAGACGAGGGTTGCCCATCAAGGTGCGGGCAATGGTCAGCATCTGCTGCTCGCCACCCGACATGCGGCCGCCCGGCCGGTTGCGCATCTCGGCGAGATTGGGGAACAGGGCAAAGAGCCGATCCAGCGTCCAGTACGGCGTGTCCGGCCGCTGCGGCTGGCGGCCGACTTCCAGATTCTCGCTGACGGTAAGATCGGTGAAAATTCGCCGATCTTCCGGCACGTATCCGAGACCGAGCCGGGCGATCTCGTGAGCGGCGCGGCCGTCGATCCGCGAGCCGGCAAAGGAGATATCCCCCGGCCGCGGCCGGACAAGTCCCATGATCGCCTTCATGGTCGTGGATTTGCCCGCGCCGTTGCGACCCAGCAGAACGACGACTTCGCCGGCATCGATCTCGAAACCGACGTCGTCCAGAATATGGGCGCCACCATAGTAGGCATGCAGTCCGGCGACCGAGAGCATCAATGCGCGCTCCCGTACATGCTGCCTGACCCGAGATAGACTTCCTGCACGCGGGCATTGTTGCGGACGTCCAGCGGGCGTCCTTCGGCGATGAGCCGCCCGCGATTGAGGACTACGATCCGCTCGGCATGGGCGAATACCACGTCCATGTCGTGCTCAGTGAACAGCACGGCCATGCCGTCCGCCCGCGCCAGGCGGGCGGTGAGCTCCATCAGTTCGATGCGTTCCTTCGGCGCCATGCCGGCCGTCGGTTCGTCCATCAACAGCAGTTTGGGCCCGTTGGCGAGCGCCACTGCAAGTTCGACCCGCTTGAGGTCGCCATAGGCCAGCACCCCGCAGGCCCGTTCGGCCTGATCCGCCATGCCCACTTTCTCGAGCAGGGCCAGAGCCTCCGTGCGATAGAGCGCCGTTGCCCGGGCGAAGATCGCGCCAAGGCGGCGATGATGGGAGATCAGGGCCATTTGCACGTTTTCCCGCACGCTCATCGACGCGAACGTCGCGGTAATCTGGAACGTTCGGCCCACGCCCAGCCGCCATATCTGCCTTGGCTTGTAGCCGGCGATATCGCGGCCGAGCAGCGCGATGCTTCCCTTGTCGGCGTCGAGCTGGCCGTTCAGCATGTTGAAGCAGGTCGTCTTGCCGGCGCCGTTGGGACCGATCAGCGCCAGCATTTCGCCTGCGGCCACGGCGAACGACACGTCGTCCACCGCCTGCACGCCGCCGAAGGCCTTGGACAGGCCCTTCACCTGGAGGACCGCGCTCATGGATGCGCCCCAGCGCGACCGCGCAGCAGGCGGCCGGCATAGCCGGCGATGCCCTGGGGAAAGGCGATGACGAGCACCAGAATCACCAGCCCCAGAATGGCGCGCCAGTATTCGGTGGCTCTCGTGATCTCGTCCTGCAGCCAGGTGAAAAGGGCAGCGCCGACGACCGGCCCCGCCAGCGTCTGCACGCCGCCCAGCAGCACCATCACCAGCCCGTCGACCGACCGGGGAATGGCCAGCGTCTCGGGTGAGATGCTGCCTTTCGAGTAGGCGAACATCACCCCGGCAATCCCGGCAAAGAGCCCGGCGATGGCGAAGGCGAACCATTGCAGGCGTCGTACGTCGATGCCGATCGAATCGCAACGCAACGGCGAATCGCGGCCGGCGCGCAAGGCATAGCCGAATGGCGAGTAGACGATACGCCACAGCAAGGCGATGGCGCCGACGCATACCGTCAGCGTCAGGTAGAAGAAGACGGGGCCGTCCGAGAGCCACGATGCCGGCCACACACCAACCATGCCGTTTGAACCGCCGGTGAAACTGTCCCACTGGTAGACGACCGACCAGGTGATCTGCGCGAAGGCGAGCGTCAGCATGGCGAGATAGACGCCGGTGAGCCGCACCGTAAACCAGCCGAATGCCAGAGCGCCGAGACCGGCGACCAGCGGCCCCAGGATCAGCGTCGCCTCCATCGGAATGCCTGCCTGTTTCAGCAGCAGTCCGGCGGCGTAGGCCCCGAGGCCGAAATAGGCGGCATGGCCGAACGACACCATCCCCGCCGGACCCATGAGGAAATGCAGGCTGACGGCAAACAGCGAGAAGATGAGAATGTCGATCAGAAGCACCAGCAGATAGCGATCGCCCAGCGCCGGCAGGACTGCCAATACCAGGACCAGCGCCCCCGCGATCGACAGGAACCGGCGATCGATGCGGGGCAGGGGGGGCTCGACGATGCCCGGCCCGCGCATCGTTCCCTGCGGCTTGCCCAGCAATCCCCACGGCCGGACCACCAGGACGATCGCCATGATGATGAACTCGACCACAAGAGTCAGTTTGGAGAAGGAAACGTCGATCCCCAGTATGGATACGTCGCCGATGCCGGTGCAGAAGGCCTTGACGACGCTGATGATGAAGGCGGCGAGGAAGGCGCCCGGGATGCTTCCCATGCCGCCGACCACGACGACGACGAAGGCGTCGGCGATCACCGTGATGTCGAGAAATAGCTGGGCCGGTTCGCGTGGTATCTGTACCGCACCACCCAACCCGGCCAGCAGAGAGCCGAGGAAGAACACGCCGGTGAACAGCCGCGCCTGATTGACGCCCAGCGCCCCGACCATCTCGCGATCCTGTGTGGCGGCGCGGACCAGGATGCCGAACCGCGTGCGCGTCATCAGCAGCCACAGCGCGCCGAGCACGGCCGGACCGATGGTGATCAGCACCAGATCGTAGGCCGGAACGTTGCGCCCCATGATCGTGACCGCGCCCTTGAGGCCCGGTGCACGTGGACCCAGCAGGTCTTCCGGGCCCCATATCCACAACGCCGCATCCTTGATGACCAGCACAACGGCGAAGGTGGCGAGAAGCTGGAACAGTTCGGGCGCGTGGTAGATGCGCCGCAGTATCAGCAGTTCGACGGCCGCACCGACCAGCCCGACGATGATGGCGGCCACCACCACCCCGCCCCAGAAGCCGAGGACCGTCGTGCCGAGGAAATCGATCGCGCTGTACGCCACGTAGACGCCCAGCATGTAGAACGAACCATGGGCGAAATTGACGATGCGGGTGACGCCGAAGATCAGCGACAGGCCCGCCGCAACCAGGAACAGCGACGAGGTTCCGGCGAGGCCATTGATGAACTGCAAGACGATGCTGGAGAACGTCACGGGCGCAAGACCGGAGAGGGGAGGCAGGAACGCCCCGGCCGCTTCGCAGGCTGCGGCCGGGGCAGAGAGTTGTCGACTGTGTTACTCGGCCGGCCGCAGCTTCTTCACGTCGGCATCCGACGGCAGGAACTTGGCGCCGTCGAGATAGGCCCAGTCGACCATTACGCCCTTGCCGTCCTTGACGGCCAGGCGACCGACATAGGCCCCCATGGTCGACTGATGGTCGAGCGCACGATAGGTGATGTCGCCGAACGGCGTGCCGTGCGTCAGGCCTTTCATCGCCGCAACCAGCTTTTCGCTGTCGGTCGAATTTGCCTTCTTCAAAGCCGCCACCGCCGACATCACCGTCGAATACCCGACGACCGAGCCCAGGCGCGGGTAGTCGTTGTACTTCTTCATGTACGCGTCCTTGAACTTGGTGTGCTCGGGCGTGTTGATCTGCTCCCAGGGATAACCCGTCACGTACCAGCCGGCCGGAGTTTCGTCCTTGAGCGGGTCGAGATACTCGGGCTCGCCGGCCAGCAGGTTGAACACGGCCGTGTCCTTGAACAGACCGCGGGTGCTGCCTTCACGCACGAACTTCGCCAGATCGGCGCCGAACAGCGAGCTGAAGATGGCGTCCGGCTTGGCATCGGCGATGGCCTGCGTCACTGCGCCGGCGTCGATCTTGCCGAGCGGCGATGCCTGCTCAATGACGAATTCGACGTCCGGCTGCTGCTCCTTGATCAGTTTCTTGAACGCCGCCGTAGCGGCCTGACCGTACTCGTAGTTCGGATAGACGATCGCCCAGCGCTTCTTCTTGAGCTTGGCCGCGTCTGGCACCAGCATCGCCGTCTGCATGTAGGTCGAAGCACGCAGGCGGAACGTGTACTTGTTGCCGGCATCCCACACGATCTTGTCGGTCAGCGGCTCGGCAGCGATGAACAGAACTTTCTTCTGTTTCGCGAAATCGGATACCGCCAAACCCACATTTGAAGGGAACGTGCCGATGAGGAACGAGACGTTCTCGCGGCTCAGCAATTCCTCGGCCACGCGCACCGCGTCGCCCGGATTGCCGTTGTCGTCGCGCGAGACGATCTCGATTTTCTTGCCCATCACGCCGCCAGCGGCGTTGACTTCCTCGACCGCCAGCTCCCAGCCCTTCTTGTACGGATCGAGAAATGCCGGGAAATTCTTGTACGAGTTGAGCTCGCCGATCTTGATCGTGTTCTGCGCCACCGCCGGCGCCCCGAAACCGATCGCCAATGCGGCCGCCGCAGCGGCCAGTACGGCACGTCGTTGCATCATCTCAGCCTCCTCAGGAATGTGATTTGCGATACTGCTTGCTGGTCCATCCTAGCGCAACCCGTCCTCGCCCTTGATCTCCGAAGCCTGCAACCCGCCGACCCGGGAGTGCACTCGTGGGCCGGTCGTCATGGCAAGGGCGAAGACAAGCTCGCCGGCGCGCGGGGCGTCCGGAACCCGGACCTCCATCGCGTCGAAATGCGAACGAACATAGGCGGCGTTGACGTGATGGATCGGCACGTCGATCGCGGCGCCGATGCCCCCGACCTTCTTGGCCGACGGCACGATGGCCTTGGCGCCGCCGAGAACTTCCCTCATGCCGTAACCGCCCGGGACGTGCCACAGCGCGCCATGCTCGAGTTCGCCGTCGCCCCCGACGATCGACCCCTTGCCGTAAGCCTCGATCTCCGAAGGTTTGACGTCGATCGCACGCACCAGCCGCGCCGCCATGTCCTTGCCGAGTTCCTTCATGGCTTCCATCAGCGGCGTGATTTCCTCGACGTAGCGACCGGCATACGGGTTCGCCATCACCACGGCGATGGCGCCGCGGCGTCTGGGAGTCTTCGGCGCCGGCCCGCCCTCGTGCAGAATTTCTTCCGTCACGATCTGGAATTTGCGAATCCTGATCAGCTCCACCTCGATTTCCTCCCCGGCAGCACCGTGTTTGCATTGCGCCCGCTTGTAACGCGGTTCTGAGTCTGCAGCGTCAGAAACGCGCTGTCGATCAGGCCGGCTGCCTGCAATCGCTCGGCTTCTTCCAGTCCCAGGTTCAGCGCGCGGTCGACCGTATCTGCCGGCAATTCGCCAACCATGGTCGTAACCGGCAGATCGCTCAGATCGCTGTCGTCCCGGACGGCGGCGGCGGGCATTCGTTCGATGGCCGGGTGCTCCGCATTGACGGCGTTGGCAATCATGGTTGCGGCGGCATCCGCTGCTGCGCCGCTGGCCGCAAGTACGGTTACGGCATCGGCGATGCCCAGCGAAAGCGAGCGGCCTCGCCATCCCGACGTCGCCAGCCCGCGGATCGCGTCTTCATGCTTTAGCTCGGCGAAAGCATCGAGCGCGGGGACATCCTGGTTCGCGACCACGCCCGCGCGCAGCGCATGTCCGGGAGCGAGATGCAGGGCAATGTCGCCGCCATTGTTGACGTAGGCCTTGTCGAGCTGCCGACCATCGACCATTGCGGACACCACCTCGTCCGCCACCGCGCCGGCCACGGCAGCCATGGGCGTGATGAAACGTGCGCGGAAGGGCCATGCGGCTCGGACCATCCGTCGGGCCGTCGTCCCGCGCAGGAGGGGAACCGCCTCCGAAAGGGGCTGGCGCAGCAGCGGCAGCTCGTCGACCAGCTCCTGCAGGATGCCCTGGAAGCGCCGCCACGCCTGCCGGTAAGCGGCTTCGACTTCGTCCGCCCGCCCGAACGCTTCGACGATGAGATCGATCGGCCCGTGCTGAAGATGCAGGCGCTGGCCGTCGGGCAGGAAACGTCCCTGGGGCCCGCTCATGACGGCTTCCGCAATCGATTGCCGGTCAGGACGGCGTCGAGGTCCACGATGCTGCCGCCATAGCCGCCAAGCGCTAGATAGTCGGCCCGAGTCATGGAGAATTCGATGGGCGCCACGATGGCCGGTGTCGGCACATAGCCGAAGGAGTTCTTGGGCATTTGCGTGACGTCCACCATGTAGGTGATGCCGCCGCCGGGCCAGACATAGACCGGCGCGCCGCCACTGGTGACACGCGTCAGCCGATCCTTGACCGAAAGCGTAAGTCTGACGGGGTTCTCGGTGACGCCGGCGCGCAGCGACCCGCCGGCGCCGGCCATGAACAGGACCGTACAGAGCGCCGGTTCGCAGTTCTCCGCAATCCGCTCGACGACTTTGCGTATGGCGGGAGGCATGGCGGCGGTCTGCGGCGTCAATTTCTCGTCGAGTTCGAACCAGGCGGAGTCTTCGCCTGTCGTAGAGACGAACAGCAGCTTAAGTCCCGGCCATGCGGTCTTGGGATCGATCCGTTCGATGATCGACAGAGGATCGGCGATATCGGTGCCACCCCAGCCCGAACCATGCTCCGCCACCTGGAAGTAGCGGCCGGGCGTCGATTTGCGGCCACGCACCCTGATGCCGGCTGGCGGCATGTCGAGAAAACGGCCGGCCTGATGCTCGGTCAGTACGCCGGTGATGTGGTCGTCGACGACGATCACTTCGTCGGCCTGTCCGAACCATTGCTGGGCGAACATGCCGATGGTCGCCGAGCCGCAGCCCACCCGCATGCGGATTTCCTGGTCGCCATCGACGATCGGCGCCTTGCCGGCCTGCACGACCACCTTGGCGCCGCCATCGACCGTCATTTCGACCGCCTGGCCGTTGCACAGAGCCAGCATCGCGTCGCAGGTCACCACGCCTTCTTTCTTGGAGCCGCCGGTCAGATGCCGCACGCCACCCAGCGACAGCATCTGCGAACCGTATTCGGCGGTCGTTACGTGGCCGATCTGCTCGCCGTCGACGCGCACTGCCGCCTGTTCGGGCCCGAGATAGCGGTCGGTGTCGATCTTCACCTTGACGCCGCAGTAGCTGAATATCCCTTCGCTGACGACCGTCACCATGTCGACGTTGTCGTGCTTGCTGGCGACGATGAAAGGCGCTGGCTTGTAGTCGGGGTAGGTGGTCCCCGAACCGATCCCCGTCACGAAGACCGGCGGTTGGGCGGTCAGCCGGCCATCCCAGCTCTCGCTGCCTTGCAGAAACGGAACGATAGCCCCGCCAGCGTCGACGCGTCGCTCCAGAACGAGAAGCGGATCGGTGCGCACCGGCTTGCCGTCCTCGTTGCCGTAGCGGTCGCAGGCGCCGAGCTTGCCGGGACGAATGCGACATAGAACGGGGCAGGCGTCGCAACGTACGACCTGGTCGGCAGGGGCGGCGAGGGTATTGCTCATTTGACGGCCTCCCGTTCGCGCAGCGCCGCGCGCAGCCGATGCGGCAGGACCGGTACCTGGCGCATGCGAACTCCGGTCGCGTGATGGATCGCGCCAAGGATCGCGGGGGCGGTTGGCACCAGGCCGGGCTCGCCGACGCCCTTGGCGCCGAACGGTCCCAGGGGCTCGGCATCCTCTATCAGGATGCACTCGATCTGCGGTACGTCGCCGATGGTCGGGATCAGATAGTCGTGCAGGTTCTCGGTGCGGCCGGGCAGATACTCCTCCATCAGCGCCAGCCCGAGTCCTTGCGCCACGCCGCCCTGGATCTGGCCTTCGACCTGCGTCGGATTGATGGCCTTGCCGACATCGTGCGCCGCCACGATGCGGAGGACCTTGACCGTTCCAAGCTCGATGTCGACTTCGACCTCGGCGATCTGGGCAGCGAAGGCATAGGTCGCATAGGGCACGCCCTGTCCGTCGGCATCCAGCGCCGTGGTGGGCGGATCGAATGTGCCTTCCCCCTGCAATACGATCCCGTCCGCGTCGGCTGGCAGCGAGGCCAGGTCGATGGTCCGAACCGTCCCGCCATCGCTGATCGTAACGATGCCGCCGGCCAGTTGGAGCGCGGCGCCGTCGCCGGCATTGGCGAGACGCAGTACCTTCGCCCGCAGATCGGCGCCGGCCAGTTGCGCTGCCTTGCCGGATACGAATGTCTGACGCGAGGCCGACGTCTTGCCGGCATCGGCCGTCAGATCCGTATCGCCCATCACCAGGGAGAAGGCTGCTGCGGGCAGGCCCAGCGCATCGGCGGCGATCTGCGTCATGATGGTGTTCGATCCCTGGCCGATATCGACCGCGCCATTGAGCAGGGTCAGCCTGCCGTCGCGCGCCAGCACGATGCGCATGACCGACGGATTGGACATCGAGGTATTGCCGATGCCGTACCACATGCAGCCGATGCCGACACCGCGTCGTATCGCACCTTCGCTGGCGTTGTGGTGCGCCGTTGCGTCCAACGCTGCCTTCCAGTGCGGCTCCAGGGCATCGAGACAGGCAACCAGCCCGGCCGAGTGCTGAAGAACCTGCCCGGTCGCTGTCGCGTCGCCAGCGCGCAAGGCATTGCGCCGACGGAATTCCAGCCGGTCGATTCTCAGCCTGTCGGCAAGCTCGTCCATCAACGCCTCGTGCGCGATAGCCGATTGCGGCACACCGAAGCCGCGAAACGCGCCGGCCGGCGGCCCGTTCGTGAACCACGCCGCGCCCCAGGTCCGGGCATTGGGCACTCTGTAGGGGCCGGTCGCATGCACAGGTACGCGATTGGCGACGGTCGGCCCCCAGCTCGCATAGGCGCCCGTGTCGAAATCGGCGCGCGATTCGCAGGCCAGCAGCCGGCCATCCGCGTCGCAGCCGAACTTCGCCCGCACCCGGGCCGGGTGTCGTTTGGTCGAGGCAGCCATGCTTTCGGGACGCGTGTAGACGCAGGCGATCGGCCGATCGATCAGCCAGGCCGCCACGGCCAGAAGCGGCTGCACCGAAACGTCGAGCTTGCCGCCGAAACCGCCGCCACAGGCCGTCGGCACGATGCGCACGGCTTCCTTCGCCAGCCGCATGACGCTGGCGACCTCGTCGCGATCCATGTAGGGCGCCTGCGTCGTGACGTGGATTTCCAGCCGCTCGCCGACGCGACGCGCCCAGCCTGCCTCCGGCTCGATATAGGCGTGTTCGACGAAGGCCGTCCGGAACTCGCCTTCCGCAACGGCGGCGCATTGTGCGAAGCCGGCGTCGACATCGCCGCACCGCACGCCGCCTTCGATCAGCAGATTGCCAGGCTTCTGCGCCTGCACCAGCGGCGCGTCGGGCGCGGTCGCCGCCTCGACGCCGAAGATTTCCAGCAGCGGTTCGTAGACGATCGGCAGGGAAGCGATATCGATCCGTTCGACGGCGCTTCTTTGGCCGACCAGAGCCACTACGGCCTCGCCGCGATAGCGCACGACCCCGTCAGCCAGAACGGGCTGATCCTTGATATCGGGGTAGATGCCGAAACCGTTGAATGGCACGTCCGCTGCAGTCAGCACCCGCATCAGTCCGGGCGACGCCGCCAGCACCGGCGCGAAGTCTCCGAGGCTGACCCGGGCATGATGATGCGGGCTACGCACCACCCGCAACCACAAGGCATCGGCCGGTATTGCGTCGGCGCCATAGAATTCGCCGCCTGTCAGCTTGGCCGAACCGTCTACCTTCGGCAGGCGCCTGCCGACGGCCGGTCCATCTGGCAGCGTGGGGGCCGGACTGTTCGCCCCTGCCGCGACTACCGCGTCGACGATCTTGCTGTAGCCGGTGCAGCGGCAGAGCACGCCGCCCAGCGCCGCCTCGACATCGCCGCGCCCAGGTGTTGGCACACGCTGCAGCAGATCGCAGGCAGCCATCAGCATGCCGGGCGTGCAGATGCCGCATTGCGCGGCGCCATGGTCGTGGAATGCCTGCTGCAGCCGCGACAGCGCGTTGCCGGATGCCAGACCTTCGACCGTTGTCACCGTGCGACCGGCGACCTGGGCGACCGGCATCAGGCAGGCGCAAACCTGGCGATCGTCGACGATAATGGTGCAGGCGCCGCAATCGCCGGCGTTGCAGCCGATCTTGACGCCTTTGAGGCCCAGTTCGTCGCGCAACATGTCCGCCAGCCGCATGCCAGGCGGCCCGGTGTAATCGATCTGCCGGCCATTGACGAGAAAGCCTATGGCTTCCGCCGGCTTTATATCCGGTGCCCGCAATTCGTTCATCCTGCCGATCCGATCCGCGTCAGCAGCCGTCGCGTCGCAACGCAGGCCGCCTCCAGCCGATAGGCTGCGTCGGCGCGCACGTCGTCCAACGGCGACAAGGCAGTGAAATCTTCGGGTTGCACCACGTCACCCAGCGTCGGATCGAACTTTCTTCCGACCAGCCTCTCTTCCAGCGAACGCAAATGCCGTGCCACCGGCGAGCAGGCCCCGACGACGATGTCGGCACTGCTGACGTGGCCCTGTTCGATCGTCACGGTGGCCGCGACCATGGCGATCGAAATTACCAGATAGCGTCGGGCGCCGATCTTGAGAAAGCCGCTGCGTGATGCCGAATTCGGACGCCGCACCAGTATCGCGGTCGCCAGATCGCCGGGGCGACGCCAGGTCTTGCGGTTGCCTAGGATAAAGTCGCGCACCGGCATCGAGATGATTCCGGCATCGTAACGAAGTTCTATCCATGCATTCAACGCCATCAGTGGCGGCACGCCATCGGCTGCCGGCGAGGCATTGCACAGATTGCCGGCGATCGTTCCGGCGTTCTGGATTTGCGTACCTCCGACCTCGCGCGCCGCCTGCTTCAGCCCGTCGAACAGAGGTGGGAGGTTGGCTTCGATGATGTCGGTCCAGGTCGTGCCGGCGCCGATGCGCCAGCCATCGCCGTCTTCAACGATGCCGCGCAGGCCGGCAACGGCCGATATGTCGATCAGGTTCTCGTCGGGAGCGCGGCCGACACGGGCGGGAAAGTGGTCGGTGCCGCCCGCGATGATGGTTCCGTCGCCGCTCTTCAGCGCCGCGACCGCTTCGTCCACCGTGCGTGGCCGAAGATACAGCCCCATACGAGTCCTCTCCCGATGGCCAATGGCCAGCGCAACGATGCGGCAGCGGAACCGCCAGAGTCAACCGGTGCGGCCGCGCTCTTGCGCCACCGCGGCGCTTCTGCTTTACCGAAAGCCGGGTTTGGCGGAATCGGAGAACGGCATGTCGCGCTTTGGCGGAAGTCAGGGAATATTGCGCGTCGAAGACCAGCGCCTGCTCACGGGCCAGGGCCGCTTTGCCGACGATCTGACCTTGCCGGGCCAATGCTGGATGGTCCTGCTGCGCTCGCCCTATGCCCATGCCCGCCTGACCGCCGTCGATGTCGCCGCCGCCCGTGCAATGCCCGGCGTGCTTGCCGTCTATACCGGCGCCGACCTGCAGGCTGACGGCATCGGCCATCTGGTGTTTCCGCCGATTTTCAAGCAGCCGGACGGCAGCCCCATGGCCGCCCCGCCGCGTCAGCCGCTGGCCGTCGATACGGTACGCCATGTCGGGCAGGCGGTGGCGGCGGTAGTGGCCGAAACCCGGGAGGCGGCACAGGATGCTGCCGAGGCAATCATCGTCGATTACGACGAGCTGCCTTCGGTCGTCGATCCGAAAGCGGCAATTGCGAGCGGAGCGCCGGCGATCTGGCCGGAAGCGAAGAACAACATTGCGGCCGAGCAGCGCTTCGGCGCCGTCGCCACCGTGGAGAAGGCATTTGCCGCCGCCGCCCATGTCGCGGCGATCGATATCGTCAACAACCGGCTCGTGGTGAACGCGCTGGAACCGCGTGCCGTGTTGGCCGATTTCGACGCCGGTTCCGGTCGCTACACCCTGCATATGGGCACGCAGAACCCTACGGCCGTGCGCCAGATGCTGGCCGAGGCCGTACTGAAGGTGCCGCTCGACAAGGTGCGCGTCATCGTGCGCGACATTGGCGGCGGCTTCGGCATGAAGTCGCATCTCTATCCCGAGGACGCCGTCGTCGCCTATGCCGCAGGCAAGTTGCAACGGCCGGTGAAATGGCGCGCCGACCGGTCCGAGGAGTTCCTCGCCGCCACCCAGGCGCGCGACCATCTTACCCATGCCGAGCTGGCGCTCGATGCCGATGGAAAGATAACGGCGCTGCGTGTCGACACGCTGGCCAATGTCGGCGCCGTTCTGGCGCCGTCGAGCGCGGTCGTGCCGCTGATGCTCGGCCCCAAGGTCGTCACCGGCGTCTATCATGTGCCGGCTGTCGATATCCGCACCCGCGCGGTGCTGACCAATACCGGCACGGTCGCGCCCTATCGCGGCGCGGGGCGCCCGGAAGCGATCTACCTCATCGAGCGTCTAATGGACGCCGCCGCCGTCAAATCGGGCATTGACCGGGTCGAGTTGCGTCGCCGCAACCTCATCGACACGGCCGCGATGCCCTACACCAACGCGCTTGGCGAGAAATACGACACCGGCAAGTTCGCGCATTTTCTCGATCGGGCTTTGCAGAAATCCGACTGGGATGGTTTCGCCGATCGCCAGGCCCAATCGCAGGCCCGCGGCCTGCTGCGCGGGCGGGGCCTGTCGATGTACATCGAGTGGACCGGCGCCATGCAGTTCACCGAGAAGGTCGAGTACCACATCTCGGGCAACGGCCACGTCACCGTGTTCAGCGCCACCCAGGCGATGGGGCAGGGGCTGGAGACCACCTATACGCAGCTTGCGGCCGACCGGCTCGGCATTGCGCCGGAGCGGATCTCCGTCGTTCAGGGCGACACCGACAAGGTGCAGGGCTTCGGCAGCATGGGTTCGCGATCGCTGTTTGCCGGCGGCTCGGCTGTCATGGTCGGCGCCGACAAGGTCATCGAACGGGGCCGGGCGCTTGCCGGCGAGGCGCTCGAAGCGGCCGAGGCGGATCTCGCCTACGAGGACGGTCGCTTTACCATCGTCGGCACCGACAAGGCGATCGATCTGTTCGAGATCGCTGCCCGCCAGACCGGCGGCTTGCTGCTCGTCGAGCACACCAACACCGTGCCGGGCTCGAGCTGGCCAAATGGCTGTCACGTCTGCGAGGTGGAGATCGATCCAGATACCGGTCGGACGGATATCGTTCGCTACACCACGATGGACGATGTCGGCATCGCCGTGCATCCGCAGATCGTGCGTGGCCAGGTCCAGGGCGGGATCGCGCAAGGCGTCGGGCAGGCGCTGTTCGAACAGGCGGTGTTTGACGCCAGTTCAGGTCAGCTCGTCACTGGCTCGTTCATGGATTACGGCATGCCGCGCGCGGACGATTTTCCGTCTATCGACAACGATTTCGACCAGTCCGTTCCCTGCGCCACCAATCCTCTGGGATCCAAGGGCGTGGGCGAATCCGGCACGGTTGGCGCCACCCCGACGGTGATCAGTGCGGTGCTCGACGCGCTGCGGCCGCTAGGCGTCGAACACATCGACATGCCGGCCACTCCCGCCGCCGTCTGGCAGGCGATTCAGATGGCTGGAAGGAAATGATGGCGAGCGCGGCCGGCACGAAACAGGGCAAGCACCAGGTGCAGGTTGAGTGGGGCGATTGCGACCCGGCGCAGATCGTCTTCTATCCGAATTACTTCCGCTGGTTCGATCAGGCGACCTGGCGCCTCTTCGCCTCAGTCGGCCTTACCCGGGCCGTGCTGAACGAGCGTTATGGCATCGTCGGTTATCCGCTGGTTAAGGCGGATTCCGAGTTCGTCCGGTCCGCTATCCCCGGCGACATGCTGACGATCGAAAGCCATATCGAGCGCTGGGGCACGAAATCCTTCACCGTCCATCATCTCGTGCGCAATCCCGACGGCCAGGTAGGCGCCATCGGCCACGAGACCCGCGTCTGGGCGCGCCACCGTTCCGATGGTCCGGGACTGTCCGCCGTCGAGATCCCGGCAGAGGTCAAGCAGCTCTTCGCCGGTTGACTATTTCTTGCGCAATGCCGCCCATTGCTCGTCGGTCCAATCGAGCATCGAGGCGGTATTGACGCCGCCACCCCCGCCGATCAGCATTTTGCCGCCGTCGATCACGACGCATTCGCCGGTGATGTATCTGGCCTGATCGCTCACCAGAAAGCTGGCGAGGTTGGCAAGTTCCTCGTGCTCGCCGACGCGCCGCAGCGGTATCGATTTCTCGATCGGATCGGCCTTGGCCTTCTGCTCGGGCATAAGCCTCTCCCAGGCGCCCGGGGTCGGAAATGGCCCGGGCGCGATGGCGACCAGCCGGATGCCCTTCGGCCCCCATTCCGCCGCCAGGCTTTTCGTCATGGCCAGCACCCCGGCCTTGGCCATCGCATTCGGCGCCGTGAACGGCGCGCCCGTCAGAGCGCCAAGCGTCAGGATGGAAAGAACGGTTCCATGACGACCTGCTTCGATCCAGCGTCGCCCCGCCGCCACGGTGCAATAGGCCGACCCGTGCAGCACGATGCCGAGCACACTGTCGATGGCGCGCGGCGAGAGCTTGTGCGTCTGCGCCAGAAAATTGCCCGCGGCGTTGTTAACCAATACGTCGAGCGGTCCGTCGTCCCAGATTCGGTTCATCATCTGCTCGACCGCATCGGCATCGCGTACGTCGCATTGCAGGGGCGTGACCTTGCCGCCGGTCTCGGCGCTCAACTCTGCCGCCGTGGCGTCGACGACTTCCTTGCGCCGGCCACAGATCGCCAGATCGGCGCCAAGCTGCAGATAGCGTCGGCCGATGCTGCGGCCGAGACCCGTCCCGCCGCCGGTAATGAGAATGCGTTTGCCCCGCAGCAGGCCGGCCTCGAACATCGCTAGACCTTCTTTCTCTCGGTGGGCGTCGTTCCATCGGCGACCAGAGCCGCGATCTGGTCGGGCGTATAACCAGCATCGCGCAGCACGGCTTCGCTGTCCTGGGCGAAACGGGGCGGCTTGCGTCGCACGCTGCCCGGCGTCCGCGACAGTTTGATCGGGATGCCCGTACCTTTATAGCCGTCCAGTTCGACGACCATTTTCCGGTGCCTGGTATGGGGGTGCTCCAGCACTGAGGGAAGGTCCTTCACCGCGCCGCCCGGCACGCCGTTCTTCATCAGCTCTTCGGCGAAGCTCTCGCCGTCGCGTTCGCCGATCAGCGCCTGCAGCTCGCCCACCAACTCCTCTTTGTGCGCCAGCCGCTCCGCATTGGTGACGAACCGCGGGTCACGGGCCAGTTCCGGCTTGCCCAGCATCTCGCACAGCTTGCGGAACTGCGGATTGTTGCCGGCGCCCACCACCACGTCGCAGCCTTTTGCCTTCAGCAACGCATAGGGGGACAGATTGTCGTGGCTGTTGCCGACCAGGCGCGGTCGCTTCTGCTGCAACAGCCAGTTCGGCGCATGCGGATGATGCAGCATGATGCCGGAGTCGTAGAGGGCGACTTCGACGAATTGTCCCTTGCCCGAGCGTTCGCGCTCCAGCAGAGCCATGAGAATGCCGATGCAGACGTTGAGGCCGGTGCTGAGGTCGATGACCGGCACGCCGATGCGGACCGGACCGCCTTCGGGCGTTCCGTTGATCGAATTGAGCCCCGACCAGGCCTGCACCATGGCGTCGTATCCCGGATAGCCGCCGAACGGGCCGTCGGCGCCGAACCCGGTGACGCGCGCATGCACCAGGCGGGGGAATTTCTTCTGCAGCACGTCGTGATAGCCGATGCCCCATTTCTCCATGGTGCCGGTCTTGAAGTTTTCGATCAGCACATCTGTCTGTTCGAGCAGCTTCAACAGCACGTCGCGCCCTTTGGGCGAGCCGATATCGAGCCCGAGATCGCGCTTGTTGCGGTTGATGCCGGCGAAGTAAGCGGAGGCATTGCCGTCGATCGTCGCACCCCAGTCGCGGGTTTCGTCGCCCTGCGGCGGTTCGATCTTGATAACGTCCGCACCGTGATCCGCGAGGATCTGGCCGCAGAACGGCCCGCCCAGCACGCGCGAGAGATCCAGTACGCGGTAGCCGGTCATGGCGCCGGCGGGGTTCGTATTTGACATGTGCTTCCATTTCGCCGGCCGGAACCGGCGGTCATTGGTTGTCCGAGATGCGTCCACACATAGACTATCCTGAGGCCAAAGGAAAAGCGGCCGGGAGGCGTAGATGCAAGATCGGAACATCGGCGACATGCGGCTGTCCCGCGTCGAGGAGATGGTCATTCCCCTGGTCGAAGCGGGGTCGATGTTCGCCGCCTTCACGCCCGAGAACGAGAAGCAGCATTCGGACTGGCTGGCGCCGACCTATTTCGACCCGCAATCCAGGCGTCTGCTGATGAGCATCCACAGCTGGGTGCTGCGCACAGACCACCATACGATCCTGATCGACACTTGTTTCGGCAATCATCGCAACCGGCCGGGCTTCCGCGACGGGCATCAGCTCGACAAGCCCTGGCTTGACAATCTCGCCGCGGCCGGCGTCAGGCGCGAAGAGGTCGATTTCGTGCTCTGCACCCATTTGCACATCGATCACGTCGGGTGGAACACGATCGAGGAGAACGGCCGCTACGTGCCGACTTTCCCAAACGCCCGGTATCTTTTCTCACGCGCCGATTTCGAGTTCTACGACGCCGAGAACCGAGCCAATCCCAAGAGGCCGGCGCAACATGGCGCCTTCAACGACGCCGTGCTGCCCGTCGTCGAGGCCGGCCAGGCGGTCATGGTCGGCGCCGAGCATGCCATCGACGACAATCTGCTGATCCGGTCGGCGCCGGGCCATACCCCGGGCAGCATCACGCTCGAGGCAAGCTCGAAGGGGCGGCACGGCCTGTTCACCGGCGATATCCTGCACCATCCCCTGCAGGTCTATCATCCGGAGTGGAACAGCCGTTTCTGCGTCGATCCGGAGGCAGCCGCAATATCGCGGCGTCGGGTGCTGGAGCATTGCGCCGAGCACGATGCCTTGATGCTGCCGGCCCATTTCGCCCGGCCGCATTGCGGCTACGTTCGCCGCGCTGGTGACGGCTTCAGTTTCGAGTTTTCGCCTTAGCGGGCGGGCAGGTCGAGTGCCTGCCGGAGTGCGGCAACGTTCTCCTCGAAGCCCCAGGCGCCGATGATTTCGCGGCTGCGCGTGCGCATCCGAGCGAGCGAATCGCGGTCGCTGAGCATTTGGCGCAACGCGCCAGCGAGCGCTTCGACATTGCCGACCGGATAAACGACACCGTTATCGCGCACCAGATCGGCCGCGGCGCCGACGCGGTCGCTGGCGACGATCGCGCAGCCGCCGTTCATGGCTTCGTTGACCACCAGACCCCAGGTCTCCCATTGCGAGGGCAGTACCAGGATGTCCGCGGCGCGATAGAGACCGGCAAGCTGGCTCTGCGTCTGGAATCCGGGCAAATGCACATCGCGCAGGCCCAGGCTGGCGATGCGGTTGCGGATCGAATCCGCAAGGTCACCATCGCCGGCCATCACCAGAGCGGGGCGTGGACGGTCTTCGCGCTGCAGGCGCGCCAGCGCTTCGATGACGTCGAGAGGCCGCTTGCGCGCGATGAGTTTCGCGCTGAACAGAATGAGAGGCTGTGCCTCGAGAATGCCAAGGCGGGCCCGTGCATTACTTGCATCCTGCTCGGTGGCGTCACCGAACAGACGGCCATCGACCGCATACGGCATGACGACGATCTTGCCGGAAGCCAGTCCGAGATCGCGCCAGTGCTGGGCATTGGAGCTGCCGACCGCAAGATAGCGGTCGACAATCCTGTCTATGAGCCGGAAGGCGCCGCGCTTGGCCGCCAGGCGCAGTGAACTGCGCTCCCTGCCAATCTCTGTCGTTTCGTCGCGCAGCAGCGTGCGCATGCCGTAGCGCTTTGCCAGCGCCAGTGCCGCAAGATGATTGGCGCGAGCGTAGCCATGCACCCATAACGCGTCGTAGTTGCCTTGACGCAGCACCGCCGCCAGGTCGCCGGACAGCGGCCGCCAGAACGTGGCGCCGCCCTCGATCGCGGCGAAGGGCAGCGGCTGCAGGAAACGATGCCGGTAGCCGTCAAGCAGCTTGACGTCCCACGCAATGGTCCGGCCGAACTCGCGGTCGACGTGCTCGCGCAGCGAGTGGTCCGATTCGAACAGCACAGTCAGTTCGATATCGGGCTCGGCCGCGATCCGGCGCAGCAGCGGCGCCTGATACTGGATCGGGTGCGAGACGAGATAGGCGAGCCTGCAGGGGCGCATGGTGCGGCGGATTTGAGACGCTTGCCATCGGCATGGCAAGCCGCATCTGCGCCCCGTCCGGCTATTCGGCGGCCACCGGGCGCAGAGCGCTTGCCCGGATTGCCTGCAGGCCTGGATGCGACACGAAGATAAGTCCGGCATAGATCTCGCAGTCGGGCAGCTTGATGATCGGTCCCATCGGTTCGCGTGGCAGCGAGAAAGCCGCGGTCACCGCGCGGAATCGGGTATCGGCAACCCCGAACAGATAAGGTATGTCGCGTTCGAGGCACCATTCGTAGATGGCGGCGAACAGTTCGCGCTGCACCGCGACGGTTCTTTGGAATTCGCGGCCTTTCCAGCCCTGCAGTTCGACCGTCGCGCGCGAGATCTCCCAGTGTTCACGATCGTGCGGCAGGGGACCGGAAATGGCGGTGGGGAAGTATTTCTCCACCAGATACGGCCCGGTCGATGGCAGCAGCCGGGCGCTGCCGGCGATGCCCGCCTCGTCCGACAGGATGAAATGCGTGCAACCGGGCAAGGCATCGAATTCGTCGATCTCCTTGCCGTCGCTGTGCGCCACCTGCCATTTGAACTTTTCGACGAAGAGGCGGTAGCGCAGTCGAAACATCGCCTCAACCATATCGTGCGCAGTCTGTTGATCGGCTGATTGAATATGAATCTGGTACATGCGGCACCTCCTGGTGCCACTGAACCAGTCCAGGACGAGGTTCCGTCACTGTCAGCCCTGCAAGTGTCCCGCCGCCGCGGAACGGGTGATACTGTGCGGTTTCGGCACGCCGCAGTTGTGAACCGCCAAACGAAAAGGGCGGCCGAAGGCCGCCCTGTCCATGGTTGCCTGCGTGGCCGCCGTCAGCGGCCCTTCCAGTTCGGCGGACGTTTTTCGGCGAAGGCTTTGGGGCCTTCTACGAAATCCTCGCTGCCGATCATGGCGTCGACGGCTGGATACTTGCCGGCGATGGCTTCCTGAACGGAGGCCTTGTTCAGCCCCTGCATGGCCGCCTGCTTGGTGGCCCGGATCGACATCGGCGAGCATTCGAGGATCAAGCCAGCCCAGCGGCGCGCCTCGGCCATCAGATCGGACTGTTTCACCACTTCGGTCACGAAGCCCATCTGCTTGCCCTCGGCGGCCGAAACCCGCCGGCCGGTCAGCAGCATGCCCATGGCCTGCTTGAGCGGCACCATGCGCGGCAGGCGATGCACGCCCCCGGCCAGGGCCGCCAGACCGACCCGCGGCTCGGGCAGGGCGAAAATGGCGTTGTCCGAAGCGATGATGATGTCGCAGGCCAGAGCGATCTCGAAGCCGCCCCCCATGGCGACGCCGTTGACGGCCGCGATCAACGGCTTGTTCAGGTCATGCCGGTTGGTGATGCCGCCGAAACCCTGGGGCGGCTGCTTGGGCCGCTCGCCGGCCAGGGTCGTGGCTTGGAACTTGAGGTCGTTGCCGGCGCTGAAGGCCTTGTCGCCGGCGCCGGTGATGATCGCCACCCAGAGCTCGGGATCGGCCGCAAATTCATCGAAAGCGGTCGCCAGCTCCTGATTGGCCATCGGGTGCAGCGAGTTCATCACCTCGGGCCGGTTCATCGTGACGATGAACAGATGGCCATCTTTTTCAGTCTTGCAGAATTCCGGCATAGAGCGCTCTCCCATAACAGTATTTGTGGCTGCATCGATTCCATATACCAACGCGGTCGGCTAAGCCATTGAAATGAAAAGACTGTGACTCGAGGGCAACGGCTGGCTTTTAGTGGCGATTTGCAACACGATTAAGTTGTCCACACCCCCTGCCTCTGATACAAATGCAATAGATTCAATGCTTCATGGCCGTTCCCTTACATACGGTCTTATCTTGAGGCATAGGTCATGGGGGAGTTGGGGATGGCACGGAAATCTCTGGCGGTCGCGGCCGCCATCGCCATGTGTGCGGCGGCGCCGGCGTTCGGCGCGGACCCGACGGGCTTCTATGTCGGTATCGGCGGCGGCATCAATTACGCCCAGGATTCCGATGTCGAAATCGGGGTCGGCGGCGGCACCTTCAACATCAACAACGTCGACAGCAAGCTCGGCTGGGCCGGCAACGCCTTCGCTGGCTACAATTTCGGCGGTCCCCGGCTGGAACTGGAACTCGCCTACCGCAACAACAAGGTCAAAAACAACGAGTTGCCGGCCGGGCTCAACCAGCGCGTCCAGTCGGCCGCCATCATGGCCAACGTGATCTACGAGTTTTTCAGCGATTCGGTCGTGTCGCCCTACCTCGGCGCGGGCGCGGGTGCCGCTTATGTCTGGGGCGACGGCGCGATCGACGACAGCGACGTGGTATTCGCCTACCAGGGCATCGCTGGCGTGAACTTCAAGGTCACGCCCAACGTCGTGCTGTCGGCGGACTACCGCTATTTCCGTACCACCGACCCGCAGCTCAAGCAGAACGGCGTGTCGGCCGACTTCGATTACGAGAACCATACCGGCATGGTGGGCGTCGCCTACCGCTTCGTGCAGCCGCCGCGCCCGGCGGAGAAGCCGGCCGTCGCCGCGCCGACCCCGGCGCCAGCGCCGATCACGCGCAGCTACATGGTGTTTTTCGACTTCGACAAGTCGGACGTCAACCAGCAGGCAATGACCACCATCAAGCAGGCGGCGGCCAATGCCCGGCAGGGCGGCATCCAGCGGCTCAACGTGACCGGCCACACCGATCGCGCCGGCGCCGAGCGCTACAACATGGCGCTGTCGCTGCGCCGCGCCAACGCCGTCAAGCAGGTGCTGATTGCCGAGGGCATCGCACCGGACCAGATCGTCGTCATCGGCCGTGGCGAAAGCCAGCCCCTGGTGCCGACTGCCGACGGCGTGCGGGAAGCGCAGAACCGTCGCGTCGAAATCATTCTGCAGTAGCGCCAGAGCGCTTTGCCAAAAACGCAACGGCCGGCTTCACGCCGGCCGTTTTTCATTGCTGAGAGGCCGATGCGGCGGTTACGGGCTCGGCGTCAGTTCCGCGCCGCTCGGACCAGCCGGAGCCGGCATGGCGTTCTGCGGCGCTTCCGCCGCCTTGGCGGGCGCTTCCGACTTGTGTTTGGCCCGTTCCTGCGGCTTGGCGCCGTCCTGCGTCTTCAGCGCCGCCACGGGGGTGAGATCGCCGCAGGCCGGCCCGCCCTGAGAATATCCGAGCTGATCGACGACCTGCTCCAGCGACGTGGTCTTTGTCGCCTCCAGCGCGCGCGTGATGCGCAGCTTGGCGTGATTGCAGAACGGTCCCTCGTTCTGACGTAGTGCTGCATGGTTGGCGAGGCGGGTCACGAAACTGTCGACGGCTGAGCCGCCGCCGAACTGGCTCTTCAGCGCCTGCGCGTTGCTCACCAGGCCGGCATTGTAGCGCCGCACGAAGCTTCCGTAGTTGTCGCGAAAACCGGGATCGCTCTTGCAGGCGAGCGCCGCGACCATGAACTCGGTAAGCAAATACCTCGTGCCGATGGCCGATTTGTCGACGCCGCCGGGGCAGGTCGTGGCACTGGCGATGGAAGGAACCAGCAAAGACACGACAAAGGCAGCCATCACACGTTTGCGCGTCATTCGCATCGTCCCGCAATTCTGGTTGGGTTCGCCGGTTTAGCAGTCCGTCCGACGAGGCTCAAGCTTTCCCTTGCGCGCGCAATACCGCGTCGCGCACCAGCGGCAGACGGTCGTTGCCGAAATACATGTCGTTTCCGGCCACGAACATGGTCGGCGAGCCGAAGCCGCCACGCGCGATCACTTCTTCGGTATTGGCGCGGAGGCGGTCCTTGTACTCGGCGCGGCCGATGCGGTCGAAGAAATCGGCGCGGTCGAAACCCATGCGCTCGACGATGCCTGCCAGCACCTCGTCCTGCGAGATGTCCTGCAGATCGCCCCAGTAGGTTTCGAACACCGCCCGGGCATAGTCGGGCAGCCGCCCCTGTTCCAGCGCCACGAAGGCCCCGCGCATGGCCTTGACGCTGTTGACGGGAAACACCGGCGGCATCGAGATGCGCAGGCCGGCATGGCGCGCCCAGTCCTGCAGGTCCTTCTTGTAGTAGCGCGACTTGACCGGGTGCGGCTTCTCGCGCGCCTCGTAAACCGTCTGGTTCACCGTATTGAAGATGCCGCCGACGAGGATGGGCTTCCAGACGATCGCCGCGCCCGTTTCGGCCGCCAGCGGCTGGATATTGTGGAAGGCCAGATAGGTCCACGGGCTGGAGCAGTCGAAGTAGAACTCGATCTCGACCAAGGCAGCCTCCCAACTGTGCGGATTGTTGCAGGAATACTAGGATGGCGGCGGAAACCGCGTCCAAAACCGCCGGCGCTGTCATTTCGAAGGCAGTTGCGTTACAGTCCGACCCCATGTCGCGCAGCGAAAATAACCGCGTTCTCGCCGTCGTCCATCAGGAGCACTCCCGCACCGGCCGCGTCGGCCAGCTCCTCGAAAGCTGGGGCTACGAGGTCGAGCGCTGTTGCACGGCCATCGGCCAGACACTGCCGGCGGACCCGTCGCAGTATGCCGGCGTCGTGGTTTTCGGCGGCCCGATGAGCGCCAACGACTGCACGACCTTGCCGGGCATCAAGGCCGAGCTCGACTGGCTGCCTAAGGTGCTCGACGCGCAGACGCCGTTCCTCGGCATCTGCCTCGGCGCGCAGCTCATGGCCCGCACGCTGGGTGGTCGCGTCGACGTCCATCCGCAGGGCAGGGCGGAGATCGGCTACAGCGAAATCACGCCGGTCCATCCCGGCTGCCAGATCTTTCCCGAAAGCATGCACGTCTATCAGTGGCACCGCGAAGGCTTCGACCTGCCGCGAGACTGCACACTTCTGGCCCGCGGCGAGCACTTCGAGAACCAGGCCTATCGCTACGGCGACTACGTCTACGGCGTGCAATTCCATCCCGAGGTGACCCTCGAGATGAAACAGATCTGGACGGTGAAAGGCGCCGAGCGTCTCAAGATGCCAGGCGCGTTGCCGGCCGAGCAGCATATCGAACTGCATCCGGTGCACGATCCGAAGCTGGGCGCGTGGACCGAGCGTTTCCTCAGGCGCTGGCTGCGCATGATGGACGGCACGGCGCAGGCGCGCGCGGCGACGGCCTGACTATGGCTGCGGCGATCGACCGGCCGGTAGATCTGCAGGCTTGGGCGCGCGAGCGCGACGGCCGCGACAGGCTCGCCCGCACGCTCGGCGTCGAACTTCTCGAAATCTCCCCCGGCTTCGTGCGCGTGGCGATGACCGTCACCGAAAACATGCTGAACGCCCACGACATGTGCCATGGCGGCGCGATTTTCAGCCTGGCCGATTGCGGCTTCTACTACGCCTGCAATTCCTCGGGCGTCGATTCGGTGGCTGCCGGCTGCGACATCAACTTCGTGCGGCCGGCGCGGCTTGGCGATCGCCTGGAAGCCGTGGTGCGCGAGCGTTCGCGCAGCCGGCGCAGCGGCCTCTACGATGCCGAGATTCGCAACGCCCAGGGACAGCTCGTGGCCGTAATGAGCGGCCGCTCCATGGCGGTGGCGCCCGGTTCCTGATCCGCTCTAGCCGCGCTCTTTCAGCCCGCGCTGCTTCATGCGCCAGACGAGCTGATCCAGCCGATCCTGTCCGAAGAAGGGTTCGCCTTCGAAGGTCATCAGCGGCACGCCCCAATGGCCGGCGGCGCGCTGCGCCTTCTGGTTCGCTTCTATTTCGGAATCGTGGCCCGCGGGATCGGCGGCGACGGCGGCGTCCAGTTTCGCCAGATCGAATCCGGCTTGCGCGGCGGCGCGCTGCAGATGATCGCCTTCATTCCATCCTGTGATCTCGCCGGACCAGATCACATGCGCCACCCGACGCACGAAAGCGAAGCCGTCGCCGGAACGGATGGCCGCCACCCCCAGCCTGGT
>JBDZUM010000037.1:0-14610 GCA_040255215.1 Rhodospirillaceae bacterium
GGGCTCTTGCCCAGCAACTGGCCCGGGCGGCGGCCGGCCTTTTCGAACAGCACCGGCATGGTCGCTCCCAGCTTGGCGCGGTTGAAGCGATGCTGGCTGTCGGCGATTTCCTTCTGCAGCGCCTGCAGCCGCTCCTCCTTGACCGTCTCGGGCAGCTGGCGCTCGAGCAGCGCGGCTGGCGTGCCGGGACGAGGGCTGTACATGAAGGAGAAGGCGGCGGCGAAGCGCACCTGGCGCACGAGGTCGAGGCTGGCGGCGAATTCCGCGTCGCTCTCGCCGGGGAAGCCGACGATGAAGTCGGTCGACAGCGCCAGATCGGGCCGGCGCGTGCGCAGGCGCTCGACGATGTCGAGATAGAAGGCGGCATCATGCTGGCGGTTCATCGCGTCGAGAATGCGATCGGACCCCGACTGCACCGGCAGGTGCAGATAGGGCATCAGCACGTCGATTTCGCCATGGGCGGCGATCAGATCCTCGTCCATGTCGCGCGGGTGCGAGGTGGTGTAGCGCAGGCGTCGCAGCTCCGGGAGTTCGGCCAGCGCGCGCAGCAGGCGGGCGAAATTCCACGTCCGGCCGTCGAGCCCCTCGCCGTGCCAGGCGTTGACGTTCTGCCCCAGCAGCGTGATCTCGAGCGCACCGCCTTGCAGCAGGGTGCGCGCCTCGTCGACGATGGCGGCGGCCGGGCGCGAATACTCCGCGCCGCGCGTATAGGGCACGACGCAGAAGCTGCAGAACTTGTCGCAGCCTTCCTGGATCGACAGGAAAGCGGACGCGCCCTGTGCCGCAGGCTGCGGCAGGAAATCGAATTTCGGCTCGACCGGAAACTCGGTGTCGAGTTCGCCCGCGCCGCGTCGGCCCTTGCCGCCAGCGCGGCTGGCGCGCGCCACCATCTCGGGCAGGCGGTGATAGGCTTGCGGCCCGACCACGATGTCGACGAAGGGCGCGCGGCGGACGATCTCGGCGCCCTCGGCCTGGGCGACGCAGCCGGCTACCGCAATGACCATGCCGCGGCCATCGGCGCGCGCCTCGCGTTCGGCGCGCAGCCGGCCCAGTTCGGAAAACACCTTCTCGGAGGCCTTCTCGCGGATGTGGCAGGTGTTGAGGATGACCATGTCGGCATCGGCCGGCGCGTCGCAGGCCTCGTAGCCCAGCGGCGCCAGAACGTCGGCCATGCGGGCCGAATCGTACACGTTCATCTGGCACCCGTAGGTGCGGATGAAGAGTTTCTTGCGGGCGCGCTGGTTCACTGGCGTCGTGCCGTCATCTGCGGGTGGTGGCGATGGCCGGGTACATGACGCCGGCGCGGCGCGGAGTCAAGGCGGCGCGCTATGGCGCTCACGCGGCCTTCCGCGGCGGCGGCAGCAGTTCCAGCCGCCCGGCATTGGAGGCGGCGACGCCCTCGTTCACCACTTTGAAGCAGTAATCGGCCAGCGCCTTGCGGTTGGGGAAGCGGTCGAGGCTGACGGGCTCGTGGAAGCTGACGATGACTTCGACCTCGCCCAGCCCCGCCATCTGCCAGGCATGCGGCGCCAGCTCCATGTCGCCGAACCAGGTGTAGAACGGACGCCAGTGGCGGCCCAGCGGGATGCCGTCGAGGCGGGTGTAGGACAGCGACACCGGCTGCACGGTGATCGGGCTGCCGCTGCGGTCCTTGAGCTGCGCCACGGCGAAGAAGGCGCTGCGGAACGGCAGCACGCGGGTGCCGTCGCCGCTGGTGCCTTCGGGGAACAGGATGAGATTGTCGCGCCCCGACAGGCGGCGCAGCATCTGGTCCTGGCCTTCCTTGGTGGCGGCGACGCGCCGGTCGATGAACACCGAGCGCTGCAGCTTGGCCAGGACGGAGAAGAACGGCCAGGTGGCGACTTCCTTCTTGGCGACGAAGGAGCCGGGAATCAGCGCGCCCAGCACTTCGATGTCGAGATAGGAGACGTGATTGACGACGAACAGCGTCGGGCGCGTCTTCGACATCGCGCCGCGCCGGTGGATCTTGATGCCGAGAATCCAGCAGACGGCGCGGTGATAGGGGATCGGCAGCCAGCGCGCCAGCGGCGGCAGCAGCAGCACGCCGAGCAATTGCACCGGCAGCAGCGGCAGGGTCAGCGCAGCGTAGACGAGGATGCGCAGCACGGCGCGAGCGGGCGAGCCGATCAGCATGGCGTCACTCGCCAGCGCCGTCGCCGCCCTCGCGCGCGGTGCGTTCGTAGTGCTTGAAATACTTGTCGGTGACCAGATCGGTCTTGACCACGATGCAGACGTCGGTGGTGTTGAACTGCTCGTCGATCACCGCGCCGTCGCCGACGAAGCCGCCCAGCCGCAGATAGCCCTTGATCAGCGGCGGCAGGGCCGCGATGGCGGCGCGCGTGTCGATCGAGGATGGCGGCAGGATGTTCATGCTGACGTAGCGCGCCGCCACGGCTTTGGGCCGCAGCGCCGGCGGCGCCAGGTGATGGTGGTGCAGATAGGACAGCGGCATGCCGAGCTTTTCCGGATTGGTGCCCGGAAGGCTGGCGCAGCCGAACATGACCGCGATGTCGTAGTGGAACACGTAGGCGGCGATGCCGCGCCACAGCAGCTGCATGGTCGGTCGGTTGCGGAACGCCTGGTCGACGCAGGAGCGGCCGAGCTCGAGGATCTCGCCGTCGTATTTCGTCAGGATGTCGATGTCGTACTCGGCGGCGGAATAGAAACGGCCGAGGCGTTCGGCGACCGAACGGCGGATCAGCCGGTAGGTGCCGACCACGCCGTCGGCGCCGAGGCCGCGCTTGCGGTCGATCACCAGCAGATGGTCGCACCACTGGTCGAACTCGTCGAAGTCGCGGCGGCGGGCGGCCATTTCCGGCGACGGCTTCGCCGCCATCTCGTCGTAGAACACCCGATAGCGCAGCGCCTGCGCGGCGTCGATCTCCGCTGCGTTCTCCGCCAGCCTGACCTCCAGCGCGCCGGCGACGATTGGCGCCGGCCGGTCGCTGGCGAATTGCGGCAGGGCGCTAGGCGTCACTGCCGCCCTCCTTGGCCCCGATCGGAACGGCGTAGAGTTCGAGCCGATGGTCGACCAGGCGATAGCCCAGCCGGGCGGCGATCAGGCGCTGCAGCTCCTCGATCTGCGGATCGGTGAATTCGATCACCTTGCCGCTCTGCACGTCGATCAGATGGTCGTGGTGCTCCTCGGGCGCTTCCTCATAGCGGGCGCGGCCGTCGCGGAAATCGTGCTTTTCCAGAATGTCGGCTTCCTCGAACAGCCGCACAGTCCGGTAGACGGTGGCGATCGAAATGCGCGGGTCGATCGCCGTGACGCGGCGATAGAGCTGCTCGACGTCGGGATGGTCGCTCGATTCGGACAATACGCGGGCGATGACGCGGCGCTGCTCGGTCATCTTCAGCCCGCGTTCGATGCATCTCTTTTCCAGCCGTGAGGGCATAGCGCTCCATTGGCCGCCGCGCGGCCGATCAGGGGGGCCAAGTATAAAACAAAACCGCTGGCCGCGCCTATCCCAAGCGCGCGGCGGAATTGCCGCGTCGCGGCAGGGCGTTAGCGGCGGCCGCGGCTGCGCGCGCGCAGGCCCAGGCCGCTCTTCTTGGCGAGCTGGCTGCGGGTCTTGGCGTAGCTCGGCGAAACCATCGGATAGTCCGCCGGCAATCCCCATTTCTTGCGGTACTCGTCGGGGGTCATGTCGAAAGCGGTCTTGAGATAGCGCTTCATCATCTTGTGTTTGGTCCCGTCCTCGAGACAGATGATGTAGTCGGCGGTCACCGATTTCTTGACCGGCACCGCCGGATCGCGCGTCGGCACCGTGCTGGGGCTGGAGCCGCCGAGGGTCTGCAGCGTGGCATAGACGCGCTGGATCAGTTCGGATACGTCGTTGAGCGGCACCGAATTCTTCGACAGATGCGCCGCAACGATCTGCGAGGTCAGATTGAGAAGATTGTCGGTCGATTTGTCGCTGCTCACTTTGTCCTCGCCACAAGTAATTCACTCGGTATCAGGGCGCGGATTATGGACAGCGGGTCGGGCAAAAGCGAGTATCATTTCCGTGAATACCATGGCGGCGGGCCGATTCATTTGGAGATTCCGGGCGATTTGACACAAGAAAGGCTCGATATTACCGCGGAGGTCTGTCCGATGACCTTCGTCAGGGTGAAGCTCAAGCTGCAGGCGCTGGCGCCGGGGGCGACGCTGCTGGTGCGGCTGCGCGAGGGCGAGCCGCTGGCCAACGTGCCGCGCTCGCTGCGCCAGGAGGGGCATGAGATCGTGGCGCTGAGCGCGGAAGGCGCCGGCGTGCATCTGCTGGAAGTACGCAAAAAGAACGCCTAGCCGCCACCCAGTTCGCAGGCCAGCAAGAGTGCGGCGATCGCGCCGAGCGAGCCGCGTTCGTAATAGCCCGGGCGACGTCCCACGGGCGCGAAGCCGAGATCCGCATAGAGCCGTCGCGCGGCGAAATTGTCCTCGGCCACTTCAAGGTGCAGGCGTCGCGCGCCGCGGCTCGCCGCTTCGGTGCCGGCTGCGGCGATCAGCCGGCTGCCAATGCCGAGCCGGCGCTGCGCGGGATCGACGCCGATGGTGAGGATCTCCGCCTCGTCGGCGGCGACGCGCGCCACCAGCAATCCCAGCATGGCGCCGCCGCTGCCGGCCTTGAGGCCGAACGTGCCCGGCATCGCCAGGGTTTCGGCGAAGCTCTGCCGGTCCCAGGGGCGGTCCCATGCCGCCGCAAAGCACAGCGCATGCAGCGCCTCGGCGGCGGCGAGGTCGAGACCGCCGAAGGAGGCGATCGCGATATCGATATCGTCGCTCACCGTCGCGGGACCGCCGCGCCGGCCGGCAGGGTGACGTCGGCGGCGCGCAAGTAGAGCGGGCGCGGCAGGCCGTTCTCTGCATTGGCGGTGCGCCAGAACTCGGCGCCGCGTGCTGCCAGCATCGGCGCAAAGGCCGCGGCCTGCGGCGGGCGCACGTCGCACAGGGCAATTTCACTGCCGCGGCCCAGCGCCTCGAACGCCGCACGCACCATCGATGCGGCATCGCCCAGAAGCGCATAGCGCCCGGCCGGCAGAGCGGCGACGATGGATTGCGGTTCGGCGGCGCGCATGTCGAGGACAGCATCGCCTGCGACGTCGGCGACAAATATTTCTGCTCGGCGACTGTCGATCGCCAGAACGATGCGTCCGCCACCGGCCAAAAAATCCTGCCGCCGGGGCGGCGGCAGGCCGGCGAGTGTCGCCTCAAAGGTCGAGCAGGCGGCCAGCGGCCGATCAAGCGCCAGCGCCAGGCCGCGCGCCATGGCAAGGCCGATCCTGATGCCGGTGAAGCTGCCGGGTCCTATGGTGACGCCGATCAGCTCGAGCTGCGCGGGCTTCACGCCGGCTTCGCGCAATGCCGTCTGGATCGCCGGCGCCAGATTCGCCGCCTGCCCGGTCGCCTGGTCGTGGGCGGCGGCGGCCAGCACCGTCGCGCCGCGCGCCACCGCCACCGACAGGCCCGAGCAGGCGCAGTCGAAGCCAAGGACGAGCGGTTCGGGTTGTGGCGTCATGGCCGGCAATCGACCATGTTAGGCGCATCCGGCGCAAGTGACGGGCGAGGGCGCCCGAAGCCGGCAAAAGGAGAGCTTCGCTTGCATCTCGTCGCCATCGCGCCGCCCGAGTTCGACGTCGAACTCAGCCTCGCCTACGCCACCGCCGACAACATCACCGGCCGGCCGGTCTATGGCCGGGCCGACTGCTATTTGCTGGAACCGGCGGCGGAAGCCCTGCGGCGGGCGATCGCGCAGGCCGCGGCGCTGGGATTGCGGCTGCGCATCTTCGACGCGCTGCGGCCGACCGAGGCGCAATGGAAGCTGTGGAATTTCCGGCCCGACCCGGAGTTCCTCGCCGACCCGCGCCGCGGCTCGCCGCATTCGCGCGGCGTCGCCGTCGATCTGACGCTGGTCGACGGCGAGGGCCGCGATCTCGACATGGGGACGGGCTTCGACGCCTTCACGCCGCTGTCGCATCACGGCAATCCGGCGATCGCGCCGGCGGCGCAGCGCAACCGCCTGCTGCTGATGGGCCTGATGACGAATGCCGGCTGGGACTTCTACCGCAACGAATGGTGGCACTATCAGCTGTTCGACGCGCGCCGCTACCGGCTGTGGAACGATGCCGACCTGCCGCGACCGATGATGTAGCGACGGCTTAGAAGCGCTGCAGCCGCGCCTCGTCGAGGGGCCGCAGATTCTCGGTGCGCATGATCAGGCGCAGGAAGTCGATGTAGCCCTGGCCGCGCTCGGAATAGGCCAGCAGCCGGCCGGCCAGCACGTAGCCGTCGACGATCTCGCCATTGTCGCGCATGTCGGCGCGGTCCTGGCGGAACTTGCCGTAGGCCTGGTGCGTGTTGAGGTTGCGCACGTAGGCGGCGACCGAATCGACGACGCTGTCGAAGGCGCGGATCCTGAAGCTGGCGGCGTCGTCGTCGGCGCCGCCCTTCGACGAGTAGTGGTACTGGCCGAACAGCGAGTTGCCCTTGCGTGCGGTGTAGGAGGTGCCCCAGCCGCTCTCGGTGACGGCCTGCGCGATCGCCAGCGACGGCGGCACCACGTCGATGCGGCGCAGCAGTTCGCCGTAGTCGGCGGCGTCGGTCTTGTAGCGCTCGGCCAGGGCCGCCAGCCATTCGCTGTCGGAGTGGCCCAGGCCCTCGCCGCTTTCCATCTGCATGCGCAGCCAGACCAGGCGCTGGCGGTCGGCGGTGATCTCCTCGTTGACCTGCAGCACCACCGGCAGCAGCGCCTTGATGAAGAGCCGCTTGCGCTTGTCGACCTCGCGCACCTTGGCGAGGTCGTCCGGCATGCGCATGACGGCGATGGCCGGCACTTCGCGACCGGCGCCGACCACGGCGTCGAGCGTGTAGTCGTGGTTCTCGAACAGCGTGGCGAGATCCTCGCTGCGTTCGACCGTCACCGGCACGGCCGGCGGCGGCGGCGCCATCGGATCGAACGTCTCGACGATCGCCGGCGGCCGCGCCCGTTCGGCGGGCGGCAGCAGCGGCAGCGGCAGGGACAGGGCCGAATCGGGATGCGGCAGCAGGCGCGAGATTTCGGCCGGCGCGGCGATGACGCCGTGGCGGGCGGTATCGAGGGCTACGAAGGCGAAGGCGCCGACCGACAGGACGGCCAACGGCAGGGAGACATGCGCGCGCAGGCGCGCGAACAAACGCGGATCCGAATTCATCAACTATCGTTCTCGTAAGGCCGCGCGGGGCGGACCGTTGCGATGGCGGGCGGAAAGCCTGGCTTCCGCCCGCTTGCTGGTTAACCGACGATCAGTCGACGGCGCGGACTTCGTTCACTTCCGGAACGTAGTGACGCAGCAGGTTTTCGATCCCCATCTTCAGCGTCGCCGTCGAGCTCGGGCACCCCTGGCACGAGCCCTGCATGTGCAGGTAGACGACGCCATCTTCGAAACGCTGGAACACGATATCCCCGCCATCCTGCGCGACCGCGGGACGCACCCGCGTGTCGAGCAGCTCGCGGATCTGGGCCTCGATCTCGCCCTCGTCCTCGGCTGGCGCGGCCTGGGCGGCGGATTCGCCGCCGGAGATCACCGGTTCGCCGGAGGTGAAATGCTCCATGATGGCGCCGAGCACGGCCGGCTTGAGCACCGGCCAGTCGATGTCGGCGGCCTTGGTGACGGTGACGAAGTCGCCGCCGAGGAAGACGCGGGCGACGCCATCGACGTCGAACAGCCGCCGCGCCAGCGGCGAGCGGGCGCCGGCTTCGGCGTCGGGAAAGTCGAACGTGCCGTTGTCGAGCACGGCCCGCCCCGGAAGGAACTTCAACGTGGCGGGATTGGGTGTCTGTTCGGTCTGGATGAACACGACAGTCTCCTTTTCGCAGGAGGCCGGCGCGCACGGGTCGCGCCCGGCCGCCGAGCATCAAAAAAGAGCGCCTGGGCGCCCATTCGTGCTGCGGACATAAGCGGCGCCGAGGGACGGATCAAGCGAATTTTACCCTCCGCCCTTGGATGGTCTCAAAGAACTGTATTTAACATATTGATTTTAAAAGAAATCTATTTCCGACTGAATTCGTCGGAATTGTGGCGATTCAGAGTTTTTGGGCCTGAATCGCCGCCGCAAATCAGCCGTGAATCCGGAATCCGGATTCGTCAGCTGATGGCGTCGACCTGCTCCTCGTTGAGGCTGCCGGGGACGATGGTGATCGGCACGCGCAGCGATCCGGCGTGCTTGCCGGCCAGCGCGGTGACCAGCGGGCCGGGGCCGTCGGCGCCGGTGGCCGCGCCCAGCACCAGGATCGAGATGGTCGGATCCTCGGTGATGAGTTTGAGAAGCTCTTCGCGGCGGTTGCCCTCGCGCACGACGGTGCGCGGCAGCTGGCCGGTCAGCGCCACGACGAGTTCGGAGAAGCGATGCAGCACCTCCTCGCCCTGCTCGCGCGCCTCCTGGCGCATCAGCTCGTTGACCGCGCCCCAGGACTGCTGCTCCATCGGCTCGATGACGTAGAGCATGGCGACCACGCCGCCGGTGCGCTTGGCGCGACGGCTGGCGTAACGCAGAGCCGTCAGCAGTTCGGGCGTGTCGTCGACGACGACGAGGAAGACGCGTTCGGCCGGCTTCTCCGCCGGTTTCGCCGCCGCCTTCGCTTCGCTCTTGTCGCTCACATAGACCTCCTGGCCCGCTTCCTCAGGTGCGCCGGAACGCGTAGCCGCTGAGCAATCCTGCCACCGCCGCGACGGCGATGGCAAACAGCCCGTAGAGCAGGCCCTGACGCTCGGCGAGCTGGGAAATGGCGGCGCCGACGCCGACCTTGTCGACGAATAGCGGCCTGGTCGCGGCGTCGACGATGCGCCCGTCGCGCAGCTGGATGACCTTGACCTGGTAGCGGCCGGGCGCCAGCTGGGCAGGGAAATGCAGGCTGGTGCGGAACAGCCGCTCGTCCTTGAACTCGACCCTGGCCGGCAGGGCGGAATAGAGGCCGAGCCGCTGCTTGGCGCGGATCAGCCCGGCACGGTACTCGGCGAACGCCGGATCTTCGGGCTCGATGTCGAGCGAATCGAGGCCGAGCTTGTTGGGCTCGCGCACCGCGCGCGGCGCGACGTCGGCCAGCGGCCGGGTGCTGGCATAGGTATAGAGCGGCGGCACCTTGGTGAAGGTCACCGCGCCGCGATTGAGCCAGATACCGAACACGCGCTGCTTGCGCACCACGGTCTGGCGCTCGGTGTCGAGGCTGGTGACGACGACGACGATGTCGGAGAGGCGATCGACGGCGCCGAACAGCAGCAGGTCGGTGCCGCTGAAGCCGGAGGTGATCGACACCCGGTCGCGCGCCAGATCGACGCTCAACGCGCGCTCGGGCGCCTGCGCAACGGCCGGCGCCGGCGCCAGCAGCAGCGCCCAGAGCAGCGGGAAGGGCAGGCGGCGCGCCATCCTCAGCTCCCCGAACCGCCGAGCACGAAGATTTCCTCCGGCGTCACCACCATGTCGATCAGCAGCTTGATCGCCATGCCGACCAGCAGCAGCGCCAGCAGGGCGCGCAGCTGTTCGCCCGGCAGGCGGGCGGACAGGCGGCTGCCCAGCGGCGCGCCGATCACGCCGCCGCCGATCATCACCAGCGCCAGCAGCAGGTCGACGGTCTGGTTCTGCCATGCCTGCAGCAGGGTGACGTTGGCGGCCACGAACACGATCTGCAGCGCCGAAGTGCCGATCACCAGCAGGGTCGGCATGCCGAGCAGGTAGATCATGGCCGGCACCAGCAGGAAGCCGCCGCCGATGCCCATGATGGCCGACAGCACGCCGCCGCCCAGCCCGAGCAGGAACGGCAGGAAGATCGAAATGTAGAGCCGCGACTTGGGATAGCGCACTTTCAGCGGCCAGCGCGCCACCCAGTAATGCTGGTGCAGCTTGCGCCGCACCGGCGTCGCCTGCCGCCGCTGGCGCCAGATGGCGCGGCTGCTCTCGGCCAGCATCAGCCCGCCCATGCTGGACAGCATGACGATGAAGGCGAGCGCGATCACCACGTCGATCTGGCCGATCGTCTTCAGGTAACCGAACAGCTGCACGCCCAGCGCCGAGCCGGCCAGACCGCCGGTCAGCATGGTCGCGCCCATGCGCAGATCGACGTTGCCGCGCCGCCATTGCTGGTCGAGGGAGGAAACGGAAGTGGCGAGGATCTGCGGCGCCTGGCTGCCCACCGCCACCGCCGGGGGCACGCCGATGAAGATCAGCGCCGGGGTGAGCAGGAAGCCGCCGCCGATGCCGAACAGACCGGAAAGGAACCCGGCGAAGAGCCCCAGCGCCAGCAGAGCCAGCGCATTGACCGACATTTCGGCGATCGGCAGGTAAAGTTCCAATTGGGCTTCCGGCGGGAGCGGTTCCCAGCCTTTTTGCGCCTCAAGCCGCCGGGGTTCAAGCCTTAGCGCGGCGCGCAGGCGCAATTCACCCTTGCGCGCGGCAATCGCGCCACAGCGTCGCCGCCGTCGCTACTTCAGCAGGATGTTGATGACTTCGTAGAGCTGGGTGCGGGCGCGCATCAGGTAGAAGCCCTGCGCCGTCAGATGGCTCGGCAGGCCCTGCGCGTCGGGGCGGCCGTTCATCACCACCAGCGGCTGCAGCACCGAGGCGGCGCGGAAGCTGTCGACCATCTGGCTCCACACCGTGCCCAGGTTGCGCTCGCGGATCACCGCCTCGTAGTCGTGCCCCATCTCGCGCAGCACCAGATAGTAGACGTAGAGGCGGCCCTTGTTCGCGTAGTAGATGTCGTCGACCTTCAGATCGAACAGCGAGCCGGCGTGCTGGGTGATGTGCTGGTCGACGGTGGCCGACATCGAGCCCATGTCGGCGGCGATGCGCTCCAGTGCTGCCTGCAGATTGTCGGAGCGCCGTTCGAACACCGCCTGGCCCTGGGCCAGCCGCTTGTTGTAGGCGATCAGCGCCCGCATCCCGGCCTGGTACTGCTGCTCGGAGGTGGCGGTCGGCCAGATCGAGATCGAGGGATCCCAGATCCAGATGTTGCCGGGATATTTCAAGCTACCGGCGGCCTTTTCCAGATCCTGGTCGGCCTGGCTGGTGCCGCGGGCGCGGCCGATATGGTCGGTCAGCTCGACCGCGATGCGCGACATCGCCCCCATCATGCCGGTTTGGTAGTTGGGCATGTTGTCGAGCAGATAGGAGGGAATGAAGAACGGATCGTTGGGCGTCCAGCGATGCTGCTCGGTCTCGCGGTCGACCAGCGCCGCCATCATCGCCACCATGCGGCTCTCGCCCGGCGCCGTCGTCGGCGCCTGGAAGTCGGGATTGTCGTCCACGTCGTGGATCCAGATCATGCCGATCGGGTAGTAGAGCAGCACGATGGCCAGCACGACATAGAGCACCCGCCGCGCCACCCGGCCGCCGCGACCGTCGGACGCGCCGCCGCCGGCCATGCGCAGCCGCAGGCGCTCCCACCACGGCAGGCGCGGGGCGGGTTCGGGGGTGAATTCGGGGTCGAAGGTCATGAGCGGGCCAGAACCCTATGTAGGGCGCGACGGCGCGTCGTCAACGAGGCGACGCCGAACGTCGCGGGGTTGCGCGCAAAATCGGTCGGGGCGATCATCCACCCAGATTAGACGCAATAAGTCGCAAGGGTGAGGAAATCATGGCGCTCGATCCGCAGGTGGCGGCCGTTCTCGAGGCGGCGGCCAAGGCCGGCCGGCCGCTGATGCACACGCTGTCGCCGCCCGAGGCGCGCCAGATGTTCCGCGATACGCGCGTGCCGCTGCAGCCGCCGCCGCCGGCGATGGCCAAGGTCGAGGAGCTGACGGCGCCGACGCCGCACGGGCCGGTGCCGTTGCGCCATTTCCGTCCGCTGGGACACCCGGACAACGAGCTGATCCCGGCGCTGCTCTACTATCACGGCGGCGGCTGGGTGATCGGCGATCTCGACACGCACGACGTCACCTGCCGGCAGCTCGCCGAGGTTTCCGGCTGCGCGGTCGTCTCGGTCAACTACCGCAAGGCGCCCGAGCATCGCTTTCCCGCCGCCATCGACGATGCCTATGCCGTGGCGTCGTGGCTGGCGACGCATGGCGGCGACCTGCGCATCGACGGGCATCGCCTGGCGGTGGGCGGCGACAGCGCCGGCGGCAACATCGCGGCGGTGGTGGCGCTGATGGCGCGCGACGCGCTGGCGGCCGGCGGCAACGCGCCCTCGTTCCGGCTGCAGCTGCTGATCTATCCGGCGACCGACATGACCATGGCGCACGAGTCGCTGACGCGCTACGGCGATGGCTATCTGCTGACGCGCGACGCCATGGCGTGGTTCATCGACCACTACATGAAGGACGGCGACCGGCGCGACTGGCGCGCTTCGCCGCTCTTCGCGCCGTCGCTGCAGGGCCTGCCGCCGGCGCATGTCATCACCGCCGGTTTCGATCCACTGTGCGACGAGGGGCGCGCCTATGCCCGCCGCCTGGCGCAGGAAGGCAACACGGTCGACTACCTGGAATATGGCGGCATGGTGCATGGCTTCATCGGCATGGGCGGCATCGTCGCCACCGCCAATCGCGCCATCGCCGCCGCCGGCGCGGCGCTGAGGCAGGCGCTGTCGGCCTGAAACGCCGGTCTCAGGCGGTTTCGCGCGCCGCCTCGTAGGCCTTCAGCGCGTTGTACGAGACCCGCAACGTCGGCGCGGCGATGCCCAGCGCGCGCGCCCGTTCCAGCATGTCGCCGACGATATGGTCCGCCTCGACGCGATTGCCGCGCTCGATATCGCGCGCCATCGAGCCCTTGCGCGGCGCGCCCTTCTCGACGAGGAGGTTCGTCATGCGCGCGACGTAGTCGGCGCGCGGCGCAAAGCCCGAAGCGGTGGCGACGGCGATGCACTCGGCGAAGCATTCGCGGATGATGGCCTCGCCCTCGGGGGCGGCGACGATGTTGCCGATCGTGTTGCGGAACAGGGTCGACATGGCGGCGAGCGTGCAGAGGAAGACGAACTTCTCCCACATCTCGAGCATGATCGCCTCGCTCTGGCGGCCGCTCGCCTTGGCGCCGTCGAACAGCGCGGCGAATTTGGCGAGGCGCTCGCTGCTGCCGCCGGCGCGCTCGCCGAACACCAGGTTCTGCGCGAAATCGAGATGCAGGATCTCGTTGTTCGGTCCCAGCGTGGCGCCGATCTGGCACAGCCCGCCGACCACGCGCTCCTGGCCGAAACGCGCGTCGAGCGCTTCCAGATGCTTGAGCCCGTTGAGCAGCGGCACTATGGCGGTGCCCGGACCGACGGCGCCGGCGATGCTGTCCATGGCCGACGGCAGATCGTAGGCCTTGCAGGTCAGCAGCACGATGTCGTAGGGCCCGCCGGGCCGTTCGGCGCTGGCGGTCTGCACCTTCAGCGTCGCATCGCCCTCTTTGCTTTTGATCACCAGCCCGCGATCGGCCAGTTCCACCGCGCGTTTGGGCCGCACCAGGAAGGTGACGTCGCGTCCGACCTCGACCAGACGCCCGCCGAAATAGCCGCCGGTGCCGCCGGCGCCGAGAACCAGAACGCGCATGTCGCTCTCCGTATCAGGGGCGCAGGAAGCCGACGATGTCGTAGACCTCGCGCAGGATGGGTTCGGCGATGGCGTTGGCGCGTTCCGCGCCGTCGCGCAGCACCGTTTCGACGTAGCCGGCATCGCCCATGAGCCGCTTCATGTCGGCGTTGATCGGACCCAGCTTCTCGACTGCGAGGTCGGTCAGCGCCTTCTTGAAGAAGGAGAATTCCTTGCCGGCGAACTCCGCCAGGATCTCGCTGCGCGGCCGGTCGGAGAGCGCCGCGTAGATCCCGAGCAGGTTGTCGACCTCGGGCCGGGTTTCCGCTTCCGATTCGGCTTCGGGCATCGGCAGCGGATCGGTCTTGGCCTTGCGGATCTTCAGCGCGATGGCGTCGGCGTCGTCGGTCAGGTTGATGCGCGAATAGTCCGAGGGGTCGGACTTGCTCATCTTCTTCGAGCCGTCGCGCAGGCTCATCACGCGCGTCGCCTCGCCCAGAATGAGCGGCTCGGTCAGCGGGAAGAACTCCGGCACGCCGAAATCGTTGTTGAACTTCTGCGCGATGTCCCGCGTCAGCTCGAGATGCTGCTTCTGGTCCTCGCCCACCGGCACGTGCGTCGCCTTGTAGGCGAGAATGTCGGCCGCCATCAGGTTGGGATAGACGTAGAGCCCGGCCGAGGCGTTCTCGCGATCCTTGCCGGCCTTCTCCTTGAACTGGGTCATGCGGTTCAGCCAGCCGATGCGGGCGACGCAGTTGAACACCCAGGCCAGCTGCGAATGCGCCGGCACGGCGGACTGGTTGAAGATGATCTGCTTCTTGGCGTCGACGCCCGCGGCGATGAAGGCGGCGGCGACCTCGCGGGTGGCGCGGCGCAGCTCGGCCGGCTCCTGCCACATGGTGATGGCGTGCTGGTCGACGACGCAATAGATGCATTCGTAGTCGGCCTGCAGCCGCACGAAGTTGCGGATGGCGCCGAGATAGTTGCCGAGATGGAGATTTCCGGTGGGCTGGACGCCCGAGAAGATGCGATTCACGGTTTGGACCCTCGCTATATGGTATCGGACCGACGGTTTGGCGTGCCGCCGGCCGGCGCGGGTTATCCTCCCGCCAAGGGGGTCAGGTCAAG
>JBDZUM010000037.1:14710-31152 GCA_040255215.1 Rhodospirillaceae bacterium
TAGCGTCCGCCGGCGTCTTCATCCGGCCCGGGTTCGGGCTTCACGCCGGGCTGGCGGCGGAGGCTGGCGCGCAGGCCGGCGAGGCTGCCGGCTTTGAGCAACAAGACCAGACCGCCATAGAGCGCCGCGCCGCCTGCCACCAGCGCCGCCAGCGCCAGGGCCTGCAGAAGCAGGCTGGCCTGCAGCGCATCCGCCAGAAGCGGGGCTGCGGCGAGGAGCGTGCCGCCCATCGCGATCGCGGCCAGCAGCAGGCGCGGCGCGCGCCGCAGGAGCTGCCCGTCGATGCGCAGATGGCCGCGGCGATGCAGGATGAATCCCATCAGCGCGACGTTGAGCCAGCCGCTCAGCGAGGAGGCAAGGGCTATGCCGACATGCTGCAGCGGGCCGATCAGCGCCAGGTTGAGCGCGACGTTGGCGGCGATCGACACCATGACGACGTAGAGCGGCGTGCGCGTGTCGCGGCGCGCCGAAAAGCCCGGGATCAGCACCTTGACCAGCACGAAGGCCGGCAGGCCGACGGCGAAGGCGGCCAGCGCATTGGCCGTGGCGACGGTGGCCGCGGCGTCGAAGGCGCCGCGCTCGAACAGCACGCGGATGATCGGCTCGTGCAGCGCCACCAGCCCGGCCGTGGCGGGCAGGGTCAGCAGCAGGGCGAACTCGATGGCGCGATTCTGGTTGGCCAGTGCCGCGTCGTGGCTGCCGGCCCTGATCTGGCGCGACAGCAGCGGCAGCAGGGCGGTGCCGATGGCGACGCCGACCACGCCCAGCGGCAGCTGGTTGATGCGGTCGGCGTAGTAGAGATAGGAGATTGCGCCGGTCGGCAGGAACGAGGCCCAGACGACGTCCAGCATGGAGTTGATCTGCTGCAGGCCGCTGCCGATGGCGGCCGGCGCGGCCAGCAGCAGCAGGTTGCGCACGCGCGGACTGAAGCGCGGCCGTACCGGCCCCAGCACCATGCCGGCCCGGGCGCAAGCCGCCGCCAGCCACAGATACTGCACGATGCCGGCGGCGAAGACGCCCCAGGCCAGGGCATGGCCGGCGGTCGGCAGCAGCGCCGTCAGGCCCAGCGCTGACGCAATCAGGGTGAGATTGAGCAGGATCGGCGTGGCGGCGGCATGGCCGAAGCGCTCGAGCGAATTGAGGACGCCCGCCTGCAGCGACACCAGCGAGATGAACAGCAGGTAGGGGAAGGCGATGCGCGAGAGCTCGATCGCCAGACCGAACGTCTCGGGATCGTCGCGCAGGCCGGGCGCCAGTGCGGTCACGACGTAGGGCATGAAGACGATCATCAGCGCCGAGAGCGGCAGCAGGACCGAAACCAGCGCCGCCTGCGCCTCGCGCGCGAACTGCAGCGCCGCCGGCCCGCCGCCATCGTGCAGCGCGCCGGCGAACAGCGGCACGAAGGCCTGGTTGAAGGCGCCCTCGGCGAACAGGCGGCGGAAGAAGTTGGGCAGCTTGAACGCGATGAAGAAGGCGTCGGCCACCGGCCCGGTGCCGGCGATGGCGGCGATCACCATGTCGCGGGCGAAGCCGGCGATGCGGCTCAGCAGGGTGAAGCCGCCGATCGAGGCGACGGCGCGGGCGAAGCTCATTGAAAGTCCGGATGGATCGGCCGGGGCATTGGCATGGCGTCGTCGTTAGCAGTGGTCATCGATGGCGAGAAGTTCGGATAAATTCCGATTTAAACAAGCCGATCATGGCGATGATGGATGCCCGCAAATCGCAAGTATCTGTCGCCGCGAACTTTGCTGCAGTCCTTGCTCTGATCTCAGCGGCTTCGCTCGACTCCAACCGTCCTTCAGTCTTGGCTATCGCTGTCTCAAGTTCCGCAAGATGAACGGCAACGTGCTTGCCATTGAACTCCTCGACCTGGAACAGATGGCACTTTCTGATTAGCAGATCGGCAGCGACCAGTTCGTAGAAGTCGATGCCGTCCGCTGTCGTAGCGCCAAGGCGATCTTGCATGGCTCGCTCGCCAGCGCGAAATCCGGCGCGCACTGCATCTGTCGCAGCAGCATTGCAGGGCTGCGCATCCGCCCATGCTCGTCCCTCATCGATTATTCGATTGGCAGCGCTGGCGCCTATATCACCGCGTATGGTTTCCAGAATCGTTACGCTCCAAAAGCCAATGCGTTCGGCATCCTTTTCCGACAGAACTTTGCATTTGTCATTGAGCAGAGCAGCCTTCACCGTAGCGGCAAATGACGCCGTAAATGCCTCGATTTCGGCGTGCTGCTCTTCAACTACCGACTTCGGCGGCATAGAGGCGATCTCTGGACGAGAAGATTGTTGAGCCTGTGCGATGCTAACCGGTCCCACAAGGAGAAGACAGCTTATCAGTCCATGAACCGACGATCTCATCGCCCGAACGCCCGCTTGAGGAAATCCGCCACATCGCGCTGCGCCGCCGCCAGGGCCGCCGCATCGCCGCCATAGGTGGCGCCGTATTCCATGCAGCCCTTGAGGTAGGCGTTGATGACGGCCTGATCCGCCATCTCCTCGCCGGTGTCGAGTCGGCGCATGGTTCCTTTGCCGAGTTCGACCTCGGCGCGGCAGTTGCGCGCACTCTGCAGGCGCGGGTAGCGCCGCGGCGGTTCGGGAATGTCGAAATCGTGGTACGCGCCGTCATAGGCCTTGGCCTCGATGCGCGCGCCTTTCGCGGCGAACCAGTTGGCATAGGCGAAGCAGGGTGCCGCTGGCGTATAGTCGTCGGCCGCGCCCAGCAGCATCAGCAGCGGCATGGGCGAAACGGCGTCGGCGCGGTAGGGGATGTTGCAGGAGGGATAGAGCGCGACATGGGCGGCGAAGCGCAGCTCGCCGTCGATCATGCCCTGCCGGATCGGCTCCAGCGCCGTATAGAGCACCACCTGGCCGCCGCGCGAGAAGCCCATGACGGCAATGCGCTGCGGGTCGATGCGCGGATGGCCGGCCAGCAGCTTCAGGGCGGCGAGCGCGTCGGCGACGTTGGCCATGGTCGACAGCCGCGTCTGGTCGGTGCCGGTCGAGCGCAGGCCGCGGCCGGTGAAACTGTCGACGACGAAGGTGGCATAGCCCAACGCGTTGAGCCGCGCCGCCCAGTCGTGCTCGCGGCCGGGCAGGATGCCGCCGCTGCCATGGGCGATGACGATCGCCGGCACGCGCGCGCTGCCTTGCGGCAGGGTCAGGACGCCGGAAATCGTCGCCTGCGCCATGGCGGGGTTGCGGCCGACCAGATCGCTCGGCCCGCGCGGCGTTGGCGATAAGAATTCGATCGCGCCGGCGCGGCCGTCGGCCAGCGAGGTGGCCGGCTGGGCAAGCGCGGGCTGTCCCGACAGGATCAATGCAAGGGCGAAGGCGATGCGTCGCGACAAGGGCAGTCCATCAATGGCGGTGGGCGACTGTGTGCCGCCCGATTATGTCGTAAGCTTGACGCCCTGGCAGCAGGGGAACCGCAGCATGCGCAGAGCTTCCATCATTCTGGCACTCCTTACAGTGGCCCTGCCGGCGTCGGCCAATAGCCCTACGCCCTATGCCGGTCAGCATCTGCGCCCGCTCAAGGCGCTGTCGGCTGGCGAGATCGACGATCTGCGCAACGGGCGTGGCATGGGCCTGGCCAAGGCGGCCGAGTTGAACTCCTATCCCGGGCCCGCCCATGTGCTCGAGTTGCAAGGCGCGCTGAGCCTGACGCCATCGCAGATCGAGCGCACCGAACGCCTGCGCGCCAGGATGACGCGCGAGGCGGCGGCGCTGGGCGAATCCATCCTGCAGGCCGAAGCGGCGCTCGACCGGTTGTTCGGCGAAGGCAAGGCCGACGCTGCGGCGGTCGAGCGCGCCAGCGTCGAGATCGGCACTCTGCAGGGCAGGCTGCGGGCGGTCCATCTCAACACGCATATCGAGATGAAAGCGCTGCTCAGCGCGGACCAGATCTCGGCCTACGACCGGCTGCGCGGCTATTCGGGATCCGAGTCCCGGCCGCAAGGCCATGACGGCCACCGGCACTAGCAGAAGCGGGCGCTATTCGGCGGCGGCGCGGCGGCGGCGGGCAACCCGGCGTCGCGGCGCGGGTGCAGGGGGCGCGGGCTCGGCCGCCAGGCCTTCCTTCTCGTCGGCGTTCTGCAGCACGTCCTGCAGCCGCGTCTTGATCTCCGCCAGCTTGTCGGGATGGACGATCTTCAGGCCGAACACGTCCTTGACGTAGAACACGTCGACGGCGCGCTCGCCGTAGGTGGTGACGTGCGCCGAGGAGATCTGCAGGTTGAGCTCCGACAGGGTGCGGGTGACGAGATAGAGGAAGCCCGGCCGGTCGCGGCCGTTGACCTCGACCACGGTATGGGTGTTCGAGGCGTTGTTGTCGACCAGCACGCGTGGGGCGACGGTGAAGACGCTGGCGCGCGTCGGATAGGCCGGCTTCTGGCGCTCGAGCTGCTCGGCGATGCGCAGCTGGCCCGACAGCGCCTGCTCGATGCGCGCCGACAGCCGCGCCAGCTTGTCCGAGCGTTCGAAGGCGCCGCCCTCGGTGTCCTGGATCGTGAAGGTGTCGAGCGCCATGCCGTTGGCCATGGTGAAGATCTTGGCGTCGACGATGGTGGCGCCGGTCAGCGCCATGGCGCCGGCGATGCGCCAGAACAGGCCCGGCATGTCCTGAGTGTAGATGGTGACGTCGGTCACCGCGCGCTCGGCGTCGACGCGATGCTCGACCATCAGCGGCGAGCCGTCGCGCGCCGCGCGCCGCATCAGGTCGACGTGGCGGGCATGGGTGGCGGCGTCGAAGGACAGCCAGTAGGCCGGATAGCCTTCGGCGAAGATGCGCTCGCGCTCGGCCTCGCTCCAGTCCGGCAGCAGCTTCGCGGTCTCCTCCTGCGCTTGGCGCACGCGCTCGGCGCGCCCGCCGCCCAGCGTGCCGCCCGACAGCACTTCCTCGGCGGCGTAGTAGATCTGGCGCAGCAGCGCTGCCTTCCAGCCGTTCCACACGTTGGGGCCGACGGCGCGGATGTCGCACACGGTCAGCACCAGCAGCAGGCGCAGCCGCTCGGGCGACTGCACGAGTTCGGCGAAATCCTTGATCGTCTTGGGATCCTGAAGATCGCGCTGGAAGCCGGTGTAGGACATGGCGAGGTGCCAGCGCACCAGCCAGGCGACGGTCTCGGTCTCCTGCGGCGACAGGCCCAGCCTTGGGCCGAGATTGTCTGCCACTTCGGCGCCGAGGATGGAATGGTCGCCGCCGCGGCCCTTGGCGATGTCGTGCAGCAGCACGGCGAGATAGAGCACTTCGCGCGACAGCACCTTGTGCACGATGGCGCTGGCCAGTGGATGGTCCTCTTTCAGCGCGCCGTTCTCGATGCGCGAGAGGATGCCGATGGCGCGGATGGTGTGCTCGTCCACCGTGTAGGTGTGGTACATGTCGTGCTGGGTCTGCGCCACGACTCTGCCGAAATCCGGCACGAAACGGCCGAACACGCCCGCCTCGTTCATCCGCCGCAGCGCCGTCTCCGGATCGTTGCGCGAGGTCAGGATCGCCATGAAAAGGCGATTGGCCTCTTCGTTGGCGCGCAAGCCGTGACCGACCAGCTTCAGATTCTGCGTCACCAGCCGCAAGGTGGCGGGGTGGATGTCGAGGCCGTTCTCCTGCGCCACATGGAACAGGCGGATCAGCTTGACCGGATCGCGGGCGAAATCGTCGTCGTTCGCCACCTTCAGCCGCTCGCCGTCGACGACGAAGCCCTCGAGCTGCCGGGGCCTGAGCGAGGCCAGACGGAACAGGCCGAAGCGCGGCTTGCGCTTGTGCGCCTCGTCCAGCGCGGCGCAGAAGATGCGCGTCAGGTCGCCGACCGTCTTGGCGTGCAGGTAGTAGTGTTTCATGAAGCGTTCGACGCCGCGCGTGCCGGCATGGTCGGTGTAGTGCATGCGCCGGCCGATCTCCGCCTGCAGGTCGAAGCTCAGCCGCTCCTCGGCGCGGCCGGTGATGAAATGGATGTGGCAGCGCACGTTGCGCAGGAAGGTCTCGGCGCGATCGAACTTGCGCGCCTCCTCGGCCGTCAACACCTCCTTGTCGACCAGCTCGGCGACCGTGCCGACGCGATAGAGATACTTGGCGATCCAGTAGAGCGTCTGCAGATCGCGCAGGCCGCCCTTGCCGTCCTTGACGTTGGGTTCCACGACGTAGCGCGAATCGCCCATCTTGCGGTGGCGCACGTCGCGTTCGGCCAGCTTGGCTTCGAGGAAATCGCGGCCGTCGCCGCTGAGGAAGGCCTGGGCGAAGGCGCGCTTGAACTGGTGGTAGAGCGCGGGCACGCCCCACAAATAGCGGGTCTCGAGCAGCGCGGTGCGGATCGTGTGGTCGGACTGCGCCAGCCGGATCGATTCCTCGATCGAGCGCGTGGCGTGCCCGACCTTCAGTCGCAGATCCCACAGCGTATAGAGCATGTACTCCACGACCTGCTCGCCGCGCGGCGTCTGCTTGTAGGGACGCAGGAACAGCAGATCGAGATCGGATTGCGGATAGAGTTCGCCGCGGCCGTAACCGCCCACCGCCACCAGGCAGATCTGCTCGGCCGCGGTCGGATTGGGGGCGGGATACACGTGCTCGTTGGCGACGTCGAACAGCACCTTGACGATCTGGTCCATCAGGTGGGCCATGCCGAGCGTCACCTGCCGGCCGTCGCCGTCGGCCTCGAAGCGGCGCTGGATTTCGGCGCGGCCGGTATCCATCGCCTGGCGCAGGCAGGCCAGAACCTTCTCCCGCGCGCCGCCGCCGCGCACTTCCGGGTGGCGCTCGATCACCGCCGCGATGTCGGCGATCAGCGACTTGCGGTTGATGATGGCGCGGCGATCGCGCAGCTTTTCGTAGGGATTGTCCATGGGGTTCATATGGGTGGCCGGCCGGGCCATTGTACCCGCCGCCGGCTGCGGTCCACAATCGGCCGGTTGGCGCCGGAAAGGCGCTTCATTGGGGGGCAACGGTGGGCGGCGATTTCCTGCACTGGCTGGAACTGACCGGCGTCGCGGTATTCGCGCTGACCGGCGCGCTGGCCGCCGCGCGCCAGCGGCTGGACATTTTCGGCTTCGCCCTGGTCGCCAGCGTCACCGGCATCGGCGGCGGCACCTTGCGCGATCTTCTGCTCGACATCGCGCCGGTGTTCTGGATCGACGCGCCGGTCAATATCGGCGTCTGCATCGCGGTGGCCAGCGCGACGTTCTTTCTGGCGCGGCACATCGCCCGCGGCGAGCGCGCCATATTGTGGGCCGACGCGCTGGGCATGGCGCTGTTCTGCGTGCTGGGCGCGGAACGGGCGCTCGATCACGGCGCCGGCGCCATGGTGGCGGTGGTGATGGGCGTGATGTCGGCGACGTTCGGCGGCATCGTGCGCGACGTGCTGTGCGCCCAGGTGCCGCTGATCCTGCGCCAGGAGATCTACGCCACCGCCGCGGCGGCCGGCGCCGGCCTCTACGTCGCGCTCGATTTTTCCGGCGTGCCGGAAACGCCGGCGCTGATCGCCGGTTTCGTCGCCGCCTTCGCCATCAGGGGCGCGGCCATCGCCTTCGGCTGGTCGCTGCCGGCCCATGGCGGGCTGGAGAAGTGAAAGATCGCGCCGAACGTCGTCAGCGGCCGCAATTCATCGGCTCGGCGCCGTAAAGCCGAGTGACAGCGCCGTCGCCGCCGCATAGGCGGCCTGCCAGGCGGCGAAAAAGGCGATCCAGGAGGCCATGACGTCGAATTGCTGCGGCAGGAGCAGCAGCGCGCCGAACAGCGCGCCGGCTATCGTCGCCATGACGATGAAGCGGGGCTTTCTCGCCCTCGGCGCCAGCGCGGCAGTCGCCAGCGCCAGCAGCAGCCCGCCGGCGGCACCTGCGACCGCGCCCGAGAGCAGCGTTTCGCCATCGCTGCCTGCGACCGGATCGAGCGCCAGTTCGATTTCAACTGCCGCATAGTAGGAGCCCGTCGCGGCAATCGCGAGCAGCGCCCAGCGCAGCAGATCCAGTCCGAGATCGCCGCGCAGGGCCGCGCCGACGATGACGCCGTAGAACAGGCCGGCGCCGGCGAAGGCGGAGAAGAGTCCGATACTGTCGATGGCGTTGTTGCCGGGCTCGTCCACCGCCATCAGGAAACCGAAATGCCACAGCCCGTAAAGCGCGCCGGAGAACGCGCCCAAAAGCGCGTATTTGGCGATCGCTGCCTGGCTGCTCATGGCTTCTCTTCGCGCCGCAAGGCGACGAGCTGGTAGAGCAGGTCCAGTGCGGCCTTCGGCGTCAGCTCGTCGGGATGGATCGTGTCGAGCGCCTCCAGCGTGGCGGAAGGGGCTTGCGGTGCGGCCTGCGCCGGCGGCGGCGCGGCGGCGAACAGCGGCAGATCCTGCGCCAGCCGCGTCACCGCGCCCGATTGTTCGCCGCTTTCAAGGCCGCGCAAGACCTCTTCGGCGCGGGCGATCACCGCCGGCGGCAGCCCCGCCAGCTTGGCGACGTGAATGCCGTAGGAGCGATCGGCGGCGCCCGGCGCCACCTCGTGCAGGAACACCACGTCGCCCTGCCATTCCTTCACCCGCATGGTGTGCGGCGCCAGCGCGTCGAGCCGGCCGCCCAGCGCCACCAGCTCGTGGTAATGCGTGGCGAACAGCGCCCGGCATTCGTTGACGTCGTGCAGATGCTCGAGCGTCGACCAGGCGATCGACAGACCGTCATAGGTCGCCGTGCCGCGGCCGATTTCGTCGAGGATCACCAGGCTGCGGGCGGTGGCCTGGTTGAGGATGGCGGCGGTCTCGACCATTTCGACCATGAAGGTCGAACGGCCGCGCGCCAGATCGTCGGCCGCACCGACGCGGCTGAACAGCCGGTCGACCGCGCCGATATGGGCGGAACGCGCCGGCACGTAGGCGCCGATCTGGGCCAGCACGGCGATCAGCGCGTTCTGGCGCAGGAAAGTCGATTTGCCGGCCATGTTGGGGCCGGTGACCAGCCACAGCCGTCGTTCGCCCGACAGCGTGCAGTCATTGGCGACGAAGGCGCCGTCGCCGCGCGCCCGCAAGGCGGCCTCCACCACCGGATGCCGTCCGCCCTCGATGGCGAATTCGATGCCGTCGTCGACGAGCGGCCGCACCCACTGGCCGTCGCCGGCCAGCTCCGCCAGACCCGCCGCGACGTCGATCGCCGCCAGCGCAGCGGCGGCGGCGCAGACCGGCTCGGCGCGGGCGATCGCCGCAGCGGACAGTTCGGCGAAGATCTCCAGCTCGAGATTGAGCGCGAGATCGGCGGCGCGGCCGATCTTGCTCTCCAGTTCGCCCAGCTCGACCGTGGTGTAGCGCACCGCGCTGGCCAGGGTCTGGCGATGGATGAAGCCATGCGCCTGGGCATCGAGCTTCTCGGCGTTGCCGGGCGAGACTTCGATGTAATAGCCGAGCACGTTGTTGTGGCGGATCTTCAGCGAGGCGATGGCGCTGGCCGTGCGGTACTTCTGTTCCAGCGCGGCGATCAGCCGGCGGCTCTCGTCGCGCAGCGCGCGGAGCTCGTCGAGCTCGGGCCGGTAGCCCGCGGCGACGAAACCGCCGTCGCGCGCCAGCAGCGGCAGCTCCTCGGCCAGCGCGCGATCGAACAACGCCACAAGCTCGTCGTGCCCGCCCAGCACCTCGATGGCGTCGGCGATCTGCGCCGGCTGCGCCGCCAACTCGCCTTCACCCGCCAGCAGCAGCGCCCGCAGGGCAGCCGCTTGACGCAGACCCTCGCGCAGGGCGGAAAGATCGCGCGGGCCGCCGCGGCCCAAGGTCAGCCGCGCCAGCGCCCGCTCCATGTCGGGGCAGCGCCGCAGCAGATCGCGTACGTCCTGGCGCAGGCGCAGGCGCTCGACGAACAGCGACACCACGTCGAGCCGGTCGGCGATGGCGGCAGGATCGGTGAGCGGCGCCGAAAGCCGCGCCGCCAGCAGCCGCGCGCCCGGGCCGGTCAGGGTGCGGTCGATCGCGGCCAGCAGACTGCCGGCGCGCGCGCCGTCCAGGGTGCGCATCAGTTCGAGATTGCGCCGTGTCGCGGCGTCGATCTCCATCGCGTCGCTGGGCGCCACGCGTTGCGGCGGCGCCAGCCGCGGCAGCTTGCCGGCCTGGGTCAGTTCGACGTAGTCGATCAGCGCACCGGCGGCGGCCAGTTCGGCGCGGCTGTAGCTGGCGATGCCTTCCAGCGTGCCGACGCGGAAAATCTCCTGCAGGCGGCGGCGGGCGTTGTCGCTGTCGAAGCGCGCGCCCGGCAATGGCGTCAGCGCCGCCTGGCGGTCGGCCAGCGCCGTCTCCAGCGCCGGTCGCGTCAGCAGCCGGTCGGGCAGCAGCAATTCGCCGGGTTCCAGCCGCGCCAGCAGGGCGCCGGCTTGTGCGGCCTCGAGGCTCTGAACGCCGAATTCGCCGGTCGACAGGTCGAGCCAGGCCAGCGCCAGCTCGCCCTGGGCGTCGGCCAGCGCGGCGAGATAATTGTGGGCGCGCGCATCGAGCAGGGCATCCTCGGTCAAGGTGCCGGGCGTGATGACGCGCACCACTTCGCGCTGCACCACGGACTTAGCGCCGCGCTTCTTCGCTTCGGCCGGGTCCTCGGTCTGTTCGCAGACCGCGACCTTGAAGCCGCGGCGGATCAGTCGCGAGAGATAGGCTTCGTGGCTGTGCACCGGCACGCCGCACATCGGGATGTCCTGGCCCTGGTGCTGGCCGCGCTTGGTCAGGGCGATGTCGAGCGCCGCCGACGCCTTGACGGCATCGTCGAAGAACAGCTCGTAGAAATCGCCCATGCGGTAGAACAGCAGGTGGTCGGGGTGCGCCGCCTTGATGGCGAGGTACTGCTGCATCATCGGCGTCGCGCCGGCCGGGACGAGGGCGGCGTCGGGCTCGGTCGCGGCGGGGGAAACGGGCTTGGCGCGCAATTCTGTTCCGGTCGGCGAAAGGAAAAAAGCCAAGTCCGACCGTAGCATGACGGTTTTTTTCCCGCCACGACGCCGGCCAAACCGGCTAGACTGGTCGTTCACCGCATAATGCGCACGAACAAGACGTTTGGAGTCCTCCCATGGCGACGGCGCGTCGCGATACAGAAGCAATGGTCACCGAAACCGGCAGTCTCGACGAAGAATCGCTGATCATGCACGCCTCCGGGCGGCCGGGAAAAATCGAGGTCACCCCGACCAAGCCGCTCACCACCCAGCGCGATCTGGCGCTGGCCTATTCCCCCGGCGTCGCCGCGCCCTGCCTGCGCATCCACGAGGATCCGTCGCTGGCCTACGACTACACGGCCAAGGGCAATCTGGTGGCGGTGATCTCCAACGGCACCGCCGTGCTGGGGCTGGGCGATCTCGGCGCGCTGGCGTCGAAGCCGGTGATGGAAGGCAAGGCGGTGCTGTTCAAGCGCTTCGCCGACGTCGACGGCATCGATCTGGAGGTCGACACCACCGACGTCGACCAGTTCATCAACTGCGTGCGCTATCTCGGTCCGTCCTTCGGCGGCATCAATCTCGAGGACATCAAGGCGCCCGAGTGCTTCATCATCGAGCAGCGCCTGCGCGAGCTGCTCGACATTCCCGTGTTCCACGACGACCAGCACGGCACGGCGATCATCTCGGCCGCCGCCCTGATCAACGCCATGCATCTGACGGGGCGCAAGATCGAGAACACGCGCATGGTGGTGAACGGCGCCGGCGCCGCCGGCATCGCCTGCATCGAGCTGATCAAGAGCATGGGCATGCCGCACGACAACGTCATCCTGTGCGACACCAAGGGCGTCATCTACCAGGGCCGCACCGAGGGCATGAACCAGTGGAAGTCGGCGCACGCGGTCAAGACCAAGGCGCGCACGCTGGAAGAGGCCGTCAAGGGCGCCGACGTGTTCTTCGGCCTGTCGGTCAAGGGCGCGATGACGCAGGAGATGGTGAAGTCGATGGCCGACAAGCCGATCATCTTCGCTATGGCCAATCCCGATCCCGAGATCACGCCGGAAGACGTGCGCGCGGCGCGCAAGGACGCCATCGTCGCCACCGGCCGCTCCGACTATCCCAACCAGGTCAACAACGTCCTGGGCTTTCCCTACATCTTCCGCGGCGCGCTCGACGTGCGCGCCTCGACCATCAACGACCAGATGAAGATTGCCGCCGCCGAGGCCATCGCCAAGCTGGCGCGCGAGGACGTGCCCGACGAGGTCGACCGCGCCTATTCGGGCCGACGCCTGCGCTACGGCGCGGAGTACATCATCCCCGTGCCGTTCGATCCGCGCCTGATCTCGGCGGTGTCGTCGGCGGTGGCGCAGGCGGCGATGGATTCCGGCGTTGCCCGCCGGCCGATCGTCGACATGAAGGAGTACAAGGCGCAGCTTTCCGGCCGCCTCGATCCGACCGCGGCCTGGCTGCAGAGCATCGTCGACGCCGTGCGCGCGCGGCCGCAACGGGTGGTGTTCGCCGAGGGCGAGGAGGAACGCACCATCCGCGCCGCGCTGGCTTTCCGCGATGCCGGCTACGGCACGCCGATCCTGATTGGCCGCGAGGAGAACGTGCTCGAGACCATGGCGCAGATCGGCATCGCCGGCGACACGGCCGGCATCGAGATCCATAACGCGCGTCTTTCCAACTCGAACGCGCGCTACACCGACCTGCTGTACAAGCGCCAGCAGCGCCAGGGCATGCTGCGGCGCGACGCGCAGCGCGCCGTCAACCAGGGCCGCAACGTCTTCGCCGCTTGCATGGTGGCGTCGGGCGACGCCGACGCCATGGTGACCGGCCTGACCCGCAGCTTCGGCGAGTGCTATGGCGACGTTACCAGCGTCATCGAAGGCCAGCGCGGTCGGGTCGTGTTCGGCCTGTCGATCGCCGTGGCGCGCGGCAAGGCGGTGTTCATCGCCGACACCTCTGTGCACGAGACGCCGACCTCCGAGCAGCTCGCCGGCATCGCCCGCCAGGCGGCGGCGCTGGCGCGCCAGATGGGCAACGACCCGCGCGTCGCCTTCCTGTCGTTCAGCAATTTCGGCGGCCGGCTGATGGAGCGCACCGAGCGCATCCGCGAGGCGATCCGCCATCTCGACCGGCTCGAGGTCGATTTCGAATACGACGGCGAGATGCAGGCCGACGTGGCGATGGACCACGAGCTGATGAAGAGCGTCTATCCGTTCTGCCGACTGAGCGGCCCGGCCAACATCCTGATCATGCCCGGGCTCAACGCGGCCAATATCGGCTCCAAGCTGGTGGCGCAGCTGGGCGGCGGTACGGTGATCGGCCCGATCCTGCTGGGCCTCGCCAAGCCGGCGCAGATCGTGCAGATGGGCTCGACCGTCAACGACCTGGTCAATGCCGGTGTCCTCGTTGCTTACGAGGCCCTTAGCGACTGACGCTCATCCGGCATCGCAATGCGGCTGTAACGGGAAGCTGGTATACTGGCTTCCCGTTTCGCGTTCTGGCACGAGGCCGAACCTAGATGCTGCGTCCCAACCTGCCGCTGAGTCGCCAGTTTCTGGCGGCTTTTCTGGTCTGCCTGCCGGCTTTCCTGGCGCTGGGCGGGCTGGTGCTGGGCGGCTGGCTGGGCCGGATCCCCGCTCTCGTCGCCGCGGCGGCACTGTTTGCCGTGTCCTGGCCGCTCGTGCGGCTCTATCTCGGCGACATCACCGCTTTCGCCACCTTCATCGCCCGCCTGTCCGGTGGCGATGCGCGCGCCGGCGGGACCACGCCCGAGCCGCCGGCCTTCAAGCTGTCGGTCGCCGCCGAGGAGCTGTCGCGCGCCGCCGCCGCCCTGCACGCCGGCTGGCAGGTGCAGCGCGAGGCGCTGCAGGCCGCCTCCTCGGCCAGCAAGCGGATTCTCGACGGCCTGCCCGACCCGCTGCTGGCGGTCGACCGCAACCGGCGCATCACCCACGTCAACGCCGCCGCGGTGGCGCTGTTCGGCGGCCAGGCGATGGGCCGCGATCTCGCCGCCGTGCTGCGCCAGCCGCAGGTGCTGGCCGCCGTCGACGCCGCCCTGGCGGAGAAACAAGTCGCTGCTGTCGAGTTCGCACGCAACGACCGGGTCGAGACGGCGATGATCGCGCATGTGGCGGCGCTGGCGGAGCCGGCGGGCGACGGCACCGTCGTCCTTCTGGTGTTCCACGACGTGACGGCGTTGCGCCGCACCGAGCGCATGCGCGCCGACTTCGTCGCCAATGCCAGTCACGAACTGAAGACGCCGATCTCGACCCTGATGGGCTTCATCGAGACCTTGCGCGGGCCGGCGCGCGACGACGCCAAGGCGCGCGAACGCTTCCTAGCCATCATGGACGAGCAGGCGCAGCGTATGGCGCGGCTGGTCAGCGATCTGCTGTCGCTGTCCGACATCGAGCTGCGCGAGCATTCGCGCCCGTCCGACCCAGTCGACGCCATCGCCGTGCTGCGCTCCGTGCTCGACATGTTGGAGCTGCGCGCCCGCCAGCGCGGCATCGCCCTGAAGCTCGAGGTCGAGGGCGAGGCGCCGCCGGTGCTGGGCGATCGCGACGAGCTTGGCCAGGTGTTCCAGAACCTGGTCGACAACGCCATCAAGTACGGCCGCCAGGGCAGCGCCGTGCGCTGCACGGTCGCGCGCATTGCGGCTGGCGGCGGCCGGCCGGAGGGCCTGCGCATCGCCGTCGCCGACCAGGGCGAGGGCATCGCCGAGGAGCATCTGCCGCGGCTGACCGAGCGCTTCTACCGGGTCGACGATGCGCGCTCGCGCAAGCTGGGCGGCACCGGGCTGGGCCTGGCCATCGTCAAGCACATCGTCAACCGCCATCGCGGCCAGCTCGAGATCGACAGCACGGTCGGCGAGGGCACGACGATCGCCATCACCCTGCCGCTGGCGCCGCCGCCGGCGCAGCCCCAGGCCGAGCCTGCCGCAGCGGATCGCCGCAGCGCCTGACACGAATAACCCACAGGCGAAATCTTCTGGAAATTCAATGGCGTGGGTGGCGAATCCGCGGATTTCTGCGGCCGCACAATTCATAAAAGCGTAACAAATTTGCAGTAAATCTATTGCCACTGGTCACTAAGAGTCGCAGCGCGATCGGCGGCCCGTCGCTCAACCCAATCCGGGGCCGCGAGCGAAATCCAGGAGGCTCTTTCCATGCGGATCAAAACTGCAGCACTGGCGACCCTGGCCGCGCTGACCTTCGCCGGTGTGGCCGAGGCGCGCGATCAGGTCAAGATCGCCGGTTCGTCGACCGTTCTGCCCTTCGCCAACGTCGTCGCCGAGGCCTTCGGCAAGGCCAATCCGAAGTTCAAGACGCCGATCGTCGAATCGGGCGGCTCTTCGGGCGGCCTCAAGACGTTCTGCGCCGGCGTCGGCGAGAACACCATCGACATCGCCAATTCCTCGCGTCCGATCAAGTCGACCGAGGTCGACGCCTGCAAGTCGGCCGGCGTCAACGATATCATCGAGGTCAAGATCGGCTACGACGGCATCGTCTTCGCCAGCAGCGTGAAGTCGAACAGCTTCACCTTCACCCCCAAGCAGCTCTACCTGGCGCTGGCCAAGGACGTGCCGCAGGGCGGCAAGCTGGTGCCGAACCCCTACACCAACTGGAAGCAGGTCGACGCCTCGCTGCCGGACCAGGAAATCCGCGTCTTCATCCCGGGCGAGAAGCACGGCACCCGCGAAGTGTTCGAGGAGAAGGTTCTCGCGGTCGGCTGCAAGGGCATTGCCGAGGTCGAGGCGATTTCCGACGCCAAGGCCAAGCACGCCGCCTGCGTCTCCGTGCGCAAGGACGGCCGCTCGGTCGATATCGACGGCGACTACACCGAGACGCTGGCGCGCATCCAGAGCACGCCGACGGGCATCGGCGTGTTCGGCCTGAGCTTCTACGACCAGAACCGCGACAAGGTTAAGGTCGCGCCGGTTTCCGGCGTCGTGCCGTCGGTCGAGACCATCGCCGAAGGCAAGTACCCGGTGTCGCGCCCGCTGTTCTTCTACGTGAAGAAGGCGCATCTCGGCGCCATCCCGGGCCTCAAGGAATACGTCGAGTTCTTCCTCTCCGACCGCATGGTCGGCGAAGAGGGCGCGGCGGTCGAGAAGGGCCTGATCCCGATGCCGGCGAACGAACTCAAGCAGCAGCGCGAGAAGTTCATCAAGGGCATGACGGTCGGCAGCTGATCCTGCGATCCGGCCGGGAGCGCCCGCCGCTCCCGGCCATCTCCGCGCTTTTCCTTCCCGTCGCACGGACCCGCCCTCCATGAGCCTGCCAGTCGTCCTCGCCGTCCTCCTCGTCCTGACCTTGCTGGGATTCCGGCTCGGCATGGGGCGGGCGCTGCAGACGGTCAATCGCCGCGCGCAGCTGCTGCACTCGCGGCCGGGCTACTACGGCAGCTACGTGGCGCTGTGGGCGCTGCTGCCGGCGGTGGGCATTCTGATCGCCTGGCTGCTGCTGCAGCCGCTGATCGTCGAGGCCATGCTGCGCGGCAGCCTGCCGCCCGACGTCGCGGCGCTGCCCGAATCGCGGCTCGGCCTGATCCTCAACACGATCGA
>JBDZUM010000167.1:0-1904 GCA_040255215.1 Rhodospirillaceae bacterium
GAAAACGCGCTGGGCGAATTGCGCCGGGAACTGGCATCGCTGCGCACGAGCCTTGCGGACGACGTGCAGGAGGAGCCGCCGCCTCCGCATTATTGATGCGAACATCCATGTTCGCTGCGTCGCCGGGTGTGTCCGCACCCGTGCAAGCGGCGAACTGTTTGAAACACCAGAACGGCCATCCATGGCCTGGCTTCTCACCAAAAGCCGCTTCGAACTGAGCGTCGACAATTCCTTGTTCAGGGCGACATCGTAGGTTGGGCTGAGCAACGCGAAGCCCAACATCCGGTCAACAAGAACATCATTCGTTTCCGATGAGTGAATCCCTGCGCGACCAGTTGCTGAAGGCCGGGTTCAAGCCTTCACCGTCGGCCAAGCCGAAGCAGCACGTTTGTCGCAAGCCCGAGCCGCGCAGGTCCCGCGAACCGGCCGAGCCCGACCTCGCCAAGGCCTTCGCGTTGCGGGCGCAAGCCGATCGCGCCGAGCGCGAGGCGGCCGAACGCGAAGCGCGTGAAAAAGCCGCGGCGAAAAAGGAACGCAAGCGCAAGCTGCAGGCGTTGCTGGCGGGCAAGACGCTCAACCGCGACGAGGCCGAGCAGGTTCGCAACTTCGAATTCGCCGGCAAGATCCGGCGCGTGTATGTCACGCCCGAGCAACTGCGGGGGATCAACGCGGGGGAGTTGGGCGTGGTGATGCACAACGGACGCGCGCTGATCGTCGCTTGCGACATCGCGTTGGAAGTGCAGGCCATCGCACCGGAAGTCGTGGCGCTGCTGGTGGATCCTTCGACGCCCGCGAATGATGATGGCGTGCCCGACGATTTGATGTGGTGAAGGTTCCGACACGGTACACGGACGGCGGGCCCGCGGATTCCGCCAGCCAGCACCGGCATCCGGAAGCGTCATCCGCGGACCCTAAAGGCTGCCCAAACCGGGATGCCACCCACGCGGGTTCAAAGGCGCGTTGACGTCGCGGTGCCGCAAACCTCGACGACGACGCTTCCATCAGGGGCGTGGGTCGTGACGTGCACGGGCCCGGTAACCGAATTGCTGTCGGCGCTCATCTGCAGGTCGCGCTCTACGACGCTGGACCCGGTGAACGCGCCATTCATGAAGTTGTCGTAGCGCAGCTTGACCGAATAGCGGTTCGTACGCGGGTGGTACGACCAGGTGCCGAGGTCGTTGGTGCGCGAGTAATTGTCGGCGCCCTGCGGCGGAAACCGCGGAATGGCGATGACCGTGCCACCGGCGTTGAAGATGATCGTGTTGAAGACCACTTCATCCGGACCCGGGGATCCGCACACTCTGACGCGGGCTTCGCTCTGATAAGCCCCGACGATGCGGCTGGCGAACCAGCCCGACGTGGTTTGCGGCTCCGCTGCACCGGCTGCACCGGCAGCGGTTGAAAGGGCCAAAATGGCAACGGCAAACGCGGTCTTGATATTCATGATGATCGGCCTCGTGGATGGATGGTGGTTGCAGGCCTGTCAGGACTTGAGTTGCATACCCAGTGACCCGGCCTCGGCGCCGGTGTTGCGTTGGCGGGGCATGCCAATGCTCCCCCGAGTCAATGCCAGAAAGGCGGTTGTGAACGGGCTTGTGAAGCATTCGGAGTTCGGCGCGGCGGTTCCAATGCCTGCAGGAGCAGGCGCGCCGGAACGGCCCGATCCGGCGAGCACACTGAGGCCGACTATCCTTTCGCCGCTCCGATGGCCTTGATGGAACGCTCGATCGCCTTGTCGAGCGACGCGGCGAGTGGCGTGCCCTCGAATTCGGTTGCGACTGCCGCGAGCCGGGCGGCGAAGCCAAGATTGAAATCGATGTACCAGTTCGGATGTGGCGGCTCGGGGATTGGCCACCGCCACCACCACCACGCCGGCCACTTCGGCCACCTCGGTCTCGTCGGGC
>JBDZUM010000167.1:2004-5675 GCA_040255215.1 Rhodospirillaceae bacterium
CTCGGCACTGCGCAAGGCGTTCGGCGTCGCGGCCGGCGAGCATCGCTACATCGTCACCATTCCCGGCCGTGGTTATCGCTTTGTCGCCGAGTTGACGGGCGGGCCGATCGTGGAGCGGCGGCGTGCCGCGTTCGCAACGGAACCCTTTCCGGCCGCAGAGCGCCTGTATCTTGCGGGGCGCGATCTGATCGACGCGCCGAACTCGTCCCGCGTCAGGCGTGCGATCGGCGTATTCAGACAGGTGCTTGATATCGATCCGGGTTATGCACGGGCGTGGAGCGGCCAGGCATTCGCTTGGCGAGCGCTGACCATCACGGGCGACATGGATCCGAAACAGGCGTTCCCTCTTGCCAAGGCGGCTGTCCAGCGCGCCCTCGCTCTCGATCCCGCTCTTCCGGAAGCGCACGCGGCAAACGGATTCAACCTGTTCTGGAACGATTGGGACTGGCGTGCTGCAGAACTCGCATGCCTGCGCGCCATCAACCTCGATCCGCGTATTCCTGACGGCCATTTCGCCTATGCGCACCTGTTGAACAACCTTGGACGATCCGGCGAGGCGCTGGCGCAGGTCCGGGTGGCGCGCGAGTTGGACCCCTTATCGCCGTTGGTCAACGCGCTGGAGGGTATTTTTCTCGCTACCGCCGGTCGCATGGAGGAGGCCAGTGCGCGCATTGCGCAGGCACTCGAGATCGCGCCTGAATTTTGGGTCGCGCTGCTGGCGCTCGCCAAGATGGCAAGCGCGCGTGGCGAACTGGCTGCGGCGATCGGCGTCTTCGAACAGGCGGCGATGTTGTCGGGGCGCTGCAGCCAGGTGTTGGCCGCGCTGGCTCCGGTTCTGGTTGCGACCGGCAACCGGGCCGGTGCGGAACAGTTGCGCGAGGAACTCAAGGTGCTGTCGGACACGACTTACGTGCCGGCCGCAGGCCGTGCCGCGATCAGCAATGCCCTCGGTGCCCATGATGAGGCACTCGACCTGCTCGAACTCGCGTATGAGCAACGCGACGTGCACATGGCCTTCCTCAAGACTGATACACGCTGGAACAACTTGCGGTCGCGGCCGCGCTTCGCAGCCTTGATGGATCGCATGGGGTTCACCGCTGGAGCCGCGCACGGAACCCTGTAAGCGGCCCTGGTTTGCCGTCGGGTTCAACGACCCCCGATCTCGGCGTACTCACGCCGCAGGGCGCCCCTTCTTTCGCTTCGCCGCAGGCTTGCTTGTCTTGGGCGGGCACACCACGCCGATCCCGATCAGGCGCTTGTCGGTGATCGTCATTCCCTTGCTGGTCACGATTGCGAAGTAGACGGTCTGTCCGACGACGATGCGCACCTCGGTCGGTTTCGCGGCGCCGTCCGCGATCATGACCAGGGCCGCCTTCGACAGCTGTGCGCGCCAGCGTGAAAGATCGCTTCGCGACTCGCAGGTCAGCTCCTCGACGTGCACGATGCCAGCGACGTCCGATCCGTGCGCGTCGCCCCACTCGTAGGTTCCCGGTACACCGAACGCATGGCTGAATCCGCATTCGTTGAGCATGCGCGCGCTCGCGAAGAATTCTTTTTCTCCGGCGATCTCGTATGGTGGCGCGTTGCGATCCGAACAGTTCCAGACGACCAGGTCTCCGACTTCGACGTCGATCTTCTGGTTGTCTGGAATGAATTCGTGGTTCTTCCATTGCAACGCCACGGAGTGCTGCGTCATCTTGCCACTGCGCTTGCGTTGGCTGACATTGATGGTGTAGGGCCGTTCGAGATTCACGTCCTGCGCGCCGTTCGGCATGACGTGGTAGTGGAATGTCCCCTCGCGCATGAACCGCTGCCCGTAGCAATCGGCATAACGGAGTGCCCGGCTATCCAGAGCATCGCTGTTGAGATACATGCTCCTCTCCTCAGGGCGAGATGTCGACCGACAGGACAAGCTCATCCTCGTTGCTGTGCTGAACGTCGGCGCTCACGCTGTCGAGTTCGATGAACACGTCGGGATCGTTGGGCCCGCTTGCCGGAAGTACCTTGAAATGCTTGGGCTGGTCGTAGACTGGAATCTTGAGCCCGGAAATGAACGGCGAAATGATCGGACCCAGGAACCCGGTCAGACCGGCGATGCCGATCGTTGCGATGATTGCATCGACCGCAATGGCGATGAATGGACCAATGAACGGGATCAGCAACAGAATTGGCGTCACCGCCACGGCAATCAACCCGAGCACGGCCGCCGTGGTCAGGCCGAACTGCAACTGTGAGACGTTCTGCACGACGATCTGGACCTTCCAGTTGCCGCCGGCCAGCGAGACGTTGATGCCGAAGTCCGCGCTCGCCTCGGCAAAATCGTCGAGCGGGACGGACACGGAAATCGTCGGCCACGACAGACAGATCCGCGGCGTGCAGACCCGTCCTACGCAGGGAATATCGACACAGGCCTGCGGGATGCAGAACGTCGGCAAAAAGTCGTCGAGGTCAATCTGAAACGACAGGTCGATGTGCCAGTCGAAATGCAGGTGATCGATTCGTACCGTCGACGGTGCAATCAGATCGACGCTGCCGCTGGTGAAGTGGCCCTGCACGCTGTATCCCGCGGTGAATGGACCGAGGGAACCGCTGCCGCTTGATGCGACTGGCGGCATCGCCGCGATGGCGTCGGAGAGCAGGTCGCTTGCGCCGCCTTCATCGATTGCTGCAATGATCTCAGCCACGGCTCGTTCTCCTTCAGACGTTTCCGAAGACCTTGATCCGGTCGTCGTCGATCTCCGGGCCGTTGGTAACCACCAGTTGAAATGCGCCCGCGCGCAAAGCCTTCAGAGGCAGCTCGATCTGCGAGAGGACGGCGTCGAGAATCATCTTGATGATGCATTCGAGCACCGTCTCGAGCGCATCCGGCGTGATGTCGACTAACTCGACCGTGTCCACGCGCAACCGCACGGCGCCATCGCCATTGCTGTTGTTCCAGGAATCGATGTGGCCGATTCCGAAAACGCCGAGCTTCGTGCAGGTGACCTGATCGAGATGATGGCCGCGTCGATCCTTGGTCCCGGTATTGCCGCGGTCGTCGCGTCGTTGCACGCAGTTCACGCACAGTTCGACGGTCGTGTGCAGGCTGAACTGGCCCGGCCCAAGCGTGAGACCTGCCGGAAGCGCCTGCGATTGCTTGAAGAGATCGACGCCCGGGATCTGGAACGTGACTTGCCAGTCGATGCCACCGGGAATACCGGGAAATGGGATGGCGCTGATGCTGGTTTCGTTGACCGTCGTAGCCGGGGCGAAGGCCGGTGACCCGTAGCGAAGATAACGAGGCCGCGCGCTGAAGAACGCGTGGAGCATGTCGTTCAACGCCGTTTCGTGGATGCTGCCGAAGACCTCGGCGGAATCGGTGAGGCTCATGGCTCGATGCTCCTCTGCGAGGCTTTGAGCCGCATCTCGCTATCCAGCTCGGCTGGCAACGCGGTCAGTAAAACCAGTATCGACGACGAGTGTTCGAATCGCCAATGAAAAAAAATGAAAAAAAATGAAAGCAGGGAAAGAAAGCAGGGGAAGCGGGGCGCGCAGGGTGGAAATCTTGCAGCGAATCCCGGCGCACGCCAATAGCGGACGCTCGCGGGAGGGCCTACGCCTGTGTTACCTGGCCAACGCCGGATTGAACCAGCCAGGCTTGGGCGCAAAGCGTGCGCCGTGGGTGTGCGCAA
>JBDZUM010000168.1:0-2495 GCA_040255215.1 Rhodospirillaceae bacterium
TCGGCCGTCATCTTGACCAGAGCGACGCGCTTGCCCTCGTCGAGCGTGCGGGAAGGACCGCGAGGCAGGGTAAGGACCGCCTTCATCGGCAGGCGGACCGGATAAACGTCAATACTGGCGATCTTCATGCTGCTCTTGCCCTGCTTCTGAACCATACCCAGACGACGACGCCGACGGCAAGAAGGAGGCACGCGAGCGCGATCGGTCGTTCGAAGAAAATGTCGAGGCTGCCTCGGGAGATGATGATGCTCTGCCGCAGCCCCACCTCGATGATGGGCCCAAGGATGAAGCCGATGAGCAGCGGCGCGATCGGGAAGCCGAACTTCTTCATGCCGAAGCCCAGCAGGCCGAACCCGAGCATGACGTAGATGTCGAAATACGAATTGCTCGAGACGTAGACGCCCGTAATGCACAGCACGACGACGATGGGGAACAGCAGCTGATTGGGGACCTTGATCGCCTGCACGAAGAGCGGCAGTCCAAGGCGGCCGATCACCAGATGCAGAAACGTGCAGACGAGCATCGCCACGAAGAACGCCGTCACGAAGTCGGCATTCTCGGTAAACAGGGCGGGTCCGGGCACTAGGCCGTGAACCATGAAGGCGCCCAGCATGATGGCGGTGATGGTGTCGCCTGGAATGCCAAGGGTCAGCAGGGGAATGAAGGTCGAACTGCAGACGGCATTGTTGCCGCATTCCGCCGCGGCGACGCCCTCGATCGAACCCGAGCCGAACTCTTCCGGACGCTTGGAAAAATTGCGCGCCATGCCGTAGTTCACGAAGGCGGAAATAGCCGCTCCAAGACCCGGAATGGCGCCAATCGCCACGCCCACTGGCGCCGCGCGCAGCATCACCGGCAGGCAGCGCCGCCATTCCGCTGCCGTTATGCGGCCGTCGGAGGGGGGCAGGCGGGTGCGCAAGGCCTTGACTGCCCGGCCGGCCGTGCTCTGCGCGAGAGCCATGGCCTCGGCAATTGCAAAGACGCCGATAATCAGCGCGATGAACTGGAAACCGGCGGAGAGATCGAGGATCCCGAAGGTAAGGCGCGTCTGTCCGTTCAGCGGATCCAGCCCGACTGTTGACAGCAACACGCCCAGAGCCCCGGCAATCAGGCCCTTCACCATGTTGCCTTCGGACAGCACGCCGATGAGGCTCAGCGCCAGCACGCCGAGGGCAAAGTTCTCGGCCGGCCCGATCTTCAGCGCCAGCAGAGCGACCGGAACGGCGAAAAGAATGAGGGACAGGTCGCTGACGAATTCGCCGACGATCGACGCATAGAGCGACAGCTTCAGCGCCTTGCCGGCCTTGCCCTGTTTGGTCAGCGCATATCCATCCATTACCACCGCGCCGGCGGCGGGCGTGCCGGGCACGTTGATCAGCACCGCCGATATCGAGCCGCCATAGGTTCCGCCCTTGTAGATGCCGATCAGCATCGAGATGCCGGCCAGTGGCGGCAGGTGGAATGTGATCGGCAGGGCGATGGCGACGGCGAGCGGAACGTTCAGCCCCGGAATCGCGCCGATCACGATGCCGATCACCAAACCGATCGCCATGACGGCGAGATTGTCGAACTGGAAAACGGCAGCAATACCCTGAACGATCAGGTCCATGGACCACCAGGCAGCAGGATCACCATGAAGCGTTCGAAGAAGACCATCAGCGCCAGAGGTACGGCGATTGCAAGCGCGGCAATGATCCACCAGCGACGTTCGCCGAACAACAGGCACAGTCCGACGACGAGCACGCCTGTGGCGATGCTATAGCCAATCAAGGGTAGAGCGACGACGTAGAGGGCGATTAGAACCGTCAGAGCCAGAACGGGCCAGAGCCGCCCATCGTCCTTCTCCTCTGGTGCCGGAGGTGACCGCAACGAGCTTAGGAAGAGCAGCAAGGAAAGCCCGGCGATGGATAGCGCCAACGCTACCGGCAAGGTCGCCGGGCCGACGATTTGCGTCGGTTCACCGGTAACCTGTCCGGGCGTTATAAGCGCCAGCAGCAGGCTGGCCGCGGTCAACGCCGCGGCCAGCCAACTGTCCCTGCCAAGCTTTGCCATTTTCGTCAGTTCGCTACGGCCGCCTTGAACTTGGCGAAGTCGCGAGCGAAGAGTGCCGTGAACGCAGGACCGTCCAGATACTCGATGCTGGCGCCGGTCTTGGCGACGGCCTCGACGAACGCCGGGTCCTTGGCCACTTTCGCCATGACCGTGCGCAGCTTGGCGACCACCGGATCGGGCGTTCCCTTGGCGACCGCAAGACCGGTCCAGGGATTACCGACGACATCGAAGCCAAGCTCCTTTGCGGTCGGCACGTCCGGGAGGGCCGGATCGCGGGTTTCGTTGAACACGACGAGAGCCGTCATGGCGCCCGACTTGAGATGCTGCTGCATCGATTCGAGGCTCTCGGGAACCAGATCGAGATGGCCGCCGAGCACGCCCGTAACGCCCGGCGCGCCGCCGGTCTGCGGCACGTGCGTCAGATTGATGCCGGCAGCCTTGGC
>JBDZUM010000168.1:2595-5639 GCA_040255215.1 Rhodospirillaceae bacterium
CCCGATTGCAGGCAGGGGAAAAACCGCCGCAACCGCCCGTTCTCGATCCGCAGGGCCATGCGCCAATCCGCGATCCGCTCCAGCGCCAGGGCGCCCCAGGGGCCCCAGCCCCATTCCAGGCGGACCTGGAAGGGGCCCTTGTGGGCCTCAGCCGCACTGACGCTGTCCTGGGCGAAGCTGCGGTGCACGATGGCGCCGTCCTGGATGAGCTCGACCTGATCGATTTCGTCGCGTCCGCGAACGTCGTAGATCACTTCGGCTGTACGTCCCGCATCGATGGTCGACCCCATTGGCGCACCATTGACCGTGAAATCCACCTCGATCCTGTCCCCGGTGAGCGCATAGGTGCGCCGCGCGCGAATGGCTTCCATGATGGCGTCGCGCGTATGGTCGCGGCACAGCGCGGCCATCAAGCCTTCACCGTAAGCGCCGGGGAATCCGGCATGATTGTCGCTTGAACCGACGAATCCGAACTTCAGCCCATTGTCGAGCGCCGCCCGGGCAGTGTTCGAGGTCTCTCGGCCGCCCATCGAATGGGCGAACATCGGAAACGGTCCCCGGTCGTCTTCGGAGTTGCCGTGTTCCGAGTATATTTCAGCCACCGGCGTGCAGTGCTCGTGGAACACGTCCCAGTTGACGCCTCGCAGGCCGCGCGGATAGGCGAGGTGATGCGGAATCATCAGAGCATTGCGCTCCACGCAGAAGCGGCGCAATTCGTCGATATGGTCGGCGTAGTGCAACGGCTGGTGGTCGTTGGGGAAGACGACGCACTGGTCGCCGAACGTGCTCGAATGCCATTCGAACCCGAGGAAGGAGGAGAATTCTCCGTCGCGGTTGGCGTCGGCGATCAGCCCCTGCACCTGGGGCCAGGTCTCGCGCAGTTTCTCGAAACCGCGCAGCCAGTGGTTTTCCCGGCCTCCCTGCATCGGCTTGAGGTCGTGCCAGCTCGAATGGCCGGTGAAGGCGAAGAAGTCGAGATGGGTACGGGCAACGTCGATGCTGCGCTCCATCGACCCGACGCCGTAGCCGTGAGCGTTGTGATTGTGGATGTCGCCGTAAAGGATCCGGTACGTGCCGCCCATCGTCTCCCCGTATCAACCAACTAGTTGGATGATGCGGGAAGCGCCTCGCGCGCGTCAAGGCGGGATGTTGTGGATTCCTCGGCCGTCGACGTCGCCCTGACGGATGCCCTGACGAAATCGAGAATGTGGGCCAGCCGATCGGCGAGAGCCTCCGGTCCGGCCAGCTTGGTCCGCAGCACCGACGAGAGGGTATGAATATTGCCGAAGTAGAAATAGCAGAGCGCAGCCAGGGAGATGTAGACCTGCAGCGGGTCCAGCCCCGGTCGGAAATCGCCGTGCCGGACGCCACGCGTCAACACATCCGCCAGCTTGTCGACGAGATTGGCATGCATCTTGGCGAGAACCCGGGACCGTTTGACGTGCCGTCCGCGATGCAGGTTCTCGTCCATCAGCAGAGCGACGTATTCCGGGTGACGCGAAAGATAGTCGAACTTGAAGGTTACGAAGCGCTCCAGTGCGGCCCAGGGAGGAAGCTGCTCCAGATCGAGCCCCTGTTCCTTGGAGCGGAAATCGCCGTAGACCTTCTCGAGCGCCACGAGATACAGATCCTCCTTGTCGCCCAGATGATGGTAGAGGAGCTGCTTGTTGATGCCGGCGGCTTTGGCGATCTCGTCGATGCGCGCGCCGTTCAGGCCGGACTTGGCGAACTCTCCGACCGCGGCAGCGACGATCCGGTCCTTCGTCGGGATCTCGCTCTCGCCGCGTCGCGCGGTCTTTCGCTTCTTCGCCGTCGCCATAACGCACCACCGCTGCCGGAAACCACCAAGGTCTTATAACTTGTGGATCGGGGGGCGAACAGGCTTGAAGTAGAGGCAGCTCGTCGGCGCCGAAATCGGCGGAAGGCGGGACGCCCTATGGCCTTGCGAACCATGTCGCGGCGAAATAGCCGGCCGTGGCCGATACCGCGCTGACGAATATGCCCCAGGCGACATCGACGATCACGACCTTGAGCGGGTAGACGCGCAGCGTGGCGAAATTGACCATGTCATAGGTGAAATAGGCGAAGAAGCCGAACAGGCCGCCCATGATCAGGGCTCGGGTCCAGCCGTGGCCATCGAGGGCGGGGACGGTTGCGAACAGCACGACGCCAACGACATAGACGACGTAGAACAGTCCCGCCGCCACGACATTCGGTCGCTCGCGCAATATCTCTCCAAGTTCCGATTTGTAGAAGCCGCGCATCACCAGGCCCAACCAGATGAAATCCAGCGCCAGAAGCACGACCAGTGCCCCCGCATAGGCAATGAAATATCGGCTCATGATTGTGGGCTTCCTCCGGTCGCAAAACGGAACGGCGCTGCTGGTGGTTCCGACATTCCCCTTTTACCGACCGCCCGCATCGGCGGATCACACCGCACTTTGCGGGATTCAGTCTTCCGTCTTGGCGCTGCGCAGCCGCTTGATGCCGGAACGGCGGGTCTTGGCTTCCAGTCGTCGCTTCTTGCTCGCCGCGGTCGGTTTGGTGGGCCGCCGTTTGCGCGGTTCGATCGTTGCGGCATGCAGCAACTCGAGCAGTTTTCGGCGCGCCTCGGCCCGGTTGCGCTCCTGCGTGCGGTGCTCCCGGGCCACGACGATCAGCACCCCGTCCTGCGAAATCCGGCTGCCGGCCAGCTTCCAAAGCCGCGCCCTGATCTCGGGCGTCAGGGACGGCGAGTTGCGGGCGTCGAAGCGCAGCTGCACGGCGGTAGCGACCTTGTTGACGTTCTGACCGCCGGGACCGGAGGCCTGGATGAAATTCTCCTCCAGTTCCTGATCGTCGATCGACAGGGTCTTCGTTACGGATATGCGAGCCATGGCTCAAGGGTGCCTGACGGCGGAAAGGAAGGAAAGTCCGGCTCGTGCCATGGACGATGGGGAGCGCAGATCACCCGAGCTCGGGGCTCTCGACATGCTCGCGGCGGATACCCAGTCCGATCAGCCTGGCCGGCAGGCGCGAAATGAACGGCAGGCTGAGAAAAACCC
>JBDZUM010000038.1:0-16082 GCA_040255215.1 Rhodospirillaceae bacterium
AGTACGGGAGCGTATGGGCGTGGCGGAATTCGGCGGTATCCCGATCGGTCGGCGAGGCGTAAGCGGCGCGCTGCTGGCGGTGCCGCTGGCTGCCGCGCTCTGGCGGCCGGCCCGGGCCCAGCCACTGCCGCCCGGCGAATTGCGCGTCGGGCTCGAGCTCGAACCGGCGACCCTCGATCCGCACTTCCGCGACCGGCCCGCCGACCGCCAGATCGCCGCCCATATTTTCGAGCCGCTGGCGCGGGCGGGCGATGACGGGCGGCTGACGCCTGTCCTGGCCTTGTCGTGGGAACAGCGCGACGCCACGCACTGGCAGTTCGATCTGCGCCCCGATGTCAGGTTCCACGACGGCGGTGGCTTTACCGCCGAGGACGTCGCCTTCTCGATCGAGCGCGCCCGTCGCGTGCCCGAAGCCGACGCCTCTTTCGCCGCGGCGGCCAGCGCCATCGCCGAGATCCGCGTGCTCGACACGCTGACCCTGCTGATCGCGGCCGCCGCGCCCAATACCGACCTGCCGGCGCTGCTGGCCCGCCTGCCGATCGTCTCCAAGCGCGCCGCCGCCGGCCCGGCGCCCGAAGGGCGGCCGTCGGCGGATTTCGATTCCGGCGTCGCCGCGGTCGGCACCGGCCCCTATCGCTTCGGCCAATGGGTGCAGGGCGACCGGCTGCTGCTGACGGCCAATCCCGACTGGTGGGGCGGTCAGGCGCAGTGGCGCCAGGTCGCGTTCCGCCCCGTGCCGCACGATGCACGCCGCGTCATCCTGCTGCGGCAGGGCGAGCTCGATCTGATCGAGAACCCGCCGCGGCCGGCGCTGGCCGGCCTGGGCCGCGATCCCGCCATCGCCGTCGCCGAAATCCTCTCCGCCCGGCTGGTGCATGTCGCGCTCGATGCCGCGTCGGCCGAGTTGCGGCTGGCCGCCGATTCGCAGATCGCCAACCCGCTGCGCGATGCGCGCGTGCGCGAGGCGCTCGATCTCGCCATCGATCGTCGCCAGATCCTGCGCAACGTGCTGCAGGGCGAGGGCGTCGTCGCCACCGGCCTGACGCCGCCGCCTGCCGACGCCGCGCCGCCGGCCGCAAGCGATGCGGCCTTCAATCCCGCCCGCGCCCGCAGGCTGCTGGCCGATGCCGGCCTGGTCGAAGGCTTCCCGCTGACTTTGGCCGCGCCCGAGGGTCGCTTCGCCAATGCCGACGGCATCGCCCAGGAGATCGCCGGCATGTGGGCCCGTATCGGCCTGCGCGCCACGGTCGAGCAGCTGCCGGCCGACGCCCGCCGCCGGCCGCCCGACGAGTCGCGGCCTGCTGCGCTGCAGGCCGGCGTGACATGGGCCGGTTCCGATGCCGTGGCCGAGCGAACCGTCCTGCCGCTGCTGTTCGAGAACGTCGCCTGGGCCAGTCGCGCCGGCATCGCCTACCGGCCGCGCCGCGATCAGTGGACGCTGGCGCAGAACGCGCTTCGTGCGCCATGATCCTCCGGCGTCAGCCAGCCGGAGTCCTTCCATGCCGTCGCCGTCCCTGCACCAGCATTTCTCGCCCGACTACGTCACCGCCCGCGAGAAATTCCGCAACGCCTGCGCCGAAGCCGGGCTGAAGACCGAGCGGCTGCTCAATCCCGAGACCGGCATGCTGGGCGAGGACCTCACCACCGACGTGGTGTGGATCGGCCCGCAAGACGCCGAGCGCGTGCTGTTGATCAACTCCGCCACCCATGGCGTCGAGGGCCTCTACGGCAGCGGCTGCCAGGTCGGCTTCCTGCGCGAGGGACACTGGAAGACCCTGCCGCCTGGTGTGGCGATGCTGGTGATCCACGCCATCAACCCCTACGGCTTCTCCTGGCTGCGGCGGGTCAACGAGGACAACGTCGATCTCAACCGCAACTTCCTCGACTTCACCCGGCCGCTGCCGCAGAACCCCGGCTATGGCGGCATCCATCCGGTGCTGGCGCCGCCGCACTGGAATCAGGAGATCGCCAAGTCGGTGCGCACGAAGCTGGAGGAATTCTCCTTCCGCGTCGGCCGGCGCGAGGCCGCCGCCGCCATCTCCGCCGGCCAGCACACCCATCCCGACGGCCTGTTCTACGGCGGCATCCGTCCCACCTGGTCGAACGGCGTCATAGCCTATCTGGCGGCGCGCTACTTGAAGCGCATGAAGCACATGGTGGTGGTCGATTTCCATACCGGGCTGGGTCCCTACGGCCACTCCGAGCTGATCTGCCGCCACCCCGTCGACAGCGTCGCGCTGCAGCGCGCGCGCCAGTGGTTCGGCCAGGACGTTACCTCGCCGGCCGCCGGCGAATCGGATTCGCCGGTGATCGAAGGCAATCTGCGCATGTCGTTCAATCGCCATTGCCCCGGCAGCGAGTTCACCGCCTTCGCCATCGAGGTCGGCACGCGCGACTGGCGCGACGTGGAAATGTCGCTGATCGCCGACAACTGGCTGCACAATTACGGCGAGCCGCGCGGCCAGGGCGCCGCCCCGATCAAGGCCGCCATCCGCGACGCCTTCTATCCCGACGAGGATTCCTGGCGCGAAAAATGCTACCCGCGCGCGCTGGAGATCCAGCAGACCGCGCTCGCGGGGCTGGCGGGGATTTGAAGCGTCTCAAGCTGTCATCCCGGCCAAGCCGCGAAGCGGCGCCGAGCCGGGACCCATAACGCCATCAGATACGCGGCGTTTTGATTTGTCGCGACGGATCGTTCGTCAACACCTCGCTGGTCCGGCTCGCGAGCATGTAGACGAAGTACCGCCGCTCCATCCCGGCTCCGTCGATAGACCAACCACGTTCATGGGTCCCGGCTCTCCGCTGCGCTTCGGCCGGGATGACAACTGCTGCGACGCTTCTTCTTCCCGTCATCCCGGCCAAGCCGCGAAGCGGCGCCGAGCCGGGACCCATAACGCCATCAGATACGCGGCGTTTTGATTTGTCGCGACGGATCGTTCGTCAACACCTCGCTGGTCCGGCTCGCGAGCATGTAGACGAAGTACCGCCGCTCCATCCCGGCTCCGTCGATAGACCAACCACGTTCATGGGTCCCGGCTCTCCGCTGCGCTTCGGCCGGGATGACAACTGCTGCGACGCTTCTTCTTCCCGTCATCCCGGCCAAGCCGCGAAGCGGCGCCGAGCCGGGACCCATAACGCCATCAAATACGCGGCGTTTTGATTTGTCGCAACGGATCGTTCGTCAACACCTCGCTGGTCCGGCTCGCGAGCATGTAGACGCAATACCGCCGCTCCATCCCGGCGCCGTCGATAGACCAACCACGTTCATGGGTCCCGGGTCTCGGTTCTCTCGCCCGGGATGACAACTGCTGCGACGCTTCTTCTTCCTGTCATCCCGGCCAAGGCCCGAAGGGCCGCGGAGCCGGGACTCATAACCACGTCGAACGCGCCTGCCGACGGCGTTATGGGTCCCGGCTCTCCGCTGCGCTTCGGCCGGGATGACGACAAGAAAATGCTCGGACGACCGAGGACCTCAATCCCAGAACGCGATCGTCCTGATCTCGATGCTCTCCCGCGGCCGCGGGTTGGTGGGCGCGGTTGGGTCGTCGAAGGCGGTGTGGGCCGAGATCTTGGCGTGGCCGGGAGCGCTGTCGTAGCACTTGATCAGCACCACCTCGTCGCGCTCCATGCGCGGGAACCAGAACCAGCGCTGGTCGCGGTTATGGGCTACGGCGTAGGTCTCGCCGGTGCGCTCGCGATAGATCAGGTCCGACGCGATCAGGTCCTTGGGCTTGATGCTGCGCGCATCGGCCAGCGCCAGCGGCGCTTCCTCCAGCGGTCCGGCGATCGGGCGCCAGACGTTGATGAAGGCATAGCGCTTGCGCAGTCGCCGCTCGGCTTCGGCCGGCGGCAGCAGGTCGCGGATGCGCTGCGGCGCGGACTTGTCGGTATAGTCGTTGTGCACCCGCCGCACCGCGTCGCGAATGCCCTGCGCGCCGCGCCGGTCGGGCGCGTTGGAGCGGATCGTGTGGTCGAACACCAGCACGTCCTCCGCGCCGGTGACGCTCTTCACCAGGTTGGCGGTCTCCGGATAATAGACGCGCCTGAGCTCGTCCTCGTCGTAGAGATCGTCGGCCAGGGTCGGGCTGTGCAGCAATTCGAAGCCCTGCACGTCGAGCGAGAAGGCGCCGCGCAGCGGCCGGCCGTCGGCGATCGAGACTTTCGTCGCGACGTAGTTGCCGCGATGGCGTTCGACGCCCTGCGGCGGCTCGTACTGGTAGTTCCACGGCTTGTCGGCGCCCGGCACGATGAAGGTGAGATCGGCCTGCACGCTCGTCAGCAGGGTGAGATTGCTGTCCATGTTGGGCTCCCTTCGCATGAGCGGCGCTTGCGCGCTCTGCGGCCCCGTCGCCGAGGCCTCCATGCCGTCAGATAAGCACTCTCGACGCGCGTGCGCGCGCGAGAAGGATTCACGCTTCGATAAAATCAACTAATGGAAAAATCACACGACGATGATGTCGAACCTGCCCGACAGGGCGCCGGTCTCGAGCTGCGCCGCCGGCGCCAGCGGCACCGTCACCAGCGACGCCGCCTCGCCCAGATTGCGATAGAGGAAATCGCGCTGGTTCCCCGCCTCGCCGGCAACGTACATCTGCGTCGTCAGTTCCGAATTGCCGGCCACCACCTTGAAATGGATATGCGGCGTGCGCCCGGCATAGGCGACCGGTCGGATGGTGCGGAAACGGTAGCGGCCTTCCGAATCGGTCGTCGCCGTGCCGAAACCCTGGAAGCCCGAATCGCGCCGGTTCTGTCCGCCATCGCGCGGATGCAGATAGATGCCCTGCCAGTCGCATTGCCAGATCTCGACCCGCGCATTGGCCAGCTTCTTGCTCCAGCGGTTGGTCACTTGGCCGGAGAGATGCAGCACCGTGCCGCGCGCCCGCGCTTCCGCGCCCGACACCGCGATCAGGTCGTTGTCGCGATCGAGCGGCAGGGTCACGGGATAGAACGGGCCTTCGGTTTGCGCCGGCGTCGGCGTCAGCACGAGGGTTTCGGCGCGGACGATCGCGGGCGCGCCGATCAGCGCCGCGCCGGCGCCGGCGATCAGCGAACGTCTGCCGAGACGGGGAGGGGACATGGCCGGCCTCGCGGGTGGTTTCCGCGAAGCCTGGCCGCGCTCTGTGGCGAAAACGGGGCGGCTATCCGGGGTTGCTATTCCGCCGCCGATTTCAGCCTGGCCTGCCGGGCCTGGTGCAGCGCGGCCATTTCGTTCAGCGCGGCGTCGTATTCGCGCGTCAGCCGCGCCACCAGCTCGCCCGCGCCCGGCACTGACTTGACCGCGCCGATGCCCTGGCCCGAGCCCCAGATGTCGCGCCAGGCCTTGGCCTTGGTGTTGCCGCCGGAGCCGAAATTCATCTTCGACGGATCCGATTCGGGCAGGTTTTCCGGATCGAGTCCGGCCGCCACCACCGACGGCCGCAGATAATTGCCGTGCACGCCGGTGAAGAGGTTGGTGTAGACGATGTCGCCGCCATCGGAGGCCACGATCATCTGCTTGTAGGTATCGGGCGCATTGGCTTCTTTCGTCGCCACGAAGGCGGTGCCGATATAGCCCATGTCGGCGCCCATCGCCTGCGCGGCCAGCACCGCGCGACCGGTGGCGATGGCGCCCGACAGGATCAGCGGCCCCTGCCACCATTCGCGGATGTCCTGGATCAGCGCCAGCGGCGACATGATGCCGGCATGGCCGCCGGCGCCGGCCGCCACGGCGATCAGCCCGTCGGCGCCCTTCTCGATCGCCTTGTGCGCGAACTTGTTGTTGATGATGTCGTGCAGCACGATGCCGCCATAGGAATGGATCGCCTGGTTCACTTCCTCGCGCGCGCCCAGCGAGGTGATGACGATCGGCACCTTGTGCTTGACGCACATCTCCATGTCGTGGTCGAGCCGGTCGTTCGACTTGTGCACGATCTGGTTGACGGCGAAGGGCGCCGAAGGCCGCTCGGGATGGGCGCGATCGTGCGCCGCCAGCTCTTCCTTGATCTGAGTCAGCCATTCGTCGAGCTTCTCGGCCGGCCGCGCGTTCAGCGCCGGGAACGAGCCGACGATGCCGGCCTTGCACTGCGCGATCACCAGATCGGGCACCGAGACGATGAAGAGCGGCGATCCGATCACCGGAATGGTCAGGCGGTCCTTGAGAATTGGCGGCAGGCTCATGCTCGTTTTCCTTGTGGCGTCTTCGATTGCGCTCCCGGGCCATGCTTAGCATGGCCGCGAATATTTGAAACCACTATGCAAACTTTTCCGACCGTCCTGCGAAACCTGCCGGTTGACGCCGCAAGGCGATCCGCGCCAGCGTGGGCCAAACCATTCTTTCGCATAGGGAATACGCCATGCCGGATGCCGCCCTGCAGTCGAGGATCGTCGAGGCCGTCGCCGCCAATTTCCAGGCCCAGACCAGGTTCACCGCCGACCTGGTGCGCATCCCCTCGCGCCGCGGGCGCGAGGCGCCGGCGCAGGACGTCATGGCCCGCGCCATGGCGAGCCGCGGCCTGGCGGTCGATCGCTGGAAGGTCGAGATCGACGACATCAAGGGCATGCGCGGCTTCTCGCCGGTCTCGATCTCCTACGACGACGCCTGGAACGTCGTCGGATCGCATCGCGCGAAGAATCCCAAGGGCCGCTCGCTGATCCTCAACGGCCATATCGACGTCGTGCCCGAGGGCCCGATAGAGATGTGGACCAGCCCGCCCTACGAGCCGCGCATCGCCGATGGCTGGCTTTACGGCCGCGGCGGCGGCGACATGAAGGCGGGCCTGGTCTCCTGCCTCTACGCGCTCGATGCGCTGAAGAGCATCGGCTGCGCGCCTGCCGCCGACGTCTTCGTGCAGTCGGTGATCGAGGAGGAATGCACCGGCAACGGCGCGCTGGCCTGCCTGCAGCGCGGCTATCGCGCCGAGGCCGCCCTCATTCCCGAGCCGACCAACGAGACCTACACCTCGGCGCAGGTCGGCGTCATGTGGTTCCAGGTCAAGGTGCGCGGCATTCCCGTCCACGTGTTGCGCGCCGATTCCGGCGCCAACGCCATCGAATCCGCCTTCCGACTGATCCAGGCGCTGCGCGTGCTCGAGGAGGAATGGAATACGCGCAAGACGAAGGACGCGCATTTCCACGGCCATCACCATCCCATCAACTTCAACGTCGGCAAGATCGAGGGCGGCGACTGGGCCTCGTCGGTGCCGGCCTGGTGCACTTTCGACATGCGCGTCGGCACCTATCCCGACCAGGACCTCGCCACAGCCCGCGCCGAAATCGAAACCTGCATCAAGCAGGCCGCCGACAAGGACGCCTTCCTGCGCAACATGGCGCCGGAAGTGATCTGGAACGGCTTCCAGGCCGAGGGTTACGTTCTGAAGGGCGCGGAGGAGCCGCTGAAAGTGCTCGACGGCGCGCATCGCTCGGTGTTCGGCAAGGCGCTGGTGCCCGTCGCCTCGACCGGCACCACCGACGCCCGCTTCTTCGGCCTCTACGCCGACATCCCGGCCATCGTCTACGGCCCGATCTCCGAGAACATCCACGGCTTCGACGAGCGCGTCTCGCTCGACTCGATGCTCAAGACCACCCAGGCCATGGCCCTGTTCATCGCCGAGTGGTGCGGGCTGGAGGGGGTTTAGCGTCCTCTCAATCGCTCTCCGGTTCGCCTGCAACCGAAGGTGGCTTCCGTTCGTAGATTCTCTATGTTGGGCGTTTGCCGGTAAGCAGCGGTTTCTGACGTCGGGGGGAGACATGGGATTGGATTGCGTGCCCTTGGGACGGGCCAAGCCGGGACATGAGGATGAATGGAACCGCCTCATGGAACTGATCTACGCCGGCTTGAATACCGAGGAGCGGTGGGATCGGCTGGACAAGATCTCTGTTCCGCCTTTCGATACGATCGACCCGCCGCGCGTCGGGCGCGACAAGGAGGCCGACGACCACATGCTGGCGCACAAGTCGAGCAAGTACGAGAAATCCGATGCCGAGTATCTGGCGGCGTTGCGGGATTTTCCCGTAACCGCGCTGCTGGCGGGCAAATGCGATGGCGTTTCCGGCTACTCCATCGGCATGCTGTTTCCCAGTGAGGACGCCACTTGGTTCCGCGGCGAAAATCTCAAAGGCATTGAGTGGATTGAGTTCGATATGGACCGCGCCTGGATGGAGTTCATGCGACCGGCCGAAGCGGTCGAGTATGGCGAGAGCCTGCTGGCCGCCGCCGCACGCGGCCGTTGCGGCGAAATCGTGTCGCCTGCGCCATCGCCGACGTTCGAGCCGATCCGGCGCCGCTGGTTCGATTTCCTGCTGGGCGGCCGCCGCTCGTCTCTTTCCTCGCGCCGTCTGCCGACGCCCGCCGAATCGCGGCCGTTGCCGGAACAGGTGGCGGCCGAAATCGACTCTGAGATCAAACTTCTCGATGCCGCGGGCCGCTGGTACGTCTTCTGGGGCAGCCGCGGCCATCCGATCTGGGCCTATTACTGACGGTTACGCCCCCTTCACACCCGCCCCGCGCGCTTGCCATAATCGCCCCATGGCCAACGCCGCTCCAACTTCCATGCCGCAGGACCCGGCCGAGCTCGACGCCACCGGCCTGGTATGTCCCATGCCGGTGCTGCGGGCCAATCGCGCCTTGCGGGCGCTGCCGCCGGGCGGCAGGCTGCTGGTGCGGGCGACGGATCCGGCGGCGGCGAAGGATTTCCCCGCCTATTGCGCGCAGACCGGCCACGTGCTGGAAAGCAGCGCCAGCGAAGGCGGGGTTCTGGTCTTCGTTCTGCGCAAGGCGGGCTGAGCCGGCCGGGCGTTTCTCAATCGAATTCAGTAGTGAAGGTGTTTTGCATGAGCGGTTTCCGCACCCTCGACGATGTCAACGTGTCCGGCAAGCGCGTGCTGATCCGCGTCGATCTCAACGTGCCGATGGAGAACGGCAAGGTCACGGACATGACGCGCATCGAGCGCACCGCGCCCACCATCCGCGAGCTGGCGGAGAAGGGCGCGCGCGTCGTCGTGCTGAGCCATTTCGGCCGTCCCGGCGGCAAGAAGGTGCCGCAGATGTCGCTGCAGCCGCTGGTCGAGCCGCTGGCCGTCGTGCTGGGCCGCAAGGTCGCCTTCGCGCCCGACTGCGTCGGCGCCGAAGCCGGGCAGGTGGTGTCGAAACTGGCCGACGGCGAGGTGGCGCTGCTGGAAAACCTGCGCTTCCACGCCGAGGAGGAGAAGAACGACAAGGGCTTCGCCGACAAGCTCGCCGTGCTGGGCGACGTCTACGTCAACGACGCGTTCTCCTGCGCCCATCGCGCCCATGCCTCGACCGAGGGTCTGGCGCATCTGCTGCCCGCCATCGCCGGCCGGCTGATGCAGGAGGAGCTCGAGCATCTCGGCAAGGCGCTGGGCGATCCCGAGCGCCCGGTGGCCGCCATCGTCGGCGGCGCCAAGGTCTCGACCAAGCTCGAGCTGCTCGGCAATCTGGTGAGCAAGGTCGACCGGCTGGTGATCGGCGGCGGCATGGCCAACACCTTCCTGCACGCCAAAGGCATCGACGTCGGCAAGTCGCTGTGCGAGCGCGACCTTGCCGACACCGCGCGCGAGATCATGCGCAAGGCCGATACCGCCGGCTGCCTGATCGTGCTGCCGGCCGACGCCGTCGTCGCCACCGAGTTCAAGGCCAACGCCGAGAGCATGACGGTGGCGGTCGACAAGGTGCAGGCCGATCACATGATCCTCGATATCGGCGCCAAAACGGTCGAACTGCTGAAGCGTGAGCTCGGCATGTGCAAGACCATTGTGTGGAACGGCCCGCTCGGCGCCTTCGAGATGCAGCCCTTCGACGCCGGCACGGTGGCGGTGGCGCAGGAAGTGGCGCAGCTGACCAAGGACGGCAAGGCGCTGAGTGTGGCCGGCGGCGGCGACACGGTGGCCGCCCTCATCCATGCCGGCGTGATGGAGGATTTCTCCTACGTCTCGACCGCCGGCGGCGCATTCCTCGAATGGATGGAAGGCAAGACCCTGCCCGGCGTCGCCGCGCTCGAACGCGCGGCGTAATGTTCAGTCGTCATGTTTGGTCGTCGCCCGGTTGCAACGGCGTATGGTGCCATCGCACGGCGTCGAGCAATGCCCGCGCATCGGCATCGAATTCGGCGCGATACTGATGTACGTGGGGTGAGGGAATTTCCGGCTCGTCTTCGCTGAATCCGAGGGCAAACAGAGTCTCGATATAGCGTTCACTCGGACCATAAGCGTGAACGAGGTTGTGACGATCCCAAACGATCATCGCGTTGTCGGATGTCGAACGCAGCCAGAAATCGTGGCGTCCATCGCCCCCCAGAAACGCAGCAAATCGGTCGAGAAGCTCGTTCGTGGTCTCCCTATCCTGCGGTTCGCTGACATATCGCCCGGCTTCGGCTTCGCCGCGCGGCGTGTGGAGCAGATAAAGCAGCACGTAAGGCGGCTCAAGACAGTCGGCCAATCGCCGGAAAATCAGCGCATCGCCGTTTGGCGCCGTAGCTACGATGCTGGCTGTCCCGTCCGAATATTTTCGATGGGCGAAGATCGGCGGATGGGAATGCTCCACCCATTCACCACCGTTTCCTGCTCCGAATTGGCCTAACTTGAACAAATGGCACTCGCGACGCTGTAGCTGTTCTTCCAGCCACTCATAGGCCGCATAGTTGTATTAGACTACTGTTTTCTTGGAGATAGAGTCACCCTAAGCGTCAACAGGCGGGTAGCCTGTGGCACGGGAGATGACACTTGCGATGGTCGGTCGTGCTGGCAGCCATTGCCGGCGGCCTACACATCCTTGCCGCCGTTTCTCGCTTCTCTCCCGCACGCAGGACAGCGCAATTCGGTCCCATCGCCTCGCCGCCTGAGCGCGGTGAGCTCTATTCCTTAGCTCAGGCCCGGCAGGCTGAAATGGGTCCAGTCGAGGCCCATGCCGTGCGCGGCGATGTCGTGCGAGGCCAGCATCGGCGCCGTGACGTGCTCGACAGCGTCCGGCGTCTCGGCGGCACTGGCCGCGCTCCACATCGGCGGTCCCGCCTCGTCCGTCGTCAGGGCGAAGGCGTCGTCGCTCGCCGCCGGCGCGGTCGACACCAGCGCATCGCTGGCGGCCACGAACATGTCGGCTTCGGCCGCGATCGCCATGGTGGCGGCGGCGATCACCGGGGCGGCGATGATCGGCGAGACTTCCGATTCCTGCGGGCCGCGCAGCGCGTCGATCGCCTCGCCGGTGGCGAGTTTCTCGTGCGCGGCGAAGGCCCATTCCGACAGCGGCGTCAGCGCCTGGTCGGCGGGCGACGTTGCGGCGGCGTTGTCGAACGTCACCAGCGGCGAGGTCGACGCGGCAGTCGAGTCGGAAGCGGCTTCGGCCGGCATGGCGGCGGCCTGGATATTGGCGTCGGTCATATCAATGGTGCTCCTATCGTCAGAAGCGTTAATGGAGATTTTCTACCACCGGCTGGATGCTCCGGCCAGCCTGACGCCGACAGGAATCCGTATAGGAGATTGACGCACCGCCAATGAACGGAGTTCCCGCGCCGTCCCCGACGCTAGCCTCCGGGACGGCCTGCCGGCCGTGACCATTCGGGGGCCGCGAAAGTTCGCCATGACAACCGACGGGCGATTGCCGGGCGCGGCGATTATCGCGCCGCCACTTTGCGGCGCTTGAACACGCAATCGCCGACCCCGGCGCCGGAGATCGCCGCCGGGCTCGACCATCGCCACAGCGGTCCCCAGTAGTCGCGGATCATCTGCCGTGCGGCGGCGCGGTCTTCGACCATCCAGCCGAACTCCTGCAGATTGACCGGATAGAAATTGTCCGAGCCGACATGGAAGGCGCGTTCGTCGACCATGAAGAACTTGGCGTGGTTGGCGATCGGCCGCTCGCCCGGCCAGTGCGCGTCGGGTCCGAACCGGGTCGGCGCCAGATGCAGGCGCCGGCACAGCAGCGCATCGAGCGCGTTGTCGCCCAGCGCCGGATTGCGCCGCCGCGCCACCGCGCGGATCTTGGCCGCCGTCTCCTCCAGCGACACGCCGTTGGAATAGTCCATGCCGGTGAGCGACGTGGCGTCGAGATTGCTCAGCACGATGAAGAGATCGCCGCGATCGGCCAGCAGGAAATCGGCCAGCCGCTCCAGCGTCGTCTCCGGCCACAGCGGCTTGGCGCGGCCCAGCGTGAAGGCGAAATCCTGCTGCGCGATGAAGATCGACCGGCGCGCCGCGCCCAGCAGCAGATCGCGCGCCAGATCGTTGTGGTTGGCGAAGTTCTCGGTGATGCCCGCGCCCAGCCGCGCCACCGACAGCACGCGGACCGTGCCGGCCGGCTGCGGCCTCGGCAGGTCAAGCCGCGCCAGGCAGGCGTCGGAAACCTTGTCGGCGCCGGCCGGCAGGCTGGCGAGATCGACCGTGCCGTTGCCGTTCTCGCGCTTGCGTTCGCAGACGAAGCCCCACAGCGCGTCGGCGAAGCGGCTGGCGTCGGCCGCCGCCGGCCCGCGCAACTGCATCGACAGGTCGAGCACCGGCTGCGCCTCGAGATAGTCGCCGGTCCAGAAATTGATGCCGCCCGACAGCGCCTCGCGCCCGTCGACGGCGACGAACTTGGCGTGGTTCCAGGTGAAGCTGTCGCATTTCTCGGTGCCGAGGCAGGACCGCATCTGCGCCACGTAGAGCGACAGGCGCGAGCCCGGCACGCCGGCAGCCTGCGCCAGCTGCCGCAGCAGCCCGGCCGCATCCGGTCCCGCGCCCAGCGGATAGGTGCCGACCAGCACGCGAACGTCGACGGCGCGGCCACTGCGCGCCAGCTGCGCCAGCCCGCCCGCCATCGCCGCCAGCATCGCGTCGTCCGGCGCCGGCTGCAGCACGGCGATGTCGACGCCATGCCGGGCGCTGGCGATCAGCCGCTGCAGGCGCGGCGCGAACTCGATGTCGGGCGGCACCGCATCGGCGCGCCGGCCCCACAAATCGGGATGCTGCACGATCCAGTCCGTGGCCAGGGCGTTGCCGGCCGACAGGCTGTAGGTGATGCCGCGATAGACCCCGGCCGGATCGGTCTTGGCCAGTTCCGCCTCGAGCTGCGTCAGCAGCGGCTTGGGCGCTTCCGGGTCGAGCGGCTTGACGTCGTGGCTGCGGATGATGGCGGCGAGCGGCGTGTCCTGTTCCAGCGTGCCGGGCTTGGTCCGCGCCTCGGTTTCGCTGGTGGCGGTGTTGGGCGCGTGGCCGGTACAGGCGGCCAGCGCCAGCGTGGCGCACAGGCCGAGAGCGATGACGGCACGGTTCCGTGGCGAAGGGCTGGGTGAAGCGCGCATCGGCGGGAAAACGCCGCCGCCGCCCCGGGGTTCCTGCATACCCTCCCGCAGCTTGCCAGCGCCGCCCGCCGCCCGCCATCATGCGGCCATGACCGACGCGACCGACAAGCCCGCCCGCCCGCTGCCCTTCGGCACGCCCGCCAGTTTCGCCCGCCGCATTCCCGCCGGCGACAATCGCGAGCGACTGGTCTGCGGCGATTGCGGTTTCGTCGCTTACGAGAATCCCAAGATCGTCGTCGGCTCGGTCATCGTCTGGGACGACCGCATCCTGCTGGCGAAGCGCGACATCCATCCGCGCAAGGGCTACTGGACATTGCCGGCCGGATTCATGGAAATGCACGAGACCACCGCCGAGGGCGCGGCGCGCGAGGCGTGGGAGGAGGCCTGCGCGCGCATCGAGATCGACGCGCTGCTCGCGGTCTACAACATCCCGCGCATCGGCCAGGTGCAGATGATGTACCGGGCGAAGCTGGCCGACGGCAAATTCGCCGCCGGCGAGGAAAGCAGCGACGTCGGCCTGTTCGCCTTCGACGACATCCCCTGGGACCAGCTCGCCTTTCCCAGCGTCGTCTGGGCCCTGCGCCACTGGAACGAAGTGCGCCACCTCCCCGACTTCATCCCCTTCGGCAATCCCCCCGACGACCACGGCGCGCGGTGAGCGAGAAACACAGCGCGGCGCAATCTCCCTCTCCCCAGCGGGGAGAGGGCCGGGGTGAGGGGGCAACACACCGCCCGCAACCAACTTGCGTCGCCAATAATCTCCTCTCCCCGTTGGGGAGAGGAGAAAGCGGCAAGACATCGCCGGCAACCAACTCCCCTCGTCCTGAGGAGCGAGCGCACGCGAGCGTCTCGAAGGACCGGCCGCACAGACGGTGGTCGATCCTCCGTTCCATGGCATTGCGTCGATTTGGTTGTGCTAGAATCCCGTCAACAGCCAAAAGTTGGAAGACGGGGATGGGCAATTTCTGGACTGCCATGGCGATGCCGGCGCTGAACGACGGCAAGTCCGGCTGGGCATTGATAGGACGCTTGCTGCTGTGGTTCCTCGTCCTGCGCTCGATCCTGAATCTGCTGATGCTGGCAGTGCCGCACCCTTTCGGCGGGTACTCCGCCTTGCCGCCCGATTCGCTGTCCATGCTGTACCTTCGCTTTGGGCAGAATTTGACCCCGCTCGTCGCGGCCGTCGCCGCGATCGCTCTGGCGTTCTGGCCTTCTTTCCGCACTGTCGGGTTTCGCGCCGCTCTGGGACTTCGCTCCTATCCGCAGCAATGGCTGCTTTGGGCGTTCCTCGGCACGTTTGTCTATCTCGCCGCAGCCTTCTGGCCGCTGATGTCGGTCCGGCCGGAGATTCCCGGCGGGCGCGACCCGATTATCGACCTGACCGGGATCGAGATCGGCCATGTCGTCGGTTTCGCGGCGGCGGCGCTGATTTCCGCCGTTGCCGAAGTTCTGTTGCGCGGCGCGGTGCAGCCGGCGCTGATGCGGGTCATGGCGGCGTGGCCGGCCATTGCGGTGACGGCAGTGCTGGTCCTGCCACTCGGCCTGGCATTGCTCGCCCTGCCGTTGCCGGGACCGTTCCTGACCATCCTGTCGATTTACGCGATCCAGCTTTTCTTCGGCTGGATCCGCTATCGCAGCGGCTCGCTATGGCCGAGCCTCGTCATGCATGCTCTGGCCGGTGGGCTGATCGGATCGCTGAACTTCAACTAGCCGCAACCCCACTCCCTCGTCCTGAGGAGCGAGCGCATGCGAGCGTCTCGAAGGACCGGCTGCGGACTCCGGCCCGCCGGAATATTTGCAGGCGCGGCCGGCTATCCTTTGTCGGCCTCGGCGAAGGAATCCTTCGCCGCCGCCAGCCCGTTCAGCGCCGCCGGGAAGCCGGCATAGACCGCCATCTGCATGATGGCCTCGACGATTTCCTCGCGCGTCAGCCCGGCATTCAGACCGGCCTTGATGTGCGAGCGCAGCTGCGCCGGCGCGGTGCCCAGCGCCGTCAGCGCGGCGATGGTGGCGATCTGCCTCTCGCGCGGCTTCAGTATGGGGCGCGCGTAGAGATCGCCGAAGGCGAAGGACACCAGGAACTCGACCATGTCGGGCGCCACGTCGGCATAGGCGGCGTCCAGCCGGTCGATCTGGCCGTCGCCCATGATGGCCTGCAGCGCCTGCCGGCCGCGACGGAAGCGCTCGCTCTTCTCGCGCTTATCGTCGCTCACTTGCCGCCTCCCAGCTTGCGGTCGACGAAGTCCAGCCGGTCCTGGCCCCAGAACAATTCGCCGTCCACCACGTAGGTCGGCGCGCCGAACACGTTGAGCGCGATCGCCGCCTCGGTGTCGGCGTCGCGCGTGGCGGCGATGTCGGAATCCAGCGCCCGTTTCATCGTCGCTTCCGCATCGAGCCCGACCGAGGCCACGATCTCGCGCAGGGTCTGCGGATCGGCGATGTTCTTCTCGCCCGCCCACACGCCATGCATGATCGCATGCGCCAGTTCGACCGCCTTGGCGTCGCCATGGTCGAGCCGGGTGGCGATGACGGCCGCCGCCGCCTGGGTCTCGTTGGCCGGGAAGAATTGCGGGTGGATGGTGAGCGGCACCTTGAGGAAATCGCGCCAGCGCGCCAGCTCGACCAGCCGGTAGGCCTGGCGCTGCGGCGCGCGCTTGGCCAGCGGCAATCCGCCCGAGACGGGAAAGACGCGACCGAGATCGACCGGCAAAGGCCGGATGCCGGCGCCGTGCCGCGCCGCGATCTGCTCCAGCCGCCGCGAGCCGAGATAGGTCCAGGGAGAAATCAGCGAAAAGTAATAGTCGATCCGGGCCA
>JBDZUM010000038.1:16182-30778 GCA_040255215.1 Rhodospirillaceae bacterium
GCGCCTCGCGCGCCCGCGGCTATGTCGCCGGCCGCATGCTGCAACAGGGCTGCATGGTGCCCGCCGTCGGCGGCGGGCTGTGCCAGCTGTCCAACGCGCTCTACGACGTGGCGCTGCAAGCCGGCTGCGCGATCGTCGAGCGTCACGCCCATTCGCGCGTGGTGCCGGGTTCGCAGGCCGCCATCGGCCGCGACGCGACGGTGGCGTGGAACTATGTCGATCTGCGCTTCAAGGCGCCGCGCGATTTGCGACTGCAGGTGCGGCTCGATCGCCACGAGCTGCAGGTGCGGCTGCTGGCGCGCGAGGCGGTGACGCCGACGCCCGACCGGCTGGCGATCGACCGGCCGGTCTTCGCGCCGCAGGATCGCGCGGCGCAAAGCTGCGACACCTGCAACGAGGTCGATTGCTTCCGCCATATCGCGCCACAAGCGCTGACGAGCGAACGCACGGCCTTCATCGTCGATGGCGCGACGCCGGAATTCGCCGCCTATGTCGCGCGGCAGCGACGCCAGGGCGATGTGCTGGCGCTGCCGATGACGGGGGCGCGCTACGCCTGGCCGCGCGACGGTTTCGCTTCGGTGCTGAGCGCGCCGCTCGTTACCTTGCGCCGCAGCCTTGAATCCCGCCGCCTCGCCGACCAGGGCGCGGCGCGGCAGCGCGCCTTGCTCAAACATGCCGAACGCCTGGCGCTGGCTCTGGCGCGGCGATTGCCGCCGGAAGCTGCCGAGCTTGTGGTGGCGCAATCGCTGCTGCCGTTCCTGTGGCGCAACGGCGATCTGGGCGGGCGTCGCGTCACGGTGCTGATGAGCCGCCTGCCGATGGACTTGCTGCAAGGCCGTCTCGATGCGGCGGCAGCGCGGCATCCCGACAGCCCGACCCTTGGCGACTTCCGTGCCCCGGCCGATCTGGTCGAGGCCGAGCGCGAGGCGCTGGACTATGCCGAGCGCATCGTCACGCCCCATGCGGAGATCGCCGCGTTGTTCGGCAAAGCCCGGTTGCTGCCATGGCAAATGCCGCCCGCCGCGACGACAGCCCCGAGCCATCGCGTGGCCTTCGTCGGCCCGACCTTGGGCCGCAAGGGCGCCTACGAAATGCGCGCGGCCGCCCGCGCCTTGAAACTGGATATGCTCGTGCCGGGGCGCGATCTCGAAACGCCCGATTTCTGGTCGGGCATCGCCGTCGCGCGCGGCGCGCCGCTGCAGGCACGGATCGTGGTGCAACCCGCCTTCGCCGAGGAGAATCCGCGCACGCTGCTCGCGGCGCTGGCCAGCGGCCGGCGCGTGATCGCCACCCCGGCGTGCGGATTGCCGCCGCAGCCGGGCCTTGTTCTGGTGCCGCATGGCGATCCTGCCGCCCTGATCGAGGCCTTGCGCGGGGCGCTCGGCTGCTCTGGCCAGTAGGTATCTGATCGCGCTTGATAATTTCCAGGGCTGGCGCTCCGGGACGAGCCAGGACCGATGCCAGCGCGGATCGCGGCGGCGGGCCGCCGCGCCGCCCGAAACCGGCAATGGATTTGCCGGCCGCCTCCCCTTATATAGCGGGCCATGAACGGGGTTCCTTTCACCAAGATGCACGGGCTGGGCAACGATTTCGTCGTCATCGACGCGCGCGCCCACGGCCTGAAACTGTCCGACAGTCAGGTGCGCGCCGTGTCCGACCGCCATACGGGCGTCGGCTGCGACCAGCTCATCGTCATCGAGAAGTCGAACAACGGCCTGGCCGACGCCTTCATGCGCATTCTGAACGCCGACGGTTCGGAAGTCGGCGCCTGCGGCAATGCCACGCGCTGCGTCGCCGCCGTGCTGATGGACGAGAAGGCCGCGCGCCACGCGGTGATCGAAACCCAGGCCGGGCTGCTCGACGCCGAGGCGGTGGACGAGGGCGGCGCGCGCCGCATCAGCGTCGACATGGGCGAGGCCCGCCTCGACTGGCGCGAGATCCCCCTGCGCGAGGCCTGCGACACGCTGCACGTGCCGGTTTCGCTGGGTCCGCTCTCGGATCCGGTGGCGACCAACATGGGCAACCCGCACGCCACCTTCTTCGTGCCCGACGCGCAGGAAATCGACCTGCCGACGCTGGGTCCGCAGCTCGAGCGCCATGCGATGTTTCCCCAGCGCGCCAATATCGGCATCGCCCAGGTGCTCTCGCCCGCGAAGCTGCGTTTGCGCATGTGGGAGCGCGGGGCCGGCATCACCTTGGCCTGCGGCTCGGGCGCCTGCGCCGCCGCCGTCGCCGCCGCCCGTCGCGGCCTTACCGGCCGCAAGGTCGAGATCGTGCTCGATGGCGGCTCGCTAGAGATCGAATGGCTGCCCGACAACCACGTGCTGATGACCGGCCCGGTCGCGACCTCCTTCGCCGGCACTCTCGACCGATCGCTGCTGGCATGAGCGGCGCGAGGCGATCGCGGGACGCTCTTGCAGCGGCCTTCCCCCTCCCGTCATGCCCCGGCTTGACCGGGGCACCCATGGATCGCCCGGTCAAGCCGGGCGATGACGAAAAGGGAGTATTCGCCGGCGAGGAAATGTCGATCGCTGCTGGCATGGATGGTGATGGAAAGTCGGTGGCTTCTTCCTTTCTTTCGTCATGCCCCGGCTCGACCGGGGCATCCATGGAACGCCCAGTCAAGCCGGGCGATGACGAAAAGGGAGTATTCGCCGGCGAGGAAATGTCGATCGCTGCTGGCATGGATGGTGATGGAAAGTCGGTGGCTTCTTCCTTTTTTTCGTCATGCCCCGGCTCGACCGGGGCATCCATGGATCGCCCGGTCAGGCCGGGCGATGACGAACAGGGAGCATTCGCCGGCGAAGAGATGTCGGTCGCTGTTGGCATGAATGGCGATGGAAAGTCGGTGGCTTCTTCCTTTCTTCCGTCATGCCCCGGCTCGACCGGGGTATCCATGGAACGCCCGGTCAGGCCGGGCGATGACGCGAAAATGATGCGTGCCGGCAGTGGGGTCTTCGTCGGATCGGGCGTGCCGGCATGAGCGAAAGGAAATCGTGGCTGTCGCGGCTGAAGGACGGGCTCAGCCGCAGCGCCGGCAAGCTGGCCGGCGGCATCACCGGCCTGTTCACCACCCGCAAGCTCGACCAGGCCACGCTCGACCAGCTCGAGGAAGTGCTGATCGCCTCCGATATCGGCGTCGCCGTGGCGCAGAAGCTGGTCGGCGGTCTTGCGAAGGACCGTTTCGGCAAGGACGTCAGCGAGCTCGAGGTGCGCGAGCGCTTCGCCGCCGATATCGCCGGCATCCTGCAGCCGGTGGCGCGCGGGCTGGAGATCGACAAGACGCGCCGGCCGCATGTCGTGCTGGTCACCGGCGTCAACGGTTCGGGCAAGACCACCACCATCGGCAAGCTGGCGCATCTGCTGCGCGGCCAGGGCCACAAGGTCATGTTGGCCGCCGGCGACACGTTCCGTGCCGCCGCCGTCGAGCAGCTCAAGGTCTGGGCCGAGCGCGCCGGGGCGTCGATCGTCGCCGGCAGGCAGGGCGCCGATCCCGCCGGGCTGGCCTTCGAGGCGCTGGAGAAGGCGCGAGCCGAGAATTGCGATGTGCTGCTGATCGACACCGCCGGCCGGCTGCAGAACAAAAAGGACCTGATGCAGGAGCTGGCCAAGATCGTGCGCGTGCTGCGCAAGCTCGACGACAGCGCGCCGCATTCGGTGCTGCTGGTGCTCGACGCCACGGTCGGCCAGAACGCCCACAGCCAGGTCGAGATCTTCCGCGACATGGTTGCGGTGGACGGGCTGGTGGTGACCAAGCTCGACGGCACCGCCCGCGGCGGCGTGCTGGTGGCGCTGGCGGAGAAGTTCAAGCTGCCGGTGGCGGCGATCGGCGTCGGCGAGGGCATCGACGATCTGCGCCCGTTCGACGCCGCGCAATACGCCCGCAACCTCTTGGGGCTGGAAGCGTCATGAGAGCCTGGGTCCGTCCGGCGCTGGAGATCGGCCCGCTGATCGTGTTCTTCCTGGTCAACGCCCGCTACGGACTGATGACCGGCACCGCCGCCTTCATCGCCGCGACGGCGATCGCGCTGCCGCTGAACTGGTATCTGGAAAAGCGCCTGCCGGTCATGCCGCTGGTCAGCGGCGTCTTCGTGCTGGCTTTCGGCGGGCTGACTTTGGCGCTGGACGATTCGTTCTTCATCAAGGTCAAGCCGACCATCGTCAACCTGCTGTTCGCCGGCGGCTTGAGTGCCGGCCTGCTGCTGGGCCGCAACTTCCTCAAGCTGCTGTTCGGCAGCGCACTCAGCCTCGACGATGCCGGCTGGAAAATCCTCACCCTGCGCTGGATCGGCTTCTTCATCGTGCTGGCCGGGCTGAACGAGATCACCTGGCGCTTCTTCTCCGAGGATTTCTGGGTCAGCTTCAAGCTGTTCGGCGCCATGCCGCTGACCCTGGTCTTCTCCTTCGCCCAGCTCCCCCTCATCAAGCGCCACTGGGCCGGCGAGAAGAACCCGTTCGCCTAGGGCCTGAGGTCTTCCGTCAGGACGACGCTGCGCAGCAGGCGTGCGGCAGCGGCGCGCGTCCGGGAGAGATCGTTCGCCGTCGCTTCGATCGATATCCCATAACCGATAGGGGTTTGGCCCGGCGCGTTTCCGGGCCGGAGTGCGCCGGCGACGATAGTCATCCGACCATTCTGGTGGACCGCGTCGCATTCGAACATCGCGAGCGGGCCGAAGCTCAGGTCGGAATCGGCCCCGGGCTTCTGCCCGCAGATCGCCGCCGCAAGACGGTCGGAAGTGACGATTTCCGGATCCATGATCCATTCGTTCCAGATCTTCAGGCTGGCGACGGCGCCCGGAGCGGCGCAATCGAGTGGCTCGAAATAGACGGCGGCGCCGTGGAAGTTTTCTGCCGGGCAGATCGTCGCGTCGGCGGAAAATGGAACGAGATAGCCATAGGCAGGATTCCGATAGTCGTCAGCGTACGTCCCGCCATGGGGCCAGAGCAGAACGACGAGCGTCGCAAGGAGCCGGCTTAGCGATCCCAGGAGGACGCGGGCGTCGATCACTGGATGTCCGGCCAATGCTTCAGCGCGCTCTTGCGCCGGCCGGCGCGCGCTTCACCCGCAACCAGTGCCAGATGACGAAGGCGGCCGACGCGGCGAAGCCGATCTCGTCGGTCAGCGGCAATGCCGCCACCAGGAAGGCCGCGCCGCCGAACGCCCAGATCCGCTCCAGCGGATTGATCGGCGCCAGGAAATAGCCCGTCACCGCCGCCCCCCATAACGTGATGCCGGTGCCGGCCTTCAGCACCATGTAGATCACCGCCAGCGGGTTGTCGGTCTGCATCATCAGCGCCGGATCGTAGACCGCCATGAACGGCACGACGTAACCGGCCACGGCGATGCGGGTTGCGATGACGGCTATTCGCATGGCGTTTTCGCGCGCGATGGCCGAGGCGGCGAAGGCGGCCAGCGCCACTGGCGGCGTCAGGTCGGCCATGATGCCGAAATAGAAGACGAACATGTGGCTGACGATCAGCGGCACGCCCATCTGCAGCAGGATCGGCGCCGCCATGGTCGAGGTGATGATGTAGTTGGGGATGGTGGGAATGCCCATGCCCAGGATCAGGCAGATCACCATGGTCATCAGCAGGGTCAGGAACAGGCTGCCGCCGGCCAGGTCGAGCACGATGCGGGCGAAGGTGCCGGCCAGGCCGGTGAGCGTCATCACGCCGATGATGACGCCGACCAGGGCGCAGGCGATGCCGACGCCCAGCGCCTGGCGCGCGCCGTCCGACAGCGCGTTGACGCACATGCTGAGCGTGGCGCGCGTGCCGGCCGCCAGCAGGCAGGCGCCGATCAGCACGCCGATGACCACGAACAGCCCGGTGATGCCGCTGACCTCGAAGAGAGCGGCCGACGCCACCGCGATCACCACCCAGAACGCCGCCCGCAGCGGGAAGGCGCCGAAGCGGCCTGCGTTGGAGGCGCCGAGGATGAAGATCACCGTCAGCGCCAGCCCGACCGTGCCGGCGAACAGCGGCGTGTAGCCGGAGAACAGCAGGTAGACGAGTGCGGCCAGCGGCAGCAGCAAATGCCACTTCTTCTTTATGGCCGCGATCGGATCGGGCCGCTCCTCCTTCGGGATGCCGCGCAGGCCCGCCCGGCCGGCTTCCAGATGCACCATCCAGAAGGCGGTGGCGTAGTAGAGCAGGGCGGGGATGATGGCGGCGAGACAGATCTGCACATAGGGCATGTCGATCGTCTCGGCCATGATGAACGCCACCGCGCCCATCACCGGCGGCATGATCTGCCCGCCCATCGACGAGGTCGCCTCGACCGCGCCGGCGAAGGCCGGGCGATAGCCGAAGCGCATCATCAGCGGGATGGTGAACTGCCCCGTCGTCACCACGTTGGCGACGCCCGAGCCGTTGATCGTGCCCATCAGGCCCGAGGTGATGACCGAGACCTTGGCCGGCCCGCCGCGCGTGTGGCCCACCGTGCCCAGCGACACGTCGGTGAACAGCCCGATCATGCCGGCCTTCTCGAGGAAGGCGCCGAACAGGATGAACAGGAACACGTAGGTCGACGACACCAGGGTCGGGATGCCGTAGATGCCCTCGAAGCCGAGATAGAGCTCGCCGACGATGCGCACCTCGTCGTAGCCGCGATGGATGAAGGGCGCGGGGATCGAGCGGCCGAAATAGGCGTAGGCGATGAAGGCGAGGCAGATCAGCGGCAGCGCCAGCCCGACGATGCGCCGCGCCGCCTCGAACAGCAGCACCAGCACGACGACGCCGACCCAGAAATCGGTTTCGGTCGGATCGCCCTGGCGGGTGATGATCTCGACTTCGAAGATCCAGTGGTAGAACGACAGCGCGAAGGCGGTGCCGGCCAGAATCCAGTCGTACCACGGCACCGAGGAGCGGTCGGCGTTGCGCGTGGCGCGATGCAGCAGGAAGGCCAGCAGCAGCAGGAAGCCGACGTGCAGCGAGCGCATCACCAGGCTCGACAGCGGCGAATAGGCCGCGGTGTAGATCTGGTACAGCGAGAACACGACGCCGATCCAGAAGATCACCGGCACCGCGATGCCCTTCAGCCCGTGCATCGTGGTTTCGCCGAGCTTGGCGAGCTGCTCGCCTTCGGGATTGTGCGTCTCGATCTGGTCGTCGACGTTCATCGTCATGGTCGTTCCGCCCCAACCGCCGTTCCGGCTTCGTCTTCCTTCAGATGCGAAAACGGAGGGCAGCGCCCTCCGTCTTCCAGTCGTCGGGCCGGTCCTACTTGAGGACGCCCTTCTCCTTGTAGAATTTCTCCGCGCCGGGATGCAGCGGGATCGGCATGCCCGCCAGCGCCGTCTCGAGCTTGATGCCCTTGGCGGCGGTATGGGCGGCGGCCAGCGTGTCGAGGTTCTCGAACATCAGCTTGGTCATCTGGTAGACCGCGTCGGTCGACATCTTCTCGGTCGTCACCAGGATGTTGGCGACGGCCACGGTCGGCACGGCCTCGGTCTGGCCCTTGTAGGTGTTGGCCGGCACCATGACCGGCGAATAGGCCTTGTCGGGGATCTTGGCCGCTTCCGCCGCCGACACCGGCACGACGACGATGTCGACCGAGTTGGCGAGGTCGCGCAGGGCGGCGTTGCCCAGGCCGACCGACTGCAAGGTGACGTCGAGCTGGCGGTTCTTGATCAGCTCGACCGACTGGTTGAAGTCGAGATACTCGACCTTGCCCAAATCCTTGTAGTCGATGCCGGCGGCGGCCAGCACGGCGCGGGTGTTGAGCTCGGTGCCCGAGCGCGGCGCGCCGACGCTCATGCGCTTGCCCTTGAGGTCGGACAGCGACTTGATGCCCGATTCCTTGCTGGCGACGATCTGGATGACGTTGGAATAGAGCACCGCCATGCCGCGCAGGTTCTTCACCGGCTTGGCGAAGCCCACTTCCTCGTTGCCGTTCCAGGCGAAGCTCAGCGAGTCGCCCAGCGTGATGGCGACTTCGGCGTCGTTCTTGCCCAGCCGCTGCAGGTTCTCGACCGAACCCTTGGTCGCCTGCGCCGTCGCCTGCACGTCCTTCATGTTCTTGCTGTAGAGCGTCGCCAGCGCCACGCCGACCGGGTAGTACACCCCACCCGTGCCGCCGGTCAGGATCGAGACGAATTGCTGGGCCTGGGCCTGGGCGCCGGCAAGGCATGCCGACGCGATCAGCCCGAGCGCGAATACCAAACTGCGCATCTTGGGATTTCCTTCCATGGAGTTCCGGCCCAACCGGCCGGCCGTTTGCACGCGATGCCCGAAGGCACCGGCTGGCCGATTTATACAACGCCGCATGTGCCCCCGCCATACGCCGCGCAACCGCCCCTCCGCCTTGCCCCTCCGCCTTGCCAGTCCGTCCCGCCCGCCAGCGCCGCCCACCAGCGCCCTGCCGGCATCCGGCTACCACAATCCTTTGCCCGCCCCCTGTTCCGGGCGGGAAATTGGCGATACAACAGGCGCCGCATCGCATTGTTTCGGGAGGCCGCCATGGCCCGCACGCCCAACTACGATTTCGAGCGCCGCGAGCGCGAACGGCTGAAGGCCGAGAAGAAGGCCGCCAAGGCCGAGGCCAAGGCGCAGGCGAAGGCGGCAGCCAAGGCCGAGCGCGAGCGCGCCGCCGGCGGCGCCGATCCGGCCGGACTGCCCGACTCGGCCGATTCCGGCAGCAGCCCGGATTCCGACTAGGCCGACAGCGCCCGGCCGCCCGCCACGCCCCCGCCACCGCCCCGCCACCGGCGCCTCCCGTGAGCGACTCCACCATCGAGCGCCTGATCGAGGATTACTGCGCCGCCTGGAACGCGCCCGACCCGGCCACGAGCCACGCCATGCTGGCGCGCTGCTGGGCGGAAGGCGGCGCCTATACCGATCCCACCGTGCACGTCGTCGGCGCCGGCGAGCTGGTGGCGCATATCTTCAGGGTCCAGGCCCGCCGCCCCGGCTCGCGCATCGTCATGACGAGCGGCATCGACGCCCATCACGACACGCTGCGCTTCAACTGGAAGCGCATCAACCCCGACCGCACCATCGTCGTCGAAGGCCTCGATGTCGCCACGCTCGAGGCCGGCCGCATCACCCGCATGATCGGCTTCTTCGGCCCGCTGCTCTAGCGCCGCACTGCCTTCATGCCTCCTCTCCCCAACGGGGAGAGGACTGAGAGCCTGCCCCGGACATGATCCGGGGTGAGGGGGCTTTCATTGACGCTCGCCCCACAATCACAATCCTCCTCATCCTGAGCCCGTCGAAGGATGAGGAACGCCCCACAGGGGCGCCCCCCGAAGGATCGGCTACACTCCTCCCCAAAACCAACCGGAGGACCCATGCCCGCCAAACTCACCCTCGCCGCCGCCGAAGCGATCGTCGACGCGATCCTGAAGGAAGCCGCCAATCGCAAGCTGGTCATGGCCGCCGCCGTGGTCGATGCCGGCGGCGAGATCGTCTGCCTCAAGCGCATGGATGGCGGCTCCGCGCTCAACTCGCGCATGGCCGTCAACAAGGGCTACACGGCGGTCAAATGGCAGCGCGACACGAAAACGCTCAAGGACCGCATGTTCGACATGAGCCTGGGCGACGACCGCCGCGAAATCTCCTGGTTCGGCGACCCCCGCTTCACCCCTGTCTGGGGCGGCATCCTCCTGCGCGCCGACGACGGCACCGTACTCGGCGCGCTGGGCGAATCCGGCGGCACCCCGGAACAGGACGAGGAACTGGGCCGGCTGGGCGCGAAGGCGTTCGCGTAACTTTCATGTCTCCTCTCCCCAACGGGGAGAGGACTAAGGTGAGGGGGCTCTCACCGCCGTTCGCCCCACACACTCCCCTCATCCTGAGCCCGTCGAAGGATGAGGAGCGCCACGAAGGGGCGCGTCTCGAAGGATCGGGAACACGACGAATGCCTCCTGTTTGGCCCTTCTCCCGCCTGCGGGAGAAGAGCCTGCCCTGAGCGCCGTCGAAGGGTGGCCGAAGGCCGGATGAGGGTGTCTTTCAACTCGGATCGCCGCTTCCCCCACACCCTTCACCCTGAGCTTGTCGAAGGGCGAAGGGTGTGGGCTGCTGAACTTCTATCGCGTGCCCGTAATCGCAAGGACTGCGACAGCGGCAATGACCAGCGCAACTGTCCCCGGAAGGATTGATTGCGCGCGCACTGCCAGCCAGCAATTGAACAGGCTGCCGGCGATTGACACTGCGATCGTCGGCGCCATCCCCCATTGCAGCCCGACCACCGTTACCAAGCTGGTACCTAGAACTGCGGCAGCCACAGCCGCCCGCCTGGCGCCCCAGACATTGCGCAGCGCGCCGAACAGGAGGCCGCGATACGCTACTTCCGTCGTTGTCGCCACAATGACGAATCCCGTGCCGAAGATGATTCGGTCCAGTGCTGTCAGATTCGAGCTAGTGGATCCGCCAGGCCGATTTGGTGTGCCGAACATCATGCCCGATCCAAAAATCTCCTGCCCCAGCGCGCCAAGGCCGTAGCCGCCCAGTCCGACGATCGCGGTCCAGCCGAACGCTGCGACCATGTACCAGTCCGGGTCAGCCTGCCTGATGCCGAGCGTCCGCAATGCATCGGGAAATCGGCGCATGGCGAAATAGATGCCGATCAGCATCGCCGCCGCCGTCAGCGCGAGGCGCAACGAGTTCAACCCCAGAAGGATCGATACGCGATCCGGAGTAGACATCGTCGTAAACGACATCAACAGAATCTGCAGCCCCTGGCTGATTGTGGCAGCTGCGAAAGTCGCGATTCCCATGAACACGAAAAAGAACCCGAGCTCGGTCCACCCGAGCGCCTGCCTCGGTCCGTCGACGCGTGCGGCGTCGGTTGCGATATCCGTCATTTTTCCCCTCAATCAACGTAGTCGACGACTACGCTTTCCCCATCAGCCAGCTTCGCCAGCCCGTCCCGTCCCTCGACCAGAAACTCCGAATACGTAATCTCCGTCCCGCTGACAGGCCGGTCGCCATCCGGATCGAGCGGTTCGGGATTGCTGATGTTGATGAGCTTGCGAACGCCGGCGAACTGGCTGCGTGCCGGCTGGTCGTCGACCGTAAGAGAGTCGTCGGCCGACGCATCCGCTCTGCCGCGCGCCTGCGCCATTTCAAGGGCGGCAGCCGCGTCGCCGGCTTCCAGCAGAACGACGTTCTCCCAGACCGTGAACGGACCATCCGGCTCGCTCGTCTTCGACATGGCAATGAGGATGTGAGCCGCGAACCAGGTCATGCGTCGCCACCCTTAAGCGTTGATTCAGTTCGTCACGGACGATCGAGAAACAACCAAAAATAGACAACGAAACCGATCACTCCGATCAGTCCTGGCCAAATCGAACGCGTTCGTATCATCAGCCATCCGTTCAGTATCGCGCCGAACAATCCAACGGCCAGCCCGGCAACCACGCCGACGCCGGAATGGAAGGTTCCCCATGTCGCCGAAAGCAAGACTGTCATTGGAAGCGCGAACCTTGCACTCCAAGCGTTTAACAGGGCATTCAGAACCAGGCCGCGATAGGCAATCTCAGCGGAGACCACAATGCCAAGCGGCAGCAAAAGTTTCGCCAAGGATAAAGACGACAATCCGCCATAGATTGGCGGTTGCCTGTCATGGAACACGCCTTGAAAGAGGCCGCGGTCGGGAAACGCTTGAGCGCCGAGGGGCGCCAGTACGTGAATACAAATTACAACGATCGCCGTCCATCCAAGAGCTGACGCTGCGATCCACTGAAGTCGACATCCTCGAAAGCCAAGATGCATCCAGGCGGCTCGCCCGCGAGGACGCAGTGAAAAATAAAGCGAGAAAAATATTGGAAGTGGAACGATGAGTGCGGCTAGATCGGTCAGCATCATCTCCGGATTGTTCACGGCGGCAGTAAAGCCGATGCTTGCTAAGCCCCCGAACAAGAGTTCGAACGCGGCGAGGAAGATGAAGAATCTGCCGAGATCGATCCAGCCAAATGGCGATGATCGGTCTGCGCTTGCTGGCGTTCCTTCGCTCCCGTTGTTCATTGCTTTGGTCGCCCCCTGACGATCTTCCCGTACCCAAACCTCACCCGCCTATCCCCGACCTGCCCATGCAGCCATGCCTATCATACCGCCGCATAAATGGTCGCCACGCCCGCGAACATTGCCGCGCCACACGCCGCCGGCAGAACGGATCTGCTGCTGGCAACGAGATAGCAATTAAGCAGCGTCCCAAGGGATGCGATCAGTACGGCTGGCAGCGCACCGTCGGTTCCGATAAGGAAGACCGTTACGCCAATGCCATAGGTAAGCGTCGCGCCGATGGCCGCCCAATGAAGCGAAAAGACGGTTTGCAAAGTGCGAAACAGCAAACCACTCGCAACGATCGTCGTCAGAACGGCAATGGTGACGTTTAGCGTCGCGGCGATGATGTGATTTGGCGAAACGTTGATCTTGCGTTCGATGAGGCTGACTTCGGCACTCAACAACTGCTGCAGGCCGACGATGAAGCCGTTCGACGGTGGCAGGTTCGCAAACCAGGGAAATCCCCAAACCAGGATTGCAAGCAGAACACCCCAAAGGGCGAAGCCCGCCGTGAACCAGATCGGTCTGGTTCCGACTATCCCAAGCATCGGTAACCCGCCTTGGTTGAAACGCGCAACGATGAACAGGCCCACCGCAAGTCCGACAATCTCGCTGAACAATTGGTGACGGGCGGCGTAGAAAGGCAGCAGGAAATTCGGATCACTCGCAATGCCACCCGAGGCGACTGCGACGACGGCCAGGCCGAAGCAAAGCGACAGAACGGATCGGACGATGAAGTACGCGACAAAGAATCGGCCGATATCGGCCCACCCCGGAGCCGGCGTTTGCCATTTCCTGGAATCGGACGCAACTTCGACCGTCATTTGTCCCCCCGACCTTAGTTCCCCTACTCAAACCTCACCGCCATATCCCTGACCTGTCCATCCCATTCCCCGCCCACCTGCCGGATCGGCAGGGTCTTTTCGCGCTTGGTGTAGATCGTCAGGTGCAAAATCCCGAGCTTGCGATGCGGCAGGCGCGGCTCGACGAAGCAGTGCGCGGCGGCGTCCCACCACGGCATCGCATGATGCACCGCCCAGTTGCACCAGCTCGGCAGGAAATGCGCTCTAAGCCCGCGCCGGTAGACGCAGAGATTGAACGCCGCCTGCTCGGTGAGGAATTCGTCGGTGCGCGCGAAGCCCTCGCCGATCGCTTCGGCCCATAGCCGCCATGACGGCGAGTTCGCCTTCAACGCAAAGGCGCCGGAATTGAGCAGCGGAAAGCGGATCAGGTCGCGCGCGACCGCCTCGCCGAACGCCGCCCGGTACGAGGCCTCGATGACGCCGTGATATTCGTCCCACGCCTCGAACAGCCCGCGATAGGAGCGGTCAAGCTCGGGCGTGCAGGCGAACGAGCCGTCGGCAGCGGCGCGCGCGTAGAGCTCGACCGCTTCCCAGTCCTGCACCCAGGCGTCGGCGTCGATCCACATATAGATGTCGCCGCCGGGAAAGTATTTCGGCAGGAAGGGCCGCGCCGTCAGCGCCCGGTAATGCGCCGGCAGATGCTCCGTGCCGTCGATGTCCCAGCCCGGTTCGGCGATCTCGACTTTGCGCGCCTTGAGCCAGTCGCGCTGCGCGTCGTCCAGTCCGAGATCGAGCACGCACAGCCGCACGCGCGCGCCTTGCGGCCGCTCGGCGATCGAGCGCACGCAGTTCGACAGAAGCTCGAAATACCCCGCATCGCCCGCAGTGCAGACGACGAGGCCGTCGGTGAGACTCATGGTTTATTTTTCCATGTCATTCCGAGCGCAGCGAGGAATCTTTTGGCCTCTCCACCCGGCATGCTCTCGCCGAACCGCAAAAAGATGTCTCGCGCTGCTCGACATGACAGGAAAGGGGACAAGCCTCGTCTTGCCCGCCCCTACATCCCCAGCGGCACCGACGCCACGGCGATCAGGTTGTTGACGACATGCGCCGCGATGGGCGGCCACAGCGAGCCGGAGCGTTCGCGGATGTAAGCCAGCGCCAGGCCGAGAATGCCGGCGGCGATGGCGTGGGCGATCTCGCCATGCGCCAGGCCGAACAGCACCGACGTGATCAGCGCGGTGAGCCAGAACGGCATGAAACCGCGCAGCCAGCCATAGAGCAGGCCGCGGAAGAAGAACTCCTCGGCCAGCGGCGCCAGCACCGCCAGCACGACCACCGCGCCGACCGCCAGCGGGAACGATGCGGTCAGCGCGCGGATCAGCAGCACGATCTGCAATTCGTCGCCGCCGATCGCCATCACGTCGCGCAGGAACGGCAGCAGCAGCGCGTCGCAGGCCTGCGACAGGATCACGACGGCGATGGTGCCGAACACGAACCACTTCCACGTCGCCGGCAGCAGTCCCAGCGCCCGCTGCCAGCGCGCGCCATGCGGCAGCATCGCCAGCACGATGGCGCCGATCAGCGCCAGGTAGAACAGCGCGAAGGTGCCGAGATAGAACCACGCCTCGGCCGGCTGGTCCGGATCGGGCAGGCCGCGGCGGAACGCGTCGCCGAACTTGGGACCGAAGGCGACGTCGCCCATCGCCGCCAGGATGGCGCCGCCGACCAGCATGACGACGACGAAGATCAGCACGAACAGCAGCAGCTCCCAGACGATCGGCCGG
>JBDZUM010000169.1:0-5566 GCA_040255215.1 Rhodospirillaceae bacterium
CCGCCGACATCGGCCGGGTGGAAATGCGTGTAGGTGTAGTCGCGCTGGTCGCGCATCGCCACCGCCCGCACGCCCGCCTCCTTGAGGCTTCGGCGGAAATGCAGCGCGTCCGGCACCTGCAATATCACCATGTAGCCGCCATCGCCCCTGCGGCGCTCGAGATAGCGGCCGGCCGAGGTGTTGGGCTCCTTGGGCGACACGATCTCGAGGAAATCGCCGCCGATCGGCACGACGACGTTCTCCAGCCCCCATTTGCCGACGCCGGGGTCGCGATAGGCGACCTCCAGCCCCAGCACCGAGCACAATTCGTCCGTCGTCGCCGCGAGATCCTTGGCCACGAAGGCGATCTGGCGCAGGCGCATTTTCAGCGATCCTCCTCTAGCGACCCTTGAACGCCGGCGCGCGCTTCTCGACGAAGGCCTTGGCCGCTTCCTTGTGATCCTCGGTCTCGAAGCAGCGCATCATGCCCCAGGCTTCCAGGTCCATGATCTCGGCCAGCGTGCCTTCCTCGGCCGCCTTCATGTTGCGCTTCATGTAGCCCCAGGCGACGCGCGGACCGCCCGCCAGCTGCGTCGCCAGCTTCATCGTCTCCGCTTCGAGCTGGTCGTCGGCGACCACCCGGTTGACCAGCCCCATCGCCTCGATCCTGTCGATGCCCAGCACCTCGGCGGTGAAATAGAGCTCGCGCGCCTTGGCCGTGCCGACCATGCGATGCAGGAAGTAATGCCCGGCGAAATCGCCCGAGACGCCGACCTTCGCGAACGCCGTCGTCATGCGCGCGCTCTTGCCCGCCACCCGCATGTCGCAGGCCAGCGCCATCGACAGGCCCGCGCCGGCCGCCACGCCGTTCAGCATGGCGATGGTCGGCTTGGGCATCTCGTGCAGCAGCCGCGAGACTTCCATGCGCCGGCGCAGATCCTGCGCCTTCTCCTCCAAGGTGCCGGCGCGCTTGCCTGCCGCCATCGACTTGACGTCGCCGCCGGCGCAGAAGGCGCGGCCGGCGCCGGTCAGCACCACGCAACCGATCTCGGGGTCCGCCGCCGCTTCCGACAGCGCGTCGAGCTGCGCCTGCATCATGGTCGGGGTCAGCGCGTTCATCGCGTCGGGCCGGTTCATGGTCAGCACCAGAACCCCGTCCTTCGTCTTGCTCAGCAGCTCGTCGGTCATCGTCTTCCTCCGTTGATCCATTGCCGCCAGCATAGCGCAGGCCCGCAGCAACGCCAGCGACGCCGGCGTTTCGCCTGCCGGAAGCGTCCTCGCGGCCCGTCACGCGGCACTTTGGCCGCCGCCGCCGCTGGGCTATGAAGGGGGCCGAAAACCTTCAGGAGGCGACATGTTCAAGACGGCTTTCACCGACCTGGTCGGCATCGAATACCCGATCGTGCAGGGCGGCATGCAGTGGGTCGGCCACGCCGTGCTGGCCGCCGCCGTGTCCGAGGCCGGCGGGCTTGGCATCATCACCGCCCTGACCCAGCCGACGCCCGACGATCTGCGCAAGGAGATCGCCAAGGCGCGCACGCTCACCTCCAAGCCGTTCGGCGTCAACCTCACCATCCTGCCGACCCTGGTGCCGCGCCCCTACGGCGAGTACATCGACGCCATCATCGATTCGGGCGTCAAGATCGTCGAGACCGCCGGCAACAACCCCGAGCCGTTCCTGCCCAAGCTGAAGCAGAACGGCATCAAGGTCGTGCACAAATGCACCGCCGTGCGCCATGGCGTGAAGGCGCAGAAGATCGGCGTCGACGCCATTTCGATGGACGGCTTCGAATGCGCCGGCCATCCCGGCGAGGACGACGTGCCCAACCTGGTGCTGCTGCCGGCGGCGCGCGACAAGATCTCCATTCCGATGATCGCTTCGGGCGGCATCGGCGATCCGCGCCAGTTCGTCGCCGCCCTGGCGCTGGGCGCCGACGCCGTCAACATGGGCACCCGCTTCATGGCCACGAAGGAGGCGCCGATCCACGACAACGTGAAGCGCCGCATCGTCGAGGCCGACGAGCGCGAAACCGACCTGATCTTCCGCACCATGCGCAACACCTCGCGCATCGCCCGCAACTCGATTTCCAAGCAGGTGCTGGAGATGGAGCGCGAGGGCAAGACCATCCAGGAGATCGGTCCCTTCGTCGCCGGCGTGCGCGGCAAGGTCGTCTACGAAACCGGCGATCTCGATCACGGCGTCTGGTCGGCCGGCATGGTGCAGGGCCTGATCCACGACATCCCGTCCTGCAAGGAACTGATCGACCGCTTCATCAGCGAAGGCCGCAAGATCATCGAAAGCCGCCTCAAGCCGCTGACGGCGTAGCGCGGTATGGCCGGCGCATCGCCGGCCATACAACTAGACTTGTCATCCCGGGCGAGCGCAGCGAGACCCGGGACCCATAATGCGGGTTCCAACGAAGCGCGCCATTACCGATGGCGTTATGGGTCCCGGCTCTCCGCCCTGCGGGCTACGGCCGGGATGACAGAAAAAAAGGCGGAGCGCCAGATCGCTTCCCGCTAAACCCGCTTCTCCACCAGCACGCCGCCTTCCGTCAGCGCCTTCACCTGCGCCGCATCGACGCCGATCTCGCCCAGCAGCTCTGCATTGTGCTGGCCGAGGAACGGCGCCATGCCGGGATCGCGCAACGGAAACGCCGAGAAGCGCAGCGGCATGCCCGGCACCTGGAACGAGCCGAACACCGGGTCCTCGATGGTCCGCACCGTGCGGCGTTCCAGCAGATGCGGCTCCTTCATCGCCTGGTCGACGCTCAGCATCGGCGCCGCCGGCACCTTGCCCTTGTCGAGCGCGTCCAGCACCTGCGCCAGAGTGAGACCCGAGGTCCACGCCGTCACCATGCCCACCACCTCGGCCTGGTGCTTCATGCGGGCGGCGTTGTCGACGTAGCGCGGATCGTCGGCCAGTTCGGCGCGCCCCATCGCCTTGCACAGCAGACGCCAGTGCTCGCCGAGACAGGTGATCATCACGTAGCCGCCGTCGCTGGTCGGGAACAGGCCGAACGGGCACACCACGTTGTGCTGCGAGCCGGTGCGGCCGGGCACGATCGCGCCACCCGAGGTCGACACCATCTGCACGTTGATCTCGTGGCACTGCATGTAGAAATCGATCAGCGCGATGTCGAGGAACTGGCCGGTGCCGCCCGGCTTGGCGCGATTGTACAGCGCGGTGAGGATGGCGCCGTAGGCCAGCAGCCCGGTGCCGACATCGCCCATCGCCACGCCCGGCACCGATGGCGCCTTGTCGGGCTCGCCGATCACCGAGGTGACGCCGGAATAGGATTGCGCGATGAAATCGAAGCCGCGCAGCCGCGACAGCTCGCCGGTCTGTCCGAAGGCCGAGATCGAGCACATGATCGCCCAGGGATTGCGCTGTTTCACCACGTCCCAGCCGAAACCGAAGCGGCCGATGATGCCCGGCGAGAAATTCTCGACGATGACGTCCGTCTTCTCCACCAGCTTCAGCAGCAGTTCCCTCGCCTCCGGTTTGGCGATGTCGAGGCACAGGCTCTTCTTGCCGAGATTGTGCTGGATGAAATAGGCGCTGCGCCCATCCTTGAAGTTGGGCAGCTTGCGCGCGTTGTCGCCGTCGGGCGCCAGCTCGACCTTGATGACCTCCGCACCCAGCTCGGCCATCAGCCGCGTGACGACCGGACCGGCGATGAACTGCGTGAAATCCAGCACCTTGACGCCGGACAGCGCATTGGGCTGCCACATGGAAACGCTTCTCCCCGTTCTGCCGTGCGGAAACCGCACTGTTTTACCGCGCCGTTCTTCCTGAACGCTCGTTCATACATTAGGCTGAAGCCGTCACCCCGGACAACAGCGCCGCTATCGGAGTCGCCATGAAAGCCTACGAAATCGAAAAGGACTGGGGCATCGACAATCTGGTCGAGGTCGAGCGCGAGAAGCCGAAAGCCGGCCCCGGCCAGGTCGTCGTCGCCATCAAGGCCTGCTCGCTGAACTATCGCGACCTGCTGACCGTGACGGGCAAGGGCGGCGCCAAGCTGCCGCTGATCCCCTTCTCCGACGGCGCCGGCGAGATCGTCGAGATTGGCGACGGCGTGACGCGAGTGAAGAAAGGCGATCGCGTCTGCCCGATCTTCTTCCCGGCTGGATCGACGGCGGACCGAGCGCCTATGGCCGCATGCAGGCGCTGGGCGGCTCCGCGCCCGGCACGTTGCAGGAATTCATGGTGCTCGACGCCGAGGCGGTGACGCCGATACCCGCCCATCTCTCCTACCTTGAAGCCTCCACCCTGCCCTGCGCCGCCATCACCGCCTGGCGGGCGCTGGTCGACGAGGGCCGCATCAAGGCCGGTGACTGGGTGCTGGTGCAGGGCACCGGCGGCGTTTCCATCTTCGCCCTGCAATTCGCCAAGATGCTGGGCGCCAAGGTCGTCGTCACCTCCAGCAGCGACGAGAAGCTCGAGCGCGCCAGGCAACTCGGCGCCGACGCCACCATCAACTACCGCACCACGCCAGAATGGGCCAAGGCCGCGATGCAGGCGACCGGCGGCCAGGGCGTCGACATCGTCGTCGAGGTCGGCGGTGCGGGAACGCTCAACCAGTCGCTGTCCTGCGCTCGCGTCGGCGGCACCATCGTCGTCATTGGCCTGCTCACCGGCGTCAAGCAGGAGGTGCTGGTCAACGTCATCTTCGGCAAGAATTTGCGCGTCATCGGCATCTCGGTCGGCTCGCGCGCCCAGTTCGAGGCGATGAACAAGGCCATCGCCGAGCACGGCATGAAGCCGGTCATCGACAAGGTGCTGCCGGTCTCCCAGGTCCGCGACGCGCTCAAGGCCATGCAGGCCGCCACCCATTTCGGCAAGATCTGCGTCGAGTTCGGCAAATAGATGCCAGCAATGCTGCCGGCGCCTATGACGAGCAGGCACCCTCTCCCTTGGCCCCTCTCCCGGCCTCCCTCTTACGTCATCCCGGCCAAGCCGCGCAGCGGCGCAGAGCCGGGACCCATAACGACGCCGCAAACGCGCACGGACCACGCCACGAACGGCCGTCGCCCCGTGCAGACAGCGTCATGGGTCCCGGGTCTCCGCTGCGCTCCGCCCGGGATGACGAGTCTTTCCATTTCCACGCCCGACAATAGCGAGTAACCCAATGACCGCAGCCCCCACCTACGAGAACCTCATCACCGAACTCAGCGACGGCGTGCTGACCGTGACCATGAACCGGCCGGACAAACTCAACGCCTTCAACCCGCCGCTGCAGAACGACATGATCGCCATGTTCACCGACGCCAATACCAACGACGCGGTGCGCGTCATCGTCGTCACCGGCGCCGGCCGCGGCTTCTGCGCCGGCGCCGACATTTCCGCCGGCGCCGAGGGCTTCGCCGTCTGGGGCAAGCAAGACGCCAAGGGCGGCGCGCGGCCTTCCATCACCAAGTCGATCCACGACTGCCGCAAACCGGTGATCGCCGCCATCAACGGCATCGCCGTCGGGGTCGGCATCACCATGTGCCTGCCGATGGACATCCGCATGATGTCGAGCGAAGCGAAGATCGGTTTCATCTTCAACCGCCGCGGCATGGTGATGGAGGCCGGCAGCTC
>JBDZUM010000039.1:0-30096 GCA_040255215.1 Rhodospirillaceae bacterium
TGCCGCCGAGCTGGATGTCGGTGCCGCGGCCGGCCATGTTGGTGGCGATGGTGATGGCGCCGGGCCGGCCGGCCTGGGCGATGATGTAGGCTTCCTGCTCGTGGTAGCGCGCGTTCAGCACCTGATGCGGAATGCCGCGCTTCTTCATTTCGTTCGACAGAGCGTCGGATTTCTCGATCGACACGGTGCCGACCAGCACCGGCTGCTGGCGCGCCCGGCATTCGTCGACCAGCGCCACGATGGCCTCGGCCTTCTCCTGCGCGGTGCGGTAGACCTCGTCGTCGTGGTCGATGCGGGCCACCGTCAGGTTCGGCGGGATCTCGACCACTTCGAGATTGTAGATCTCCTGGAACTCGGCCGCCTCGGTCATCGCCGTGCCGGTCATGCCCGACAGCTTGGGATACATGCGGAAATAGTTCTGGAAGGTGATCGAGGCCAGCGTCTGGTTCTCGCGCTGGATCTCGACGTGCTCCTTGGCCTCGAGCGCCTGGTGCAGGCCCTCCGAGTAGCGGCGGCCTTCCATCATGCGGCCGGTGAACTCGTCGATGATGACGATCTTGTTGTCCTTGACGATGTAGTCGACGTCGCGGGAGAACAGCTTGTGGGCGCGCAGCGCCTGGTTGGCGTGGTGCACCAGCGAGACGTTGGCGACGTCGTAGAGGCTCGATTCGGCCGGAACCAGGCCGCGCTCCTTCAGCAGCTGCTCGACGAACTCGGTGCCGGATTCGGTGAAGGTGACGGCGCGCTGCTTCTCGTCCTTCTCGAAATGCTCGTCCTTGAGCAGCGGCATGACCTCGTCGACGGCGCGGTAGAGCTCGGAGGAATCCTCGGCCGGGCCGGAGATGATCAGCGGCGTGCGCGCCTCGTCGATCAGGATCGAATCGACCTCGTCGACGATCGCGAAATTGAAGGGCCGCTGCACCATGTCGTCCAGCCGGTACTTCATGTTGTCGCGCAGGTAGTCGAAGCCGAACTCGTTGTTGGTGCCGTAGGTAATGTCGCAGGCATAGGCGCGACGGCGCTCGTCGTCGTTCAGCCCGTGCACGATGCAGCCCACCGTCATGCCGAGGAAGCGGTAGATCTGGCCCATCCACTCGCTGTCGCGCTTGGCGAGGTAGTCGTTGACCGTGACGATATGCACGCCCTTGCCGGTCAGGGCGTTGAGATAGGCGGCGAGGGTCGAGACGAGGGTCTTGCCTTCGCCGGTCTTCATCTCGGCGATGCGGCCCTGGTGCAGCACCATGCCGCCGACCATCTGGACCGGGAAATGCCGCTGGCCCAGCGTGCGCTTGGCCGCCTCGCGCACCGTCGCGAAGGCCTCGGGCAGCAGCGCATCGAGGGTTTCGCCGTCGGCCAGGCGCTGGCGCAGCGCCGGCGTGCGCGCGGCCAGTTCGGCGTCCGACAGCTTCTCGAGCTCGGGCTCGAGCGCGTCGATCGACGGCACCTTGCGCCTGAGCTGCTTTACCACTCTGTCGTTATAGGAACCGAACAGGCTGCGAGTCAGGGCGCCAAGCATCAAAACCTCGGGAAATGCGCCGAAAACGGGCAACGCCGGCGCCGGAACGTAGGGGACAGATAGAGATAGTGTCCGCCAGTGTCAATTGCGCCAAGGTCGCGGGCTCACGTCGATTTGCGCGGATTTTCCCTCGCATTTCAGCCGCTTGACCCCACCTCACTTGTGCCGGGCCAAGCGCCCGTGCTTAAACACGTCCAACCCGGGGCCGGCGTGGGCGCCGGCCGGGTCAGCCAGGAGATGTTCATGAAACTGTCGTTTGGCCGCACTCTCGCGGCGCTGGCCGTGGCCGCGCTGCCGCTGGGCGGCATGGCCGTCCACACCGCCACGGCCCAGGACCAGAAGCCCGCCGCCGGCGCCAAGCAGCCCGACGACGTGGTCGTGGCCGTCGTCAACGGCCAGAAGGTCATGCGCTCGGAAGTCGAGATGATGGCCGCCAGCCTGCCGCCGCAATACCGCCAGATGCCGCTGCAGCTCATTTTCCCCGCGCTGCTCGACCAGGTGATCAACACCAAGATCCTGGCCAGCGAGGGCCGCAAGCAGAACCTGCAGAACGATCCCGAGGTCAAGCGCCGCATGGCGATGATCGAGGACCGGCTGATCCAGGACGCCTACGAGCAGAAGGAAATCGGCAAGAAGATCACGCCGGCGGCTCTGCGCGCCCGCTACGACCAGCAGATCGCCTCGCTGCCGCCGGAAGAGGAAGTGAACGCCCGTCACATCCTCGTGAAGACCGAGGACGAGGCCAAGGCGATCATCGCCGAACTCAAGAAAGGCGGAGATTTCGCCAAGATCGCCAAGGAGAAGTCGACCGACACCGGGTCCGGCTCGCAGGGCGGCGAACTGGGCTGGTTCAAGAAGGGCGACATGGTGAGCGAGTTCGCCGATGCCGCCTTCGCGCTGAAGAAGGGCGAAGTCTCGACCGCGCCGGTCAAGACGCAGTTCGGCTTCCACGTCATCAAGCTGGAGGATCGCCGTCCGGCCAAGCCGCCGACCTTCGAGGACATGGAGGAGGATCTGCGGGTCCAGATGGAGCGCGAGATCGGTGCGGCGATGATCGACGAGATGCGCGGCAAGGCCAAGATCGAGCGCTTCAATCTCGACGGCTCGAAGATCACCGACGACAAGAAGCCGGCCGAAGAGAAGAAGTAAGAAGGGGCGCGCGGGCGGAATCCCCGCCCGCGCCGACCCGGCAACGCCAAACCATCCACGGTGCCCCGCCATGAGCGGCAAGACCATCGTTTCGCCTCTCGCTCCCAACACCTATCCGACGCTGCCGCCGATCGACGGCGTGATGATCGGCGCCTACGGCGCCGGCCTGCGCTACCAGGGCCGCGACGACCTGATGCTGGCGACGCTGGCGCCGGGCAGCGTCATCGCCGGCGTGCTGACCCGATCCAAGACGGCGTCGGCGCCGGTCGAGTGGTGCCGCAAGAACCTGGCGCGCGGCAAGGTGCGGGCCATCATCGCCAATGCCGGCAACGCCAACGCCTTCACCGGCAAGCTGGGCGACAGAAGCGTCGACGAAAGCACCCGGGCGGTGGCGCAGACCATCGGCTGCAGCCGCAACGAGGTGTTCATGGCCTCGACCGGGGTCATCGGCCAGCCGATGACGACCGAAAAGATCGTCGCCGCCGTCCCTAAGCTCGCCAAGCTGCTGCGCGCCGACGGCTGGATGGCGGCGGCGCGCGCCATCATGACGACCGACACCTTCCCCAAGGTCGCCACGCGCCAGACCAAGATCGGCGATGCGGTCGTGACCATCAACGGCTTCGCCAAGGGCTCCGGCATGATCGCGCCCGACATGGCGACCATGCTGGGCTTCGCCTTCACCGACGCCAAGATCCCGCCCAAGGTGCTGCAGGACATCTTGAAGGCCGCGACCGACAAGTCGTTCAACTGCATCACGGTCGACAGCGATACCTCGACCAGCGACACCTTCCTGCTCGCCGCGACCGGAACGGCCAAGCACCAGAAGGTCAGCGAGAGCGACGATCCGCATCTGGCCGATTTCCGCCGAGCGCTGGAAGCGCTGATGGTCGATCTGGCGCAGCAGATCGTGCGCGACGGCGAGGGCGCCACCAAGTTCGTCACCGTCACCGTGACCGGCGCCACCTCGGTGGCGGCGGCGCGCAAGATCGGCCTGGCGATCGCCAATTCGCCGCTGGTCAAGACCGCCATCGCCGGCGAGGACGCCAACTGGGGGCGCATCGTCATGGCGATCGGCAAGTCGGGCGAGAAAGCCGACCGCGACAGGCTCGGTATCTCCATGGGCGGCATCAAGATCACCGACAAGGGCCAGCTGGTGCCGGGCTACGACGAGACGCCGGTCGCCAGCCACATGAAGGGCCAGTACATCGACATCGCCGTCGACCTCGGCCTCGGCCGCGGCAAGGCGACGGTGTGGACCTGCGATCTGACGCATCGCTACATCGACATCAACGGCAGCTACCGGAGCTGATCCGGCATGGCGGCGGCGGAGGCCGAGGATCCGCTCGAGTCCTGCCCGGGGCAGCCGGAACAGGTGGGCGAACGGCGCGTGGTGCTGGTCGCCGCCGTGGCGCTGCTCGACGCCGACGGTCGCGTGCTGATCGCCCAGCGGCCGCCGGGCAAGCCGATGGCCGGGCTGTGGGAGTTTCCCGGCGGCAAGGTCGGGACCGGCGAAACGCCGGAGCGGGCGCTGGTGCGCGAGTTGAAGGAAGAGCTCGGCATCGACACGCGCGAGAGCTGCCTGGCGCCGATCGCCTTCGCCTCGCACGCCTACGAGGATTTCCACCTGCTTATGCCGCTATTCGCCTGCCGCAAATGGCGTGGCGTGCCGCGCCCGCTGGAAGGCCAGGCGTTGAAATGGGCGCGGATCGGCGACTTGAAGGACTATCCCATGCCGCCGGCCGACGTGCCGCTGGTGGCGATGCTGCGCGATCTGCTTTAGCCGGTGCGGCCGGGATCGACCGCGACCAGCGCGCCGCCGGCGAGCTGGCGATAGCAGGCGGCAAGTACTGCGAGCACGAAGGCGCTGACGGCGAACGAGGCGAGATTGACCGCCAGATGCAACACCAGGCGCGGTCCGATGGTCAGCGGCGCGCCAAACAGGCCGCGCAGAATTCCGCCGGTGAGGCTGCCGGCAACGAAGGTGACGACGTAGCCCGCCACGACCAGCGCCAGCAGCAGCGCCAGCAGGCGCAACGCATTGCCCTGGGTCAGCCGCCACGAACGTCCGAGGCTGGAATCCTCGCCCAGCGCGGCGGCGGGCAGGATCAGGCTGGAGCGCGCCAGAAGCGGCGCCATGCCGAACAGGGCGACGACGCCGATCGACAGCGCGCCGCCCGGCGTCATGCCGCCGCCGAAGGCGGCCGAGCCAAGCACCATGACGCTGATCATGAAGCCGGCCAGCAGCATTAGCAGGAGCCTGATCGCGCCACCCAGCACGCGGCCTTCCGACGACGACCACGACAGGCCCGCAATGGCGCCGGAGCCGGCGTGCGCGGCAAGGCAGTCGCGCAGCCAGGCGGCGGCGAACATGGCCCAGACGACCAGCGACAGCAGCATGTAGAGCAGCACCGAGCCGACCAGCGACATGGCTTCGCCGCGCTCGATCGTACCGGTGGTCATGACCGCCATTTCGGCCGGGGCGGGCAGCAGCAGCATGTCGAGCGCCAGCAGCCAGATCAGCGGCACGATCGCCATGTCGAACCAGCGGCCGCGCCGGTCGCGGAATTGGCGCCAGGCGCGACCCAGCATGGCGGGCAGGTCCAGAGGCCGCGTCATTGCCGTCCAGCCTTCTCGCCGGCGGGAATTTCGCGCGCGCCCAGTGCATCGGCGAGGCGTTGGCTGGCGGCGCCCGGCCGCAGCGGCTTCTGCTGCGAGTCGTGCGGCGCCCAGCCATGCAGGTAGACGATCTCGAAAGTGGCGCGCACGCGGCCCTGGGCGTCGGCGAATTTCTCGCCATAGAGCGCCGCCGCGCGCAACAGCGTCGCCCGCCGCAACGGGGTGCGCCGCCGCTCATGCGCCAGATTGGTCTCGCCCATGCCGCGCAATTCGCGCATCAGCGCCAGCGCATCGGGGTAGAGCACTGTCAGCCGATCGATGTCGGCCACCGGCAGGGCGAAGCCGGCGCGCTGCAGCAGGCCGGCGGCGTCGCGCAGATCGACATAAGGCGACACGCGTGGGCTGGCGCCGCCCTCGAGTTCGGCTTCGGCAGCCAGCAGGCAATGGCGCAACTCGGCCAGCGTATCGCCGCCGGCCAGGGCAGCGAGAAACAACCCGTCCGGCCGCAGCGTCTGGCGGATCTGCAGCAACGCGCCGGGCAGGTCGTTCACCCAATGCAGCGACAGGGCGCTGGCGATCAGATCGAAACTGCCGGGGGCGAAGGGCAGGGCCTCCTCGTCGGCGACCACGACAGGAGACCCAGCGTCGCGCAGGAAGGCCGGCGCCAGATCGGCGCGCACGGCAAGCGCGCCGCCGGCGCGGCCGGCCATTGCCGCGGTCAGTTCGCCGCCATGGCTGCCGAGATCGAGCAGGCGGGGAAATTCGTGGCGAATATCGTCAAGCCGCTCGCGCAGGGCGGCGCAGACTTCGCGTTTCAGAAAATCATGCGCCGCCCAGCCGGCCGCCGCGCGCCCACGGCGGCGGCGCAGCAGGGTGCGGTCGAATACGCGCATGGCGTCGTCGGCTGGCCCGGTTCCGGCTTGCATGGACGCACCGTAGCATGCGCGGCCGCGGTTGACAGGCGCGAGCGGCGGCCCGAGCCTGCCGTCATGACGGGGATCGATCCGGCGACGACGATCGGGCGACCGGCGCGGCGGCTGGGCCGCGCCCTGCTCGATCTCGTGCTGCCGCCGCGTTGCGTCGCCTGCGGCGAACAGGTGGCCGATCCGCACGCGCTGTGCCCGGCCTGCTGGAGCCGCGTCGAGTTCATCGCCGCGCCGTTCTGCGCCGCTTGCGGCCTGCCACTGACGCATGATCCCGGCCCCGACGGTCGCTGCGCCGCCTGCCTGGCGCGGCCGCCGCGCTACGAGCGGGCGCGGGCGGTGTTCCGCTACGGCCCCGAAAGCCGCGGCATGATCCTCTCGTTCAAGCATGCCGATCGCACCGACGCCGCCGTCGCCTTCGCCGCCTGGATGGCGCGGGCCGGCGCGGAGTTGCTGGCCGAGGCCGATCTGATCGCGCCGGTGCCGCTGCATTACCGTCGGCTGGTGTGGCGGCGCTACAACCAGGCCGCCATGCTGGCGCTGCGGCTGGGCCGGGCGGCCGGCAAGCCGGTGACGGTCGATCTGCTGCAGCGGCTGCGCGCCACCCCTTCGCAGGCCGGGCTGGGCGCGCGCGAGCGGCGGCGCAATCTGGCAGGGGCGGTGGCGGTCAATCCGCGCCATGCCGGGACGCTCAAGGGCCGGCGGGTGCTGCTGATCGACGACGTGCTGACCACCGGCGCCACGGTCGGCGCCTGCGCCCGCGCCCTGCGCCGGGCGGGGGCGGGAGCGGTCGATGTCCTCACGCTGGCCCGGGTGGTGCGGGCCGACCGGCTCGACTGAGCGGCGTTTGAACGCCCGGCAGGATCGGGCGTTGCGTCAGAGACATGGCCCGGCATCTGGCTTCCCGCCCGGCCGGCGTCTATATTCAGGTATCCGCAACGTCAGGGGCCCCGATGGCCAAGATCGAAATCTACACCACGCCGATCTGTCCCTATTGCGCGCGCGCCAAGTCGCTGCTCGAGGACAAGGGCGCGGCGTTCACCGAGATCGACGTGTTCATGGATGTCGGCCAGCGCGAGACGATGCGTCAGCGCGCCGGCGGCCGCAACACGGTGCCGCAGATCTTCATCGACGGAAAGCATATCGGCGGCAGCGACGAGTTGGCGGCGCTGGAGCGGGCGGGCAAGCTCGACCCGCTGCTGCAATCCGCCTGAACCGACAACCCGGGAGCCGCGCGATGGCGCAGAAATTCACCGTCGGCCTGATCCAGCCCAACGCGCTCGACGACATGCAGGCCAACATCGCCTTCGTGCGCGAGCAGGCGCGCAAGGCGCGCGATGCCGGCGCGCAGTTCCTCATGACGCCGGAGAACGTCGCGCTGATGGATTGGGGCCGCAAGAACCTGCTGGCCAAGTCCTATCCCGAAGCCAGCCATCCCGCGCTGGCCGCCTTCCGCGATCTGGCGCGCGAGCTCGACGTCTGGTTCCTGGCCGGTTCGCTGCACGTGCATCCCGACGATCGCGCGGCCGACGACGATCGCATCGCCAACCGTTCGCTGCTGATCGATCCGCAGGGCAACGTGACGGCGCGCTACGACAAGATCCACATGTTCGACGTCGATCTGAAGGGCGGCGAGAGCTATCGCGAATCCTCGACCTTCCGGCCCGGCGCCAGGGCCGTCGTGACGCCGACGCCGTGGGGCCTGCTGGGCATGACGGTGTGCTACGACCTGCGCTTCCCCTATCTCTATCGCGACCTGGCGCATGCCGGGGCGGCGATGATCACCATCCCCGCCGCCTTCACCCGGCCGACCGGCCAGGCGCACTGGCATGTGCTGCAGCGGGCGCGGGCGATCGAGACCGGCTGCTACGTCTTCGCCCCGGCGCAGACCGGCGAACACGCCAACGGCCGCAAGACCTATGGCCATTCGCTGGTGGTGGCGCCGTGGGGCGAGGTGATCGCCGATGCCGGCACCGAGCCGGGCTTCGTCACCGCCGAGATCGATCTCGCCAAGGTCGACGAGGTGCGCGGCATGGTGCCGTCGATCCGCCACGACCGCGACTTCGCGCCGGCGCCGCGCGCGCCGCTGCGCCAGGCCGGCGAATAGAGCCTCTCAGCCCTTCGGCCTGAGCGCCACGAGGCGCTGCACCACGGCAGGACGCGGGGCGGCGGTTTCAACCGCTTCCCAGGCCAGCACGCGCAATGTCCCGCGCGCCATGTCCAGCAATTCGCCGGCGCGCAGCAGGAAATCCGGATTGCGCGGCCGGCCGTATTTCTCGTTGCCGACCGCGAAGGTCTCGTAGACCAGCAGCCCGCCCGGCTCCAGGGCGGCGCGCAGGGCCGGGAACAGCGGGCGGTGCAGGTAGTTGCTGACCACCACGGCGCCGAATTGGCGCCCGGGCAGCGGCCAGGGTCCGGCCTCGAGATCGGCCTCGACGATTTCGATGCCTGCCAGCCCGGCGAGGCCGGAGACGTCGCGGTCGATGCCGGTGGCGTGATGGCCCCGCTCGCGCAGCAGGCGCAAATGCCGGCCCGAGCCGCAGGCGACGTCGAGCGCGGTGGAATTCGCCGGCAGCAGGCCGATCCAGCGCGCCAGCCAGGGCGATGCGGTTGCGGACGGGGCGGCGGCGGAGGTGGATGTCATGGCGGGACGCTAGCGCCTTGCGGCCCCTTGCAAAACCGGTATGTGACGATCAAATTACGCGGCGAATGCATATGGACCGGCGATGATTCTCTACTCGCTCTGCTGCAGCAAGGACCACGGCTTCGACGCCTGGTTCCCCAATAGCGCGGCGTTCGACAAGCAAGTGCGCAAGGGCATCGTGGTCTGCCCGAGCTGCGGCGATACCGACATCCGCAAGGCGATCATGGCGCCGCGCATTTCCAAAGGCGCGACCAAGGGCAAGCCGGCGGAGAAGCCGGCTGCCGCTCCGACGCCGCAGCCCGGCAACCACGTCATGGCGCCGCAGATGCGCGAAATGCTGCAGGAGCTGCGCAAGCAGGTCGAGAGCAACTGCGACTATGTCGGCGACCAGTTCGCCGAGGAAGCGCGCAAGATCCATTACGGCGAGACCGAGGAGCGCGGCATCTACGGCGAGGCGTCCGACGCCGAGGCCGAGGCGCTGCAGGAAGAGGGCATCGAGGTCGGCCGCATTCCCTGGCTGCCGCGCACCAACTAGCGTTCCCGGGCGCGTCGAGGCGCATCGTTTTCCTTACGTCTGCGCCGTGCGCATCGGCTTGATGCGTCCGGCACGCTGGCTTGCGGGCGATGCCGCAGTCACAATCGCCGCCGCATGACCGAAACCGCCCTGCCTTCACCAGCCGTCCGCACGCTCGACGTGGCGCGGGTCTTCGCCTGCGTGGCGCTGGCTTTCGTCGTCAGCATGTTCTTCCGCGGCGCCAATGGCGTCATTGCGCCGGAGCTGATGGCGGAGCTGTCGATGGACCCGTCGACGCTGGGCTTCGTCACCGGCGTGTTCTTCCTGGTGTTCGCCGCGGCGCAGATCCCTGTCGGCATGGCGCTCGACCGTTTCGGCCCGCGCAAGGTGATCGCCACCCTGTCGCTGGTGGCGGTGGCGGGTGCTGTGGCCTTCGCCACCGCCTCCGACTGGCGCGGCCTGGCGATCGGCCGCGCATTGCTGGGTCTGGGCTGCGCGGCGACGCTGATGGGCTCGATCGTCACGCTCTCGCGCTGGGTGTCGAACCGCAACCTCGGCGCCATGGTGGCGCTGCTCAGCGCCACGGGCGCGATGGGCGCGCTGCTGTCGACGGCGCCGCTGGCCTGGGTGGTGGAGCAGATCGGCTGGCGCAACACCTTCTTCTGCCTGGCCGGCTTCACCTTGTTCGTCGCCGGCCTGGTGCTCGCCGGCGTGCGCGACCAGCCCGGTGGCGGCCGGCTGGCCAGCGGCAGCGAGAGCCTGCGCGAGGTGCTGTCGGGCGTGCGCGAGGTGCTGAAGAACCCCGCGCTGCCCGGCTTCGTCGCCATCCAGTTCGTCGCCTATCCGACCGTGCTGACGATCAGCGGGCTGTGGGGCGGACCCTTCCTCAACGACGTCTATCGTCTCGATCCGGTGGCGCGCGGCGACATCCTGCTGCTGATGACCGGCATCGGCGCGCTGGGCAGCCTGTGCATCGGCTACATCGACCGGCTGATCGACAATCGCAAGGCCATCATCGTCGGCTGCTCGCTGTTCTCGATCCTGTGGCTGACGGTGCTGGCGCTGTCCGGCGCGGTGCCGCTGTGGATCACCGCCGTCATGCTGGTGCTGCTGGGGTCGGTGAACGGCTACGTGTCGATCATCCATACGCAGGTGCGCACGCGCTTTCCCGAACGTCTGGCCGGCCGCGGCCTGGCGACCTTGAACACGGCGGTGATGTTCGGCGGCTTTGCGCTGCAGTCGCTGACCGGGCTGATCATCGGCTGGTTCCGCGGCGCCGACGGCATTGCTCCGCCAATCGCCTACCAGCTCATGTTCGGATTTCTCGCCACGGTGCTGGCGATCGGGCTGGCGATCTACGTGCGCAAGGTTCCGAATTTGCGCAACGGCGGATAGCGCACAAAGCCTACGCCGGCCTGGTGGCGACCATCATGTAATTGACGGCAAGGTCGTCGCTCAATGACCAGGAGCGACGCAGCGGGTCGTAGGAGACGCCCGCGGTTCTCTGCACCGCAAGCCCGCCACCACGCAAGCCTCGCGCCAGTTCGGACGGGCGCATGAATTTGCGCCAATCATGGGTGCCGCGCGGCAGCCAGCGCAGCACGTATTCGGCGCCGACGATGGCGAGCGCGAAAGCCTTGGCCGTGCGGTTGAGCGTGGCGGCGATCGCCAGCCCGCCGGGCCGCGTCAGCCGCCCGACGCAGGCCAGGAACAGGGCGGGGTCGGCGACGTGCTCGACCACCTCCATGCTGAGCACAATGTCGAATTCCAGCCCGGCCGCGGCGAGGTCCTCGGCCGTGGTGCAGCGATAGTCGATATCCAGCCCGACCTGCTCGGCATGCAGGCGGGCGACCTCGATGTTGCGGGCGGCGGCGTCGATGCCGGTGACGGCAGCCCCCAGCCGGCTGAGCGGCTCGCAAAGCAGGCCGCCGCCGCAGCCGATATCGAGAATGCGCAGACCTTCGAGCGGCCGCAGCCCGCCGCTTTCGCGGCCGAAATGGGAGATCGCCGCGTCGCGCACGAAGCCGACGCGCACCGGATTGAAGACGTGCAGGGGCTTGAACTTGCCCTCGGGGTCCCACCAGCCCTCCGCCAGGGCCGAAAACCGCTCGATCTCGGCGGCATCGACGGTGCCGCCGTGAGGCGGCGCGGCATCTTGCGGGGTGGGGGCGGCTGCCATTCCGGGCCTCCGAAACTGCGCGTTTCCCGGGCACGGCGGCAGGCTTGCCTCCCGGGGGTCATACCGGTATCTATACGCGCCTTTTTGCCCGGGCGGCGCAAGGGGTTGCGGGAAAAATCGCCGCATCGCCGCCGGGCCGTGCAACAGGCTGGTCATGGCGCGGATCGTTCAGAAATTCGGCGGCACGTCGGTGGCGGATATCGAACGCATCCGCAACGTCGCCCGTCAGGTCAAGGCGGAGGTCGATCGCGGCAACGAGGTCGCCGTCGTGGTCTCCGCCATGGCCGGCACGACCAATCAGCTGGTCGACTGGTGCAACCAGTTCGGCGCCCTGCACGACCGGCGCGAGTACGACGTCGTGGTGGCGACGGGCGAGCAGGTGACGATCGGGCTGCTGGCGATGGCGCTGCAGGAGATCGGGCAGAAGGCGCGTTCGTGGACCGGCTGGCAGCTGCCGGTGCGCACCGACGAGGCCTATGCCAAGGCGCGCATCAAGGCGATCGACGTCGCCGGCGTCGAGGCGGGCTTCGCGCGCGGCGAGGTGGCGGTGGTGCCGGGCTTCCAGGGGCTGTCGCCGGACAACCGGGTGACGACCTTGGGGCGCGGCGGCTCGGATACGTCGGCGGTGGCGCTGGCGGCGGCGCTGCGGGCGGATCGCTGCGACATCTATACCGACGTCGACGGCGTCTACACCACCGACCCGCGTATCGTTGCCAAGGCGCGCAAGCTCGATAAGATCACCTACGAGGAGATGCTCGAGATGGCGTCGCTCGGCGCCAAGGTGCTGCAGACGCGCTCGGTCGAGCTGGCGATGAACCATCGCGTGCGGGTGCAGGTGCGCTCCTCCTTCACGGACGCGCCGGGCACAATGGTCGTTGATGAGGATGAGATCGTGGAACAGGCAATCGTTTCCGGCATAGCCTACGCGCGCGACGAGGCGAAGGTCACTCTGGCGCGCGTGCCGGACCGTCCGGGCGTCGCGGCGGCGATCTTCGGGCCGCTGGCCGACGCCCAGGTCAACGTAGACATGATCGTGCAGAACGTGTCGCGCGACGGCAAGACGACCGACATGACCTTCACCGTGCCGGCGGTCGACCTCGACCGCGCCGTCGCCGTGCTGGAGCGCAGCCGCGGCGAACTGGCGTTCGAAAGCCTCGCGGCCGACCGCAACGTCGCCAAGATTTCCGTCATCGGCGTCGGCATGCGCAGCCATGCCGGCGTGGCGCAGAGCATGTTCCGCACGCTGGCGGAAAAGGGCATCAACATCGAGGTCATCACGACCTCGGAAATCAAGATCAGCGTGCTGATCGCCGCCGAGTACACCGAACTGGCCGTGCGCGCCCTGCACACCGCCTACGGACTCGACGCGGCCTGAGGGCGCGCCGGCCGGACATGTCGTCCGGCCCAGTCGAAATGGATGGGCCAATGGACCGCGCCGCGGCAGAACGCACCCTGAACCGTTTGTGGAGCGCCGGCTGCGCCTTCCTCGGCTGCCGCTACGCTATCCTGGGCGGCGCCATGTCGTGGGTGTCGGAGCGAAATCTGGTGGCGGCGATCTCCAACGCCGGCGGCTTCGGCGTCATCGCCACCGGCTCGATGTCGCCCGACCTGCTGCGCGCCGAGATCAAGGGCACGCAGACGCTGACCGGCCAGCCCTTCGGCGTCAACCTCATCACCATGCATCCCGATCTGCTGAAGCTGGTCGACGTCTGCATCGAGGAGAAGGTCGGCCATGTCGTGCTGGCCGGCGGCATTCCGCCGGGCGACGCGGTGAAGAAGGTCAAGGACGCCGGCATCAAGCTGGTCTGCTTCACGCCGGCGCTGGCGCTGGGCAAGCGGCTGGTGCGCATGGGCGCGGACGCGCTGGTGATCGAGGGCATGGAGGCGGGCGGCCATATCGGGCCGGTCTCGACCTCGGTGCTGGCGCAGGAGATTCTGCCGGCGATCCGCGACGTGCCGGTGTTCGTCGCCGGCGGCATCGGCCGCGGCGAGGCGATTCTGTCCTATCTCGAGATGGGCGCGGCCGGCGTGCAGCTCGGCACGCGCTTCGTCTGCGCCACCGAATCGATCGCCCATGCCAACTTCAAGAAGGCCTTCATCCGCGCCGCCGCGCGCGATGCGGTGCCGACGGTGCAGCTCGACCCGCGCTTCCCGGTGATCCCGGTGCGGGCGCTGATCAACAAAGGCACCGAGCGCTTTCTCGACAAGCAGCGCGAGATGATCGGCCGCTTCGAACGCGGCGAGATCGAACTCAAGGCGGCGCAGCTCGAGATCGAGCATTTCTGGGCCGGGGCGCTGCGCCGGGCGGTGATCGACGGCGACGTCGAAAGCGGCTCGATCATGGCCGGCCAGAGCGTCGGCATGGTGACGGCCGAGCAGAGCATGGCGGAAATCATCCGCGAGTTGCTGGACCAGGCGCTGGACGCGCTCAGCCTGCGGGCGCGGGCCGGAGCGGCCTGACATGGAGCGGGCACCGCCGCTTACCGGCTCGCGGTTGGTGCTGAAGCGGCTGCGCGACGTGATGGCGCGGCCGGGCACCGCCCAGCAGCGCCTCAACGAAGTCGTGCGCATCATCGCCGGCGACCTGGTCGCCGAAGTGTGCTCGGTCTACGTGCTGCGCGCCGGCGAGGTGCTGGAGCTGTTCGCCACCCAGGGCCTCAACCCCTCCGCCGTGCACCGCACCCGGCTGCGGGTCGGCGAAGGTCTGGTCGGCGACATCGCCGCCCACGCCAGGCCGCTCAGCCTGGCCGATGCGCAGAGCCATCCGCATTTCGCCTATCGACCGGAAACCGGCGAAGAGGTCTATCACTCGCTGCTCGGCGTGCCGATCCTGCATTCCGGCCGCGTCGTCGGCGTGCTGGTGGTGCAGAACCGCACGCGCCGGCAATACGACGAGGAAGAGACCGAGACGCTGCAGACCATCGCCATGGTGCTGGCCGAATTGGTCGCCAACGGCGAACTGGTCAGTCCCAACGAGGTGCGGCAGGTCGACGGCATCGGCCTGCTGCCGCTGCGCATCGAGGGCGTGAAGCTCAATGGCGGGCTGGGCATGGGGCTGGCGGTGCTGCACGAGCCGCGCATCGTCATCAAGCGGGTGGTGGCCGAGGACGTAGCGACCGAATTGTCGCGCTTCCGCGGCGCGCTCGAAGGCGTGCAGGAGTCGCTCGACGCCATGCTGCAGTCGAGCGACATGACCGATGGCAGCGAGCACCGCGAGATTCTCGAGACGTTCCGCATGTTCGCCGAGGATCGCGGCTGGGTCGGTCGCATTTCCGAAGCGATCGAAAACGGCCTGACCGCCGAGGCCGCCGTGCAGCGCGTGTTCGACGAGAACCGCACCCGCCTGCGCGAGATCACCGATCCCTATCTGCGCGAACGCCTGCACGATCTCGCCGACCTCACCAACCGCCTGCTGCTGCGGCTGACCGGCGAGGACGAGAACCAGAACAGCCAGCCGCTGCCCGACGAGATGGTGGTGGTGGCGCGCAACATGGGGCCGGCGGAGCTGCTCGACTACGACCGCGCCCGCCTGCGGGCGCTGGTCCTGGAGGAGGGTTCGGCCAACGCCCATGTCGCCATCGTCGCCCGCGCCCTCGACATTCCGGTGGTCGGCCGCGCCACCGACGTGCTGTCGCGCATCGAGCCGCTCGATTCGCTGGTCGTCGACGGCGACAACGCCCATGTCTTCATCCGCCCGGGCGAGGACGTGCAGCAGGTCTTCTCCGAAGGCATGCGCCTGCGCGAGGAGCGACGGCAGAAATACGCCGCTTTGCGCGATCTGCCGTCGCGCACGCTGGACGGCATCGATGTCGGCCTGCACATCAATGCCGGGCTGCTGATCGACATGCAGCATCTGAAGACCGCCGGCGCCGATGGCGTCGGTCTCTACCGCACCGAAATCCCCTTCATGGTGCGTTCGGAATTTCCCGACGCCGAGGCGCAGGCGCTGCTCTATGGCCGCATTCTCGACCAGGCCGACGGCAAGCCCGTCGTGTTCCGCACCCTCGACGTCGGCGGCGACAAGGTGCTGCCCTATCTCGGCGAGTTCGGCGACGACAATCCGGCGATGGGCTGGCGCGCCATCCGCATCGGCCTCGACCGGCCGGCCTTGCTGCGTCAGCAATTGCGGGCGCTGATCGTTGCCGCGCGCGGGCGCGATCTGACGATCATGTTTCCCATGGTCAGCAACGTCGAGGAGTTCGACGCCGCGCGGCGCGTGCTCGAACTCGAGCTCAAGCGCCAGATCGCGCGCGGCCACAAGCGGCCGGGCCGGCTCAAGGTCGGCGTCATGCTCGAAGTGCCGGCGCTGCTCTACCAGATGGACGAGATGCTGAAGCGAATCGACTTCCTGTCGATCGGCAGCAACGACCTGCTGCAGTTCATGTTCGCCGCCGACCGCGGCAATCCGCGCCTGGCCGACCGCTACGACACGCTGGCGCCGGCCGCGCTGCGGCTGTTCAAGGACGTGGTCGCCCGCGCCGGCGCGGCCGGCGTGCCGGTCAGCCTGTGCGGCGAGATGGCCGGCCGGCCGCTGGAGGCGATGGTGCTGCTCGGCCTGGGCCTGCGCACCCTGTCGATGAATCCGGTCGCCGTGGCACCGGTCAAGGCGATGCTGCGCAGCCTCGATGTCGGTCGCGTCGCCCGCCTGATCGACAGCCTGCTGGCCCGCGGCGAGCGCCAGCCACGCGAAATTCTGCGCGCGTATGCGGTGGATAACGACGTTTTGACATAGCGGTTTGCGTCGTTACCGCGGGTTTGTTAATATTTCCACTTGGGGTCGCTCGTTAAGGGGTTTGCGGTAAAGGATTATCCGTCAGTTGCGAAGGCGCGCCCAGCGCCGGCCGGCAAGACGGAATCCTGTCGTTTCGGGTCCTGAGCGGTTAGACGACTCCAAGCGTTTACTTTTCACGCGCTGCATGGCAAGGCAGCCTCGTGGCGCGTGGTTTCGTCTTTCGATCGGCCTTCCGGAGACCGCCCCGCGCCCGACAACCCGAACAGCCTCGGCAGCCTGCACGCAATGACGACCGACTTCGAGACAGCGCAGAACGGCGAATACGTACCCACCCATTCGGTTGGCGCCCTGTTGCGCGAGGCGCGCGACAATCTGGGCCTCTCGGCTGCCGACGTGGCGCGCGGCCTGCGCATCCGGCTGGTCTATGTCCAGGGCATCGAGGACGACAATTACGGCGCGCTGCCGGGCAAGGCCTATGTGCTGGGCTTCCTGCGCAGCTATGCCGAATTCCTCGGGCTCGACGGCGACGACATCGTCACCCGCTACCGCAGGCAGCTCGACGATGGCGGGCTGCCGCAGACGACGCTCAATTTCCCCGTGCGCGAGCCGGAAACCCGCCTGCCGCGGGGCGCCATCCTGCTGCTGTCGCTGGTGCTAGCCGCTGGCGCCGTCTATGGCGGCGCTCGCTATCTCGACGACGAGGCGGTGCAGACGGTCGACCGCGTGGCGCCGGTGCCCGACCGGCTGATCGCCGAAACCAAACCGGCGCCGACGCCCGGGCTGACGCCGCGCAGCGATCCCTCCAGCGCCTTCGCCGCCGTCACGCCGCAGCCCAGCGAGGCCGGCGCCGGCTCGTCCGTGCTGACCCAGCCGAGCCCGGCGCTAGCCGCGACGCCGCGGCCGGAACCTGCGCCCGCGGTTCCCGCTACACCGGCGGATACTGCAGCCGCGCCGGCGTCTCCGCCTGCCGTGGTCGCCGATGTCGCGCCGGCGCCGCAAGCCCCTGCCGCAGCGACGGCGACGCCTGCCAAACCGCCCCTCGTCGCGCCGGCCAAACCGGAGGCGGCGAAGCCAGTGCTTGCCAAGCCTGAGCCGGCGAAGCCTGAGGTCGCGAAGCCCGAGGTCGCGAAGCCGGCGACGCCAGCGGCATCCCCGACCGCCAAGCCGCCCGTTCCGGCGGACCCGACGCAGAGCGCGGCCCTGCCGCCGCCGGCGCCGCCCAAGGCGCGCGATGTGGTGGTGGTCGCCCGGGTCGACAGCTGGATCGAAGTGCGCGATTCCAACAACAGCCCGCTGGTGTCGCTGCTGCTGCGGGTGGGCGATTCCTACCGCGTGCCGGAAGGCGCCAATTACCGGCTGGTGACGGGCGACGTGCGCGGCCTGGAAGTGCGGGTCGACGGGGTGGCGGTGCGCCAGCGCGGGGTGGACGACAACAAGCCGCACCGCACGCTCAGCCTCGATGGCGACCGCCTGGTCAACGGCAGCGCCGTTATCGACTGATTTTCCTGCATTTTCCTGCTGTCGGGAGGCGTAGTTCCGTCCCAGGTGCGGCGGCCGGCGTCATGACGCGGCCACATCCGCCCGGCTAGAATGGCGTCCGGCTGGAAGGGCGGCGAGGCAAGCGACCTGCCGCGGAGTTGGCAATGAGCATCAGACCCTATCGCGATATCCTGCGCCGCAAGTCGCGGCAGATCATGGTCGGCAGCGTGGCCGTGGGCGGCGATGCGCCGATCACCGTGCAGACCATGACCAACACGCTGACCGCCGATGCGGCGGCGACCATCGAGCAGGTCCGCCAGGCGACGGAGGCTGGCGCCGACATCGTGCGCGTCTCCTGCCCCGACGAGGCCTCGACCGCCGCCCTGCCGCAGATCGTCAAGGCGTCTGCCGTGCCGATCGTGGCCGACATCCATTTCCACTACAAACGCGGCATCGAGGCGGCCAAGGCGGGCGCGGCCTGCCTGCGCATCAATCCCGGCAACATCGGCAGCGCGGCCCGCGTGCGCGAGGTGGTGCAGGCCGCGCGCGATCACGGCTGCTCGATGCGCATCGGCGTCAATGCCGGCTCGCTGGAGAAGGACCTGCTGGAGAAATACGGCGAGCCCTGCCCGGAGGCGATGGTCGAAAGCGCGCTCAACCACGCGCGCATCCTGGAGGACCACGATTTCCGCGAGTTCAAGATCAGCGTCAAGGCGTCGGACGTGTTCCTGGCGGTGGCCGCCTACCAGCAGCTCGCCGAGGCCTGCGACTACCCGCTGCATATCGGCATTACCGAGGCGGGCGGCCTGCGCGCCGGCACGGTGAAGTCGTCGGTCGGCCTGGGCATGCTGCTGTGGTCGGGCATCGGCGACACGATCCGCGTTTCGCTGTCGGCCGATCCGGTGGAAGAGGTCAAGGTCGGCTTCGATCTGCTGAAGTCGCTCAACCTGCGCCATCGCGGCGTCAACGTCATTTCCTGCCCGTCCTGCGCCCGCCAGCAATTCGACGTCATCAGGACGGTCGAGGCGCTGGAGAAGCGGGTGGCGCACATCACCACGCCGATGACGGTGTCGGTGATCGGCTGCGTGGTGAACGGGCCGGGCGAGGCGCGCGAGACCGATATCGGCTTCACCGGCGGCGGCAGCGGCACGCACCAGGTCTACGTCGCCGGCGTGCCGCACCACCGGCTGAAGCAGGCCGACATCGTCGAGCACCTGGCCGAGATGATCGAGAAGAAGGCGGCCGAGATCGAGGCCGCCAAGGCCAGGGCGGCGGCGGAGTAGGGCGGTTCGTTGACAGGATCGCCCCTGCGGCGTAGGTAAGCCCGCTGTTTGCGGCGGCTTTGCCCCGCCATTTCCACCGAATCGCACCCGTTTCCGCCACGTCATGCCATGAGCGACACCTCCTCCCGCCTGCAACCCGTCCGCGGCACGCACGACATCGTCGGCGAAAGCCATCGCCGCCATCGCGCGGTGATCGACGTCGCGCGCGAGGTTGCCGGCCGCTACGGCTTCGAGGAGATCGTCACGCCGATCTTCGAGTTCACCGAGGTGTTCAAGCGCACTTTGGGCGACACCTCCGACGTCGTGACCAAGGAGATGTATACGTTCGAGGATCGCGGCGGCGAGAGCATCACCTTGCGGCCCGAGGGCACGGCCGGCGTGGTGCGGGCGCTGATCTCGGGCGGGCTGGCGCAGGACCTGCCGCTGAAGTTCTTCTATGCCGGCCCGATGTTCCGCTACGAGCGGCCGCAGAAGGGCCGCCAGCGCCAGTTCCACCAGATCGGCGTCGAGCTGCTGGGCGTGCCCGAGCCGCAAGGCGACATCGAAGTGATCGCCGCCGGCTGGCGCATCCTGCAGGCACTCGGCCTGCAGTCGCTGGTGACGCTGGAGCTGAACACGCTGGGCGACAGCGAAAGCCGCAAGGCCTATCGCGAGGCGCTGGTCGGCTATTTCTCCGGCCATGTCGACAAATTGTCGGCGGACAGCCGTTCACGGCTGGAGCGCAATCCCATGCGCATCCTCGATTCCAAGGACGAGGGCGACCGGCGGCTGATCGAGAACGCGCCGCGCTTCTCCGACCACGTCAACGAGGCGTCGCGCGATTTCTTCGCCCGCGTCTGCGACGGGCTGCAGACCATCGGCATCGGCTTCACCCTGAACGACCGGCTGGTGCGCGGCCTCGACTACTATTGCCACACCGCCTTCGAGTTCACGACCACGGCACTGGGCGCGCAGGGCACGGTGATGGGCGGCGGCCGCTACGACCAGCTGGTCGAGATCATGGGCGGGCCGGCAACGGCCGGCGTCGGCTGGGCGGCCGGCATCGAACGTCTGGCGCTGCTGCTGCAGGCCGCACCCGCGCCGCGACGACCGATCGCGCTGGTGCCGGGCGGTCCGGCGGCCGAGCGGCGGGCGCTGGCCATCGCCGAAGAGCTGCGCGCGGCGGGCCATGCCGTCGATCTGTTCTATCGCGGCAATATCGGCCGGCGCATGAAGCGCGCCAACAAGGTCGCCGCCCGTTTCGCCGTCATTCTCGGTGAGGACGAGCTGGCGCGCGGTGCGGCCGGCGTGCGCGATCTCGACAGCGGCGAGCAGGCCGAGGTGCCGCTCGATCGTCTCGTCGCCCATCTGCAGCCGCATCTTTAGCGGCTGGCGGGCGAGGGAAGGCTTCAGTGTCGACGAATCTGCTTGAGAGGCTGGACCAGGTCGTGGCGCGCCACGAGGAGCTGCAGGCCGCCCTGTCGCAGGGCGGGCTCGAGGCGTCGCGCTTCACGCAATACTCCAAGGAATATGCCGAGATCACGCCGCTGGTCGAGGCGATCCAGACGCTGCGCGCGGCCGAGCGCGAAGCGGCCGATCTGGCGGCGATGCTGGCGGATTCCTCGACCGATGCCGAGATGCGCGCCATGGCCGAGCAGGAGCTGGCGGAGATGAAGCCGCGTCTGGCGGCGTTGGAGCACGACATCAAGCTGCTGCTCCTTCCCAAGGACGAGGCCGACGACAAGAACGCCATCCTCGAAGTTCGCGCCGGCACCGGCGGCGAGGAGGCGGCATTGTTCGCCGCCGATCTGTTCCGCATGTACCAGCGCTACGCCGATCTGCGCGGCTGGAAGTTCGAGGTCATGCACATCTCGGATGCCGGCATGGGCGGCTACAAGGACGCCGCCGCCTCGATCAGCGGCAAGGGCGTGTTCGCGCGTCTGAAATTCGAATCGGGCGTGCATCGCGTGCAGCGCGTGCCGGCCACCGAGGCGCAGGGGCGCATTCACACATCCGCGGCGACGGTGGCGGTGCTGCCCGAGGCGGAGGAGGTCGACGTCAAGATCGACGAGAAGGACCTGCGCATCGACGTGTTCCGCTCCTCCGGCCCCGGCGGCCAGTCGGTCAACACCACCGACAGCGCGGTGCGCATCACCCATCTGCCGAGCGGCATCGTGGTCAGCCAGCAGGACGAGAAATCGCAGCACAAGAACAAGGCCAAGGCGATGAAGGTGTTGCGCGCGCGCCTCTACGAGGCCGAACGCCAGCGCCAGGACGCCGAACGCTCGGCCAACCGGCGCAGCCAGGTCGGCAGCGGCGACCGCTCCGAGCGCATCCGCACCTACAATTTTCCGCAGAACCGCGTCACCGACCATCGCATCAACCTGACGCTCTACAAGCTCGACCAGGTGATCGACGGGCAGGGGCTGGACGAGATGATCGAGGCGCTGATCGCCGACGATCAGGCGGCGCGGCTGGCCGAAGTGAGCTGAGCTTGGTCGCGCCGGCAGGGCCGACGTTGCGGCAGCTTGTCGACCAGGCGGCTCGGCAGCTGGCCGGAGCCGGCATCGACCGCGCCCGCGCCGAGGCCAGGCTGCTGGTCGGCCATGCGCTGGGCCTGTCGCTCGAGGCCGTGCTGGCGCGCGATTCCGAAACGGCCGACGTGGCGGCGCAGGCGGCGATTGCCGGTCTGCTGGCGCGGCGGCTGCGGCGCGAGCCGATGGCGCAGATTCTCGGCTGGCGCGAATTCTACGGTCGCCGCTTCGCCGTCGGCCGCAACGTACTGACCCCGCGTCCCGATTCGGAAACGCTGATCGAAGCGGTGCTGGCGCGGCTGCAGGAACGAGGCGCCCAATTGCGCCTGCTGGAGCTGGGCGTCGGTTCGGGCTGCCTGTTGCTGACCCTGCTGGCCGAGCTGCCGCAGGCTACCGGGCTCGGCATCGATATCAGCCCCGCCGCCCTTGAGACGGCGAAGGGCAATGCCCAGATGCTGGGTCTGGCGGATCGGGCGGAACTTCGCCTCGGCGATTGGAGCGGATCTGTATCCGGCCGCTTCGATGTGTTGATCGCCAATCCGCCTTATATCGCCAGCGGCGATATTGCCGGACTGGAACCTGAGGTAGCGCAGTACGAACCGAGGCTGGCGCTCGATGGCGGGCCGGATGGGCTCGCGTTCTATCGACGGCTGGCAAGCGATCTCGACCGCCTCGTGGAGGCCAATGGGATCGTCGCCCTTGAGGTCGGCGCCGGGCAGGCGACGGCGGTCGCCGTTCTTCTGTCGGAAGCCGGATTCGGCGCCGTTTCGCGCCATCGCGATCTGGCCGGAATCGAGCGCTGTCTCATCGCCGGCAGGGTCTAGTGGGGTGAAATCGCTCGGAAAAAATTGGTTGGCAGAACCCCGTCCGGGGGGTAGTTTGATGGCCAAGGGCTTGGGGGCCCAGGCTGAAATCCTTGGGGGAAATCAGCCGCCAGATCCAGAGAACATCGCTGGAGGACACGCCGGAGCAGCCGTAGGCCGCCCGCCGTGCAAACCAAGGCCTTGAAAAGGCATCATATTTTGACAAGAAATCGATGAGACCGAACAACAACCAGCGGCGGCCGCGTGGCCGTAACAGCGGTGGCGGCGGTGGTGGTGGCGGCAACAAGGGCGGCAAGCCCCAGCGCAACCAGACCTACGACAGCAACGGCCCGGAAGTCAGGGTTCGCGGCAACGCCCACCAGATCTTCGAGAAGTACCAGGTGCTGGCGCGGGAAGCGGCGGCGGCGGGCGACCGCATCGCCGCGGAATCCTACTATCAGCACGCCGAACACTATCTGCGTCTGATCAATGCCGCCGGCGGGTTCCAGCAGCGCAACCAGGGTCCGTGGAACGAGAACGAGAACTTCGAGGAAGGTGGCGAAGGCCAGAACCGCGAAGCCCGTCCGGACCAGCGCGAAGGGCGCCCGCAGGGCAATAACGGCCATGGCGGCCAGAACGGCTTCGAAGGCCGCGACGAGCGTCGTCGGCAGGGCCGCGAAGGCGGGGGCGGCGGCATCGACCCCGAGGGCGACCAGCCCGAATTGCCGGCAGCCGCCTTTCCGCAGGCAGAATCCAGCTAGGACTATTCTGGTGGCGTGACCTGATCGCCGACGGCGATTTCGCCGTCGGATAGCGGTCGCGCATAGACGCCCATATCGGTGTGCGCGAAGCCCGAGCGCAGGGAAGCGATCACGCTGAGATCGCGTTCGCCGGTGCGTGGATTGACCTCGGTCGCCGCGCATCGTCCGATTCGCGCCTCGACGGCGAAGCGCACGCCGTTGACCATGATCTCTTTCCCGACCCAGCCGAATTCCTGCCAGGGCGTGGTGCCCTCCAGATAGAGATTGGCGCGGAATCGCAGCCGGTCGACCGACGCCTTCGTCACCCGCTCAAGATCGCGGATCGAAGCCATGCCGATGATCGAGACGTAGGGCTCGGGTACGTCGGAAAACGAGATTCCCGGCGCCGCGGCCAGATGGGCGCGGCCCCGCGCCTCCTCGCCCATGAACGCGGCCAGGAACTGCTCGATCAGCGCCCGGCCGGTCAGATCGGCGAGGCCGCCGCGAACCACTTCGCGTCCGTCGCGTTCGATACTCAGGATCTCGTTCTCCGCGTCGTACCGAGTGTCCAGCTTCGCCAGCCGGGCATTGCGGACGAGCGCCAGGAACGAAGCCTTGGGCTGCCATTGCGGATCGGCCGCATCGTAGCGCGAGGCGCCGTGGGCAATGGCGTAGCGGCGGTCGTGCGGAAGCGGTTGGCCGGCGGCGACCGGCGTACGCTCGATCGCCTGCGCCGACAGGCTCTTGACGGGGTAGCGGAAAAGGGCTGCGAGGGTGGCAGTCATGATTGCGATCAAAGCCCGGAACGCGCTGTTCGGGCAATGTTTTTGCCGGCGGGCAGGCTTGCAGGGCGCGCAGCCGCGACCATATAGATTTCGGACGCCTTCGGGGTCCGCCTGCTTCGCCCGCCATCTCTGGGGGCTTCTGAGAAGGGGTCTGTGACGACATGAATCCGGAAATCTATACCGAACGCTCGCGCGGTTTCCTGCAGTCCGCGCAAATGCTGGCGCTGCGCTCCGGCCATCAGCGCCTCACTACCGAACATCTGCTGAAAGTCCTGCTCGACGACAAGGAAGGCCTGTGCGCCAACCTGATCAAGGCGGCCGGCGGCAATCCGTCGCGGGCGCTGCAGGGCGTCGAGGCCGAGCTGGCGCGCCAGCCGAAGGTCGAAGGCGGCGGCGCCGGGCAGGTCTTCATGGCGCCGGAGACGGCGCGGGCGCTGGAAAACGCCGAGAAGATCGCCGAGAAGGCCGGCGACAAGTTCGTCACCGTCGAGCGCCTGCTGCTGGCGCTGGTCATGGCGGCCGGTTCGCCGGCGGCGCGCATCCTGGCCGATGCCGGGCTGACGGCGCAGGGGCTGAACGCCGCCATCAACGATCTGCGCAAGGGCCGCACCGCCGACAGCGAATCGGCCGAGGGCGCCTACGACGCGCTGAAGCGCTATGCGCGCGATCTCACCGAGGCGGCCCGCGACGGCAAGCTCGATCCGGTGATCGGCCGCGACGAGGAAATCCGCCGCACCATCCAGGTGCTGTCGCGCCGCACCAAGAACAACCCGGTGCTGATCGGCGAGCCCGGCGTCGGCAAGACCGCCATCGCCGAGGGCCTGGCGCTGCGCATCGTCAACAACGACGTGCCCGAATCGCTGCGCGACAAGAAGCTGATGGCGCTCGATCTCGGCGCCATGATCGCCGGCGCCAAGTTCCGCGGCGAGTTCGAGGAGCGGCTGAAGGCGGTGATGGGCGAGATCGCCGCCTCCGATGGCGAGATCATCCTGTTCATCGACGAGCTGCACACGCTGGTCGGCGCCGGCAAGGCCGATGGCGCCATGGATGCTTCCAACTTGCTGAAACCGGCCCTGGCGCGCGGCGAGTTGCATTGCGTCGGCGCGACGACGCTCGACGAGTACCGCAAGCACATCGAGAAGGATGCCGCCCTGGCGCGGCGCTTCCAGCCGGTGTTCATCTCCGAACCGACCGTGGCCGACACGATCTCGATCCTGCGCGGGCTGAAGGAGAAATACGAGCTGCATCACGGCGTGCGGGTGACCGACGCCGCGATCGTGGCGGCGGCGACCCTGTCGAACCGCTACATCACCGACCGCTTCCTGCCCGACAAGGCGATCGACCTGGTCGACGAAGCCGCCTCGCGGCTGCGCATGGAGGTCGATTCCAAGCCCGAGGAGATCGACGAGCTCGACCGGCGCATCATGCAGCTCAAGATCGAGCGCGAGGCGCTGAAGAAGGAGAAGGACCAGGGCTCGGTCGACCGGCTGGAGAAGCTGGAGAAGGAGCTGGTCGGGCTGGAGGAGAAATCCGGCGCGCTGACCTCGGCCTGGAAGGCGGAGAAGGACAAGCTGGCGCAGGGCCAGAAGATCAAGGAGCAGCTCGAGAAGGCGCGCTCGGATCTGGAAATCGCCCAGCGCAACGGCGATCTCGCCAAGGCGGGCGAGCTGCGCTACGGCGTCATCCCGGAGCTCGAGCGCAAGCTCGACGAGGCCGAGAAAGCGGGCGAGAACGCCATGCTGAAGGAGGAGGTCACCGAGTCGGACATCGCCGGCGTGGTCTCGCGCTGGACCGGCATTCCGGTCGACAAGATGCTCGAAGGCGAGCGCGAGAAGCTGCTGCAGATGGAAGGCAATCTGCATCGGCGCGTGGTCGGCCAGGACGAGGCGATCAAGGCGGTGTCCAATGCCGTGCGCCGCGCACGGGCGGGCCTGCAGGATCCCAACCGGCCGATCGGCTCGTTCCTGTTCCTGGGACCGACCGGCGTCGGCAAGACCGAGCTGACCAAGGCGCTGGCCGAATTCCTGTTCGACGACGAAGGCGCGATGATCCGCATCGACATGTCTGAGTACATGGAGAAGCACTCCGTGGCGCGGCTGATCGGCGCGCCGCCGGGCTATGTCGGCTACGAGGAAGGCGGCAGCCTGACCGAAGCGGTGCGGCGTCGGCCCTACCAGGTGATCCTGTTCGACGAGGTCGAGAAGGCGCATCCGGACGTGTTCAACGTGCTGCTGCAGGTGCTGGACGACGGCCGTCTGACCGACGGTCAGGGCCGCACGGTCGACTTCCGCAACACGCTGATCGTGCTGACGTCGAATCTGGGCAGCGAGTATCTGGCGTCGCTGCCGGAAGGCGCCTCGGTGGCTTCCGTGCGCGAGCAGGTGATGGACGTGGTGCGCAAGAATTTCCGCCCCGAGTTCCTCAACCGGCTCGACGAGATCCTGCTGTTCAATCGCCTCGATCGCGAGCAGATGGCGGGCATCGTCGATATCCAGCTCGCCCGGCTGCGCAAGCTGCTGGAGGAGCGCAAGATCGAGCTGCAGCTCGACGACAAGGCCATCACCTGGCTGGCCAATCGCGGCTACGACCCGGTCTACGGGGCGCGGCCGCTGAAGCGGGTGATCCAGCGTAGCCTGCAGAACCCGCTGGCCACCATGCTGCTGGAAGGCAGCATCCAGGACGGCCGGCCGGTCGACGTCACCGTGCGCGACGGCAAGCTCGTGATCGCCGGCCAGGTCGCCGAGGACGAGGCGGCCTGATCCGCCGGCCGCCATTGCCTGCCGGACAAGGCTCCGGCAGCATGGCGGCATGGTTGCGTCAGCAAGTGCTACGGCATCGCCCGGCCTGAACCTGTCCCAGGCCATGGAGCGGGCGCGCGTCGCCCGTCAGGCGGGCGATAGCGCGACTGCCGAAGCCTTGCTGCGGCAGGTGGTGGAAGCCGCGCCACGCCATGCCGGCGCCTGGTCGGAGCTGGCGTCGCTACTGCAGGAAGCGGGTGACGTCGATGCCGCCGCCATCGCCCGGCGCGAGGCGGGCGCTGCGGCGATCGAGGAGGCGGCCACGATGGCGGCCTCGCTGCTCGACACGCCGATGCAAGCGCGGGCGGTCGCCGTGCTGGCGCGCGCCGTCGCGGCCCATCCGGAACTGGCTTCGGGATATCTGGCGCTGGCCGAGCTGCATCGCCGGCTGGGCGATCTTGCAAGCGCGCAAGAGGCGTGCCGGCATTGCCTGGCGCTGGCGCCGGACGACCGTCGCGCTGCGTGGCTGCAGGCGGCGCTGGACGGACGGCGTCTGCCGCCCGACCCCGATTTCATGTCGCCGGCGCCGGCCTGGGTGATCGACGGTTTCCTGCCGGCGCATGAGCACGCCGCCCTGCTCGAGTTCGCGCTGGCGCATGATCGGGCGCTGGAGCCGTCGACGGTCGGCGGCATCAATCCGCGCAGCAACTGGCGCCGCTCGCAGGTCGATTCCAATCTGCACAAATCGGGCGTCGCCGTGATGCCGCGCCTGCGGCGGGCGGCGGCCGAAGCGGTGGCGCGGCTGGCGCTCGAGCCGTTTGTCGTCGAAAGCGAGGAATTCCAGTTCACCGCCCATAACAGCGGCGACTTCTACAAGGCGCATTGCGATTGGGGCGCCGGCGGCGCCGAGCATCGCCGCCTCACCTTCGTCTACTACCTGCACCGCCAGCCGCGCGGTTTCGCCGGCGGCGGATTGCGGCTTTACGATTCGATGGAGGCGGCCAATGCCTTCAGCGAACGCGGCTATACCCGCGTCGATCCGGCCGACAACCGGCTGGTGCTGTTTCCCAGCTACGTCTGGCACGAGGTCGAGGCGGTAGGCTGCGCTAGCGGCCTCTATGCCGACGGGCGTTTCACGGTCAATGGCTGGTTCGGCGTGGCGCGGGCATCGACCGCGCCATCCACGAATTAACGCGTCGTCGAGGGCTTGTTGGCCTCGACCAGCTGCTGCGGCCCCTGGCCCAGCGGCATGGCTTTGCGCTTGGCGTCGAAGTCGGCGATGAAGGCGCGGAACTTCTCGAGATCCTTGCCCGCCAGCTTGGGCCCGACCGGCATGCTGATCGAGGTCGGGTTGACCGGCTTGCCGCCCTTGTGGACTTCGTAGTGCAGATGCGCGCCGGTCGACAGGCCGGTGGTGCCGACATAGCCGATGACTTCGCCCTGGCTGACGCGGCTGCCGACCTTGATGCCGCGGGCGAAGCCGTTCATGTGCGCGTAGGCGGTCGAGAAGTCGCTGTTGTGGCGGACCAGGACGTAGTTGCCGTAACCGCCCTTGCGGCCGGCGAACTGCACCGTGCCGTTGCCGGCGGCGTAGATCGGCGTGCCGGTGGGGGCGGCGAAATCCATGCCGGCATGCAGGCGGGAGAAGCCCAGGATCGGATGCGAGCGCATGCCGAAGCGCGAGGAGATGCGGGCGCCGTCGATCGGCGTGCGCAGCAGCGCCTTGACGATGCTCTGCCCGTCGATGCCGTAATAGTCTTCCTCGCCGCTGGGCGGGTTGTAGCGGTAGAAGGCCAGTTTCTTGCCGCGCAGCACCAGCTCGCCGTAGAGCAGCCGGCCTTCGCGCGCCAGACGGCCATCGGACGTGTAGAGGCGTTCGAACACCACTTCGAACTTGTCGTTGGGATGGATGTCGCGCTGGAAGTCGACGTCGTAGCTCAGCGCCTTGATCAGATTGTTGAGTACGGCCACCGGCACGCCGGCGGCGACGCCGTTGGCGAACAGGGATTCATCGATCGTTCCGGCATGGCGCGCCACCGTGGTGCTGAGCGCGTATTTGGTCTCGTCGGCGCTGAAGCCGCCATCGTCGGCGCGGGTCACGGCGATGTCGCGTTCGGCCTCCGGCCGCATGGCGAGCTGCAGCAGCTGCGGCGATTCGGAATCGGTGCCGGGCGTGACGCTGACCGTGACGATCTGGCCGACCTGCAGGCGACGCGGGTTGAAGATCGACCGCAGCGCATCGACGGCGCTCGTGGCCTCGGGAATGGCGATGCCGACATCGGTCAGCAGCTTGACCATGGTGTCGCCGCGGTCGACGCGCAGCACGAGATCGAGCCGGTCGCTTTGCGGCGTGTCCTGGGTCTGGCTGTCGGGGATGGCGGCGATGGCGGTCGTTTCGGCGTTGGCCGCATCCTGGTCGGCGGCCGGCAGCGGCGTCAGCTTGACCGTCGCCTCGTGCTGCACCGGCGCCGGCGGCCCCTCGGTGCGCGAAGCGCTGGGCGAGCCCTGGAAAGTGACCAGCGCCACGGCCAGCGCTCCCAGCGCGATGCCGCCCACGACCAGTTCCTTTGCGCTGGGCGCCCGGAAGGGCACGAGCTTCGAGAGCAGGGAGCCGGCGGAATCCGGGAGCGCCATGCCACGCCTTTCTGAGCTGGAGTTGTCCGTTGGTCGGCAACGATGCGGACGGGTTCCCGCTTTGTCAAATAAAAATTTCCTGTTTAATCAATCGGTTCTGGGGAAAAGCTCGGGTGGATTTCAGGACGGCGCCGACGGCGGTGGCGCGGTGTGGCGCCGGCCGCAGACAGCCCGTAAACGCCTGGAAACAAATCTGTTCTTTTTTCACAAAACAACGTTTGACAGGGCTTCGGGCCCGAGCGTATAAGGCGCGCTCTCCGATCCGGAGCCGCTGACGAACTTGGCCGGTAACTCGATTAACGGCCACGGTTTTCTGCGGATTGGGACGGACCGCTCTTTGACATTGTTGATCTGAGGAAGGGATGCGCCGGCGGCGGTGGTGGCGTTGGCCTTATGCTGGTCTTTCGGGACTGTCGTTTGGTTGATGTCTATAGCTGTTGCAGGCGCATTGAAGAGGTTCCGGTTGGCCTATGGGCTGGCCGGACGTTTGAATGTGCTTGTGATGGATCTCCGGGCTCTTCCTTTTCAGGAGGGGGGAGCCTTTGAACTTGAGAGTTTGATCCTGGCTCAGAACGAACGCTGGCGGCAGGCCTAACACATGCAAGTCGAACGCTCGTAGCAATACGGGAGTGGCGCACGGGTGAGTAACGCGTGGGCACCTACCCGGTGGTCCGGAATAACCGCGGGAAACTGCGGCTAATACCGAATAAGCCCTTAGGGGGAAAGATTTATCGCCATCGGATGGGCCCGCGTAGGATTAGCTAGTTGGTGTGGTAACGGCGCACCAAGGCTTCGATCCTTAGCTGGTCTGAGAGGATGATCAGCCACACTGGGACTGAGACACGGCC
>JBDZUM010000170.1:0-5553 GCA_040255215.1 Rhodospirillaceae bacterium
AGGCGCTGGCGCGCAAGTTCGCCACCGGCACCTCGGCCATCACCATGGCGCTCAACCGCCAGCTCATGTGGAAGATGGCCGGCGCGCAGGACGCCGCCGACGCGCTGGCGCTCGACATGGAGTGCATCAAGTACATGGCGGCTTCCGCCGACGTCGCCGAAGGCATCGCCGCCTTCCGCGAAAAACGCCCGGCGAACTTCCCCATGAAAGCCAGCACCGACCTGCCGCCGCTCTATCCCTGGTGGGACAAGAAGAGCGCGTCTTGAGCGCTGCGTCTTATGAAAGGGCGCTCTTTCAACCGGCCCCTCTCCCGCTCCTTCACCCCCTGTCATCCCGGCCAAGCCGCGCAGCGGCGCAGAGCCGGGACCCATAACGACGGGACAAAGAGTGGCGGACGGCTCCGCGAAGCCGGCTTCGGGCGGATATGTCGCTATGGGTCCCGGGTCTGCGCTGCGCTCGCCCGGGATGACGGGCCCTTGTGCTCCGTCATGCTGAGCGCAGCGAAGCATCTTCTGTCGACCGGCAAGATCGTTGTTGGAGAGAGAAGACCCTTCGCTCCGCTCAGGGTGACGGAAACGAGAAAGCTTTCGGTCAACTGGCGCCTCTCCCGGTCGTCCACCCCTGTCATCCCGGCCAAGCCGCGCAGCGGCGCAGAGCCGGGACCCATAAAAGCGGCACTGACAGTGAAGGACGGCTACGCGCGAACCGTGCTGGCGGATTCGTCGCTATGGGTCCCGGGTCTGCGCTGCGCTCCGCCCGGGATGACGGGCCCTTGTATTCCATCATCCCGAGCGCCGCGAAGCTTCTCCCTCGATCGCACGGGCCGAACCGCTAGAACGACAGCGTCGCCGCTCCCGCCTTGATCTCCGCGTGCATGGCGCTGGCGCCGACGATGGTGACGCCGTCGAGCAGATCCGACTGTTCGTAGCCGCGCGATTTCACGCAGGGCGGGCAGGCCCAGATGGTGCCGCCGCGCTTCTGGAAATCCTCGATCAGCATCGCCAGTGGATCGAGCGGCATGACCTGGGTCATGCGCTGGCCGCCCTTGCGCACCAGATCGATCGCCGCGCTGGTGAGGAACACCGACACTTTCAGCCCGGCCGTCACCCCGCCATTGGCGATGGTGAAGGCGACCGAGGACAGCTCGGAGTCTATGCCTTTGGTCATGAGAATGACCAGTTTATCGGTACCAGTCTGCATTGTACTGTTCTCCCATAGGTGGTTGCGTTAGCGGCGCCGTTTTAGGGAAACGCATTGGCGAAGTCTTTGGCTGCGGTTCCGAAACACTTGGCCGTAAATCCAGCGGACGGGCGCGGCGCGGGCCCGGCCGACGACGTGCTGTCGCAGGTGCTGCGCACCGTGCGCCTGTCCGGCTCGCTGCAGTTCTGCTTCATGCCGAGCGGCGCCTGGCATACCGACGCCGCGCCGGCCATGGGCGCGCTATCGTCGAGCCCGTCCAGCGCCATCCCCTTCCACATCGTCGTCGAGGGCGGCTGCTGGCTGAAGATGGACGGCATCGACATGCCGCTTTCGGCGGGGCATGTCGTCGCCTTTCCGTTCGGCACCGGCCACCAGCTCGGGTCGGGCAGCGGCGGCATGCTGGTGACGCCGACGCGCGATCTGCCGCCGCGACCCTGGCGCGACATTCCCGTCATGCAGTACGGCGACGGACCGGCGGGCGCCCGCCTGCTGTGCGGCTTCCTGCAATGCGATGCGCTCAACTTCGCGCCGCTGCGCAATGCGCTGCCCGCCATCATGCATGCCTGCGCCGATGGCGAGGAGGGATTGTGGCTGCGCGCGACCATTGCGCAGATGACAGGCGAAGTCGACCGGCCACGCAGCGGCGGCGTCTCGGTGCTCGAGCGGCTGACCGAGCTGGTGTTCATCGAACTGCTGCGCCAGGAGATCCTGCGCCTGCGCCCCGACTCGGTCGGCTGGCTGGCGGCGCTGGCCGATCCCGGCCTCGGTCGCTGCCTGTCGCTGATGCACGCCGAACCTTATCGCGACTGGTCGGTCGTCGAACTCGCCGCCGCCAGCGGTCTGTCGCGCAGCACCCTGATGGAGCGCTTCGAGGCGATCATGCACACCTCGCCGGTGCGCTACCTGCGTTCGTGGCGGCTGTGCCTGGCCAGCATCGCGTTGGGCTCCACCGACCGGCCGATCGCCGTCATCGCCCACGAATCGGGCTACGGCACGGAAGCCGCCTTCTCGCGCGCCTTCGCCCGCGCCTACGGCGCGCCGCCGGCGGCCTGGCGTTCCGCCGTCAGGAATGGCGGCAGCTGACCTGCGATCCGCACTGCGATGCGAGCCGTCTTGCGTCAGGCGGGCAAATCGCGACCATGTCTGGAAAGCGGCGCGCCGGCCCCACGCTCGGCGCCGACCCATCGGGAGGAACCATGCAGCTCGCGCTATCGAAGGAAGACCAGGAGTTTCGCGACGAGGTTCGCGCCTTTCTCGACCAGAAGCTGACGCCGGATCTGCGCGAAGCGGGCAAGCGCACCGGCGGGGTGTTCTCCGAGTTCGAGGCCGGCCATCGCTGGCATCGCATCCTGGCGGAGAAAGGCTGGATCGCGCCCAACTGGCCGAAGGAATACGGCGGCACCGGCTGGACCGGCATCCAGCGCTACATCTTCGCCGAGGAGGCGGTGCGAGCCAGCGCGCCGCGCATCTTCTTCATGGGCATCCGCATGGTCGGGCCGGTGCTGATGCGTTTCGGTACGCCGGAGCAGAAGAAGAAGTACCTGCCGCGCATCCTCTCGGGCGACGACGTGTGGTGCCAGGGCTATTCCGAGCCCGGCTCCGGCTCCGATCTCGCCTCGCTCAAGACCCGCGCCGAGCGCGACGGCGAGGACTACGTCATCAACGGCACCAAGATCTGGACCACTTTCGCCCAGCACGCCAACCGCATGTTCTGCCTGGTCCGCACCTCGACCGAGGGCAAACCGCAGGACGGCATCTCCTTCGTGCTGATCGACGACATGAAGACGCAGGGACTGAGCGTCAAGCCGATCATCACTCTGGCCGGCGACCACGAAGTCAATCAGGTGTTCTTCGACAACGTGCGCACGCCGATCGCCAACCGGGTCGGCGAGGAAAATCAGGGCTGGACCGTCGCCAAGTACCTGCTCGAGTTCGAGCGCGGCGGCGATCCCTACTCCGCCGGGCTGCACACCGCCATCGCCTCGCTGCGCGCCATCGCCAAAGCCGAAGCCGCCAGCGCCGGCGGCACCTTGGCCGACGACCCCGCCTTCCGCCAGCGCATCGCGGAGATCGAGATGGACGTCACGGCGCTGGAATACACCGAGAAGCGCATCATGTCGGCGTTGAGCAACGGGCAGAATCCCGGCGCCATGTCGTCGATGATGAAGGTGCGCGGCTCGGAGACGCTGCAGAAACTGACCGAGGCCGCCGTCGAGGCGATCGGCTACTACGCCCAGCCCTTCGAGCCCGAGGCGCGCGTGCCGGGCAGCAATGTCGAGCCGATAGCCCCCGCCCATGCGGTCACCGCCGTGCCGCAGTATTTCAACCACCGCGCCGCGTCGATCTACGCCGGATCGAACGAAGTCCAGCGCAACATCATGGCCAAGCTGGTGCTGGGGCTCTGACGATGACGATCAACCCGATGAAGCTCGATGGCAATGTCGTGATGGTGACCGGCGCCGGCCAGGGCATCGGCGCCGGCGTCGCCGAACTCGCCGCATCGCTCGGCGCGAAAATCGTCGCCATCGACGTCAAGCCCGATGGTGTGGAGGCGCTGGCCGGAAAGCTCGGCAAGGATCGCGCCATGGCCTGCGTCGGCTCGGTGGCCGATCCCGGCTTCGTGCAGCAGACCGTGGCCGATGCCGTTAAGCGCTTCGGCGCCGTCCACGGCCTGGTCAACAATGCCGGCATCGTGCGCGCGGCGATGATCGACAAGATGTCGGCCGCCACTTGGCAGCAGGTCATCGACGTCAACCTGTCGGGCGTCTTCTACTGCCTGCAGGCGGTCGGCCGCCACATGATCGAACGCCGCCAGTCGGGCGACAAGGCGCCGGCGCGCATCGTCAACATCTCCTCCGACGCCGGCCGCCGCGGCACGGTCGGCCAGATCAACTACGGCGCCGCCAAGTCCGGCGTCATGGGCCTGACCATGAGTGCGGCGCGCGAATGGGCGGCGCACGACATCACCGTCAACACGATCTGCTTCGGCGTCGTCGAGACGCCGATGACCGAAACCATCCGCGGCGAAAAATTCCGCGACCGCTACATGGCGCAGATTCCGATGGGCCGCTTCTCGACCCCGGAGGAGGTGTCGCAGCCGGTCTGCTTCTTGCTGTCGGACGCCGCCTCCTACATCACCGGCCAGCATTTGTCGGTGAATGGCGGCTACACGATCGGCGTCTGAAGCGGGGTATGACGAGGCATCGGCAAAGCCTCGCCAAGGGGTCGCCGAGGGGTCGGCAAGGCCCGGCAAAGGGTCGAGCAGACCCCGTGCAGCGATAACTAAAATCTATCCGGAGGGAGCGCGACATGGGTCAGGTCAATGGCAAGGTGGCGATCGTCACCGGCGGCGCCTCGGGCATCGGCGCCGCCTGCGCCCGGGTGCTGGCGCGCGAGGGCGCCAAGGTCTTGATAACGGACATAGATTCCGCCCAGGGCGAAGCCCTCGCCGCGGATATCGGCAAAGTCGGCGGCACGGCCGCCTTCGCCAAGCATGACGTCGTTTCCGAGGACCAGTGGAAAGCCGTTGTTTCCCAAGCAGTTAGCCAGTGGAGCCGACTCGACGTACTGGTCAACAATGCCGGCGTCGGCCTGGCCGGCTCGATCCTCGACTTCTCCCTCGACGACTGGCGCCGGCAGATGGCGATCAACGTCGACGGGGTTTTTCTCGGGACGAAACAAGCGGTTAGGGCGATGAAGGAAACCGGCGGCGGATCGATCGTCATGATGTCCTCGGTGGCCGGTTTCGTCGGCTCGCCGCGTCTGGCCGGCTATTGCGCAACGAAAGGCGCGGTCCGCCTGTTCACCAAGGCGGTAGCTCTGGAATGCGCCCAAAACGATTGGAATATCAGGGTAAATTCGGTTCACCCCGGCATCATCGACACGCCGATCTGGACCAAGATCCCGATGGGCGGGCAGCAGTTCAACCAGCCCGCCGGCGCCAATGCCATCGACCCTGCCGCGCTGGCCGCCATTGGCGCGCCGCTGAAGCGCCCCGGCAAGCCGGAAGACATTGCAAACGCTGTCCTTTTTCTCGCTTCCGATGCTTCGAGCTACATGACCGGCGCGGAGCTGGTGATCGACGGGGGCATCATCGCCCGCTGATCAGCCGGACGCCTTCTCGCGCAGCATGGCGACGAAGCCGGAGGCGATTTCCTCCGGTTTCGCAAGGCCTTGGCGGTACCAAGTGGGAGCCCAGTTGAGCGCGCCCAACAGCATCAGCCGCAGCAGCCGCCGGTCGACACCCTCGGCGACCGGCAGCGCGTCCACGAGGCGAGCGAAAATCCGTTCGTAATCATCGCGTTGCGCGATCAGCCTGGCACGAAGCTGCGGCGAGACGCGGCTGAATTCCTG
>JBDZUM010000171.1:0-3755 GCA_040255215.1 Rhodospirillaceae bacterium
TTCGCCAGCCCCTATTCCTGGATCGCCGCCGAGCGCATCGAGCGGCTGGCGGCGGGCGCGAGTGTCAAGGTTCGCTGGCGGCCATTCGTCATCGGTCCGATCCTAAGGCAACGGCCGCACAATCCGTCGCCGACGCAGGACGCGCCGCCGGCGCAGAAGAAATACCGCCGCCGCGACGTCGAGCGCATCTGCGCGCGCGAGGGCCTGGCGCTGAAATGGCCCTCCACGTACCCGCGCAATGGCTTGCTGGCCGCGCGCGTGGCGCTGACGCTGGAGAGCAGGGCACGGCGCGAGTTCAGCCTCGCCGTCTTTCGCGCCAATTTCGTGCAGGACCAGGAAGTCTCCGAGCCGACAATCATCGCCGGCCTGCTTGCCGATATGGGTCGCGATGCCGCCGCGGATCTTGCCCGCGCGCAGGCGCCGGAGAACAAGGTGGCGCTCGCCGCCGCAGTCGAGGAAGCGATCGGCAAGGGCATCTTCGGCGCGCCGAGCGTCATCGTCGGCAAAGAATTGTTCTGGGGCAACGACCGACTGGACCAGGCGATTGGATGGGCCCGCGCCCCCTGGACGTGATCAGGCCGGCAAACCCATCTTCGCCTTGAGCCGCTTGACGGTGCGCTCGCCGACGCCGGTGAGGTGCTCGACCGTGGCGCGGTCGGCGGTGTCGGCATCGCCGACGACGATCGCGGCGACGATGGCGGCGTGCGCGCGGCGCACGGCGGGCGAGAAATAGAGCGAGCCGAAGGCGGCGCGCAGGTAGAAATCGCTGCGGTCCCACATCGAGGTCGAAATTTCCGAGGCGATGGGCGAGCGCGCCAGGCGATGGATGGCGTCGTGCAGGCGGCGGTTGAGATGGCGGTAACGCGGGTCCTGATCGTCGGGCGCGCCGCCATCCTTCGATTCCAGCAGCACTTCGTGAGCCAGCTTCTGCAGCGCCTCAGCGTCGGAAGCGGTGCGACGCTCGGCGGCAAGACGGCAGACCAGGCCTTCGCCGCGGGCGAAAAGCTGGAAGAAATCGCCGACCGAGTCCGGCTGCGGCGACACCACGCGGCAGCCGATCTGCGGCAGCACCTGGATGAACCCCTCGCTCGCCAGACGACGCACCGCGTCCATCACCGGCTGGCGGCTGACGCTCATGGCGCGGGTGACGGCGGCGATGGAGACCGGCTGGCCGGGCTCGAGCCCGCCATCGAGCAGCAGGCTCTTGAGGTAGGCGGCGCAGCGATCGGCCAATGTGGCGCCCATCTCCAGAAGGTCGGAGTCGGGCGGGGGCAGGTCTCGGGTACTCAAAGCGGTACGAGGCATGGTTAAATTCTAGCATGTCAGTGGTCTTTTGCCAGAATTTTCAGCGTCTAAGGTGGGGAGACGACGGGTCGGCCGCAAGGGCCTGTGGTTGACTTCCCCTCTCTTGTCCCTATGTTGGGCGGATCATGAGACCGAACCGGATTTTCCGCCGCGCGTTGCATCGCGCAGGGTGCCTTATCGCGGGCTTCTAGCCCCGGGCCGATGGCCGCGTTCTCGCGCCCCGGCCTCGGGGCAGTTCCAGACCTTTACGACACAGTCGATGGCAGGCGCCGGACGCCGCATCGACATCACTTTTCCATTCAGGATTCAGACCATGCCCGACACCAACAAATCCGCTGCCTCGCGTCCGACCGAGATCGTGATCTCGGCGACCGACATCGCCCGGCTGGAAGCGCTCGCCACCGCCTCGCTGGAGAGGTTCCCGCTGGCCGCCGAGTTGCTGCTGCAGGAAGTGGAGCGCGCCACGGTGCATCCGCCGGCGGAAATGCCCGACGACGTGGTCGCGATGAATTCGGTGGTACGGTTCCGCGACGAATCGAACGGCGCGGTGCGGCAGGTCGAGCTCGTCTATCCGCCGGACGCCAATATCGAGGCCGGGCGGATTTCCGTCCTGACTCCGATCGGCGCGGCGCTGATCGGCGTCGGCGTCGGCCAGTCTATCCCCTGTCCGACCCAGGACGGCCAGAGCCGGTCGCTGACGGTGCTCGGCGTCGAGTGAGAGGCGGCGATTCGCGCCGCCCGGTATTGCGACGGGCGGACGATCGTGCGCCTGCGCTTAGCGCGGCGCGGCGGCTCGCCTGAGGCGGTCGTTGATCGCCTCGCCAAGGCCGCGGTCGGGGATCGGCATGACGGCGATGCGCTCGAGGCCGGGACGGTCGAGCGCGCGCATGGCGGCGAAGAGGTTGGCGGCGGCTTCGGCCAGATCGCCGTTCTGCGAAAGATTCACGGTGAGGCCCGCACCCGGTAGCGGCGCCGGACCGAAGGCCAGCAGGCCTTCGAGTGCGGTGACGTCGGCCGCGTCGAGCCGCATGGGCAGCGACGGCGCGTAGTGGCTTTCCATCATGCCGGGCGAGTGCAACGGGCCGCCGGCCTGGACGGCCTCGACTGAACCGGCGATGCGGGCGATGTCGTCGCGGGTGATGCCGCCTGGCCGCAGCAGGACAGGGGTCTCGCCGCTGGCATCGACCACCGTCGATTCGACGCCGATCAGACACGGTCCGCCGTCGAGCACGATGTCGACGGCATCGCCCAAGGACTGCACGACGTGTTCCGGCCGGGTCGGGCTGATGGCGCCGGAGCGGTTGGCGCTGGGGGCGGCGATCGGCCGGTCGGCCGCCCGCAGCAGCGCCTGGGCCAGCGGGTGGCGCGGTACGCGGATCGCCGCGGTGTCGAGGCCGGCGCTGACCAGCAGCGAAAGCGCGCAGTCGGCCCGGCGCTTGAGCACCAAGGTCAGCGGCCCCGGCCAGAAGGCGGCGGCCAGTTTTTCCGCGAGAGGCGTCCAGACGACATGACGCTGCGCTGCGGCGATGTCGGGCACATGCACGATCAACGGGTTGAAGCGCGGCCGCTCCTTGGCGGCGAAGATCGCAGCCACGGCATGGTCGTCGGTGGCGTCGGCGCCCAGCCCATATACGGTCTCGGTCGGCAGCGCCACGGTATGGCCGGCGCGGATGGCGGCGGCGGCTTCGGCGATGCTGTCGGCGGTGGGATCGAGGATGCGGGCCATGGCGGGCTCCCATAGCACCGAAGGCGAACGCCTGCCATGCCAACAAAGCATGAGGGGCGGGACGGGATCGAGATTAGGCTGTCGCGCCCGCCGACGAATTTTCCTCGATGACCGCCACCCTACCGAAACAGCCTGCGCCCATCGTCACGCCCCTGCGCGCCATCTGGGTCGGCATTTCGCTGCAATCGATCAGCGACGAGGTGTTCCGGCTGGCCGTGGTGTGGATGGCGATCGGGCTGGTCGGCACCGCCGCCTCCGCCCTGCCGGCGATCCAGTATTTCTGCGCTTTCTTCATCGGCATGACGGCCGGGGCGATCGCCGACCGCTTCGCGCCGCGCACCACCATGGTCGGCGTCACCTGGGTGCGCGCGGCCTTCGTGCTGCTGCCATTGGCGGCTGGACTGGTGATGGCGCCGTCCTTTCCGGTGCTGGTGATCGCCGCCGTCGGCGTCGCCGGCATGAGCGCCTTCTTCAATCCGGCCATGCACGCCTCCGTGCCGCGGCTGGCCGACAATCCCGGCCAGATGCAGTCGATCAACGCCACCTTCGACGTCACTTTCCGGCTGGCCCGCCTGATCGGACCGTTCCTGGGCGGGGCGCTGGCGCTGGTGCTGCGGGTCGAGCAGTTCCTGCTGGTCGCAGCCGGCGGCATGATCCTGGCCGGCGTCGCGCTGTCCTGCGTCGGGCCGAAGCTGGCGACGCCGTTCGAGCGGCCGGTCGGGGA
>JBDZUM010000171.1:3855-5548 GCA_040255215.1 Rhodospirillaceae bacterium
ATCCTTTCGAATCTCGTGGTGTCGCGCGCCCATCCGCGCGATCGCTGGGCCTACATGCATTCGGGCTACATCATCATGGGGATGGGCATCGTCGCTCTGCCGTTGCCGCTCTTGCTGCATGTCGGCTCGCTGGAGCTGGCGACGATGGCGGTGCTGGCCGCCTTCACCGGCTTCGGCGGCCCGCGCTTCTTCCTGCTGATGCTGACCGAATTCCAGATGCGCCTGAACGGCACCGACCTGACGGCGCTGCTGCGGCTGCGCGTGGCGCTGCAGGCGGCGGCGATGGCCTCGTGCGGCGCGCTGGGTCTGGTGCTGTTCGACATGATCGGCCCGGCCTGGACCGTGATCGTTTGCGGCATTGCCATCTTCGCCATCGCCGTGATCGGCTGGTGGGCGCGACCGACGGAGATGGCGGCCTAGGCCAGAAGCTTTTCGCGTTCGGTCGGGAATTATTTCTCGCCCCAGGCGACGAAATGCGGATTGCGGAAGCTGGGCTTGCCGTAGAGGAAGGGGGCGCCTTCGACGGTGGTGACCGAACCGCCGGCCGCTTCCAGCACCGCCTGTCCGGCGGCGGTGTCCCACTCCATGGTCGGGCCGAAGCGGGGATAGAGATCGGCCTCGCCCGAGGCGATCAGGCAGAATTTCAGCGACGAGCCGGCTTCCTTGCGTTCGGCGATGGCGAACTGCTCGAGGAAATCCTCGAGATCGTGGTTCTTCCACGACGCATGCGAGCGCGAGGCGAAAATCGTGCGGCCGGCCGGCGGGATCTGGCGCACGGCGATCGACCGCTTCGCACCGCCGGACAGTTCCTCGGCGATGGCGCCGCCGGGTCCACGCAGGCCGCGCCACAGCCGATCGAAGGCCGGGGCGCCGACCACGCCCAGCAGCGGCCGGTCCTTGACGACCAGGGCGATGTTGACGGTGAACTCGCCGTTCTTCTTGATGAATTCCTTGGTGCCGTCGAGCGGATCGACCAGCCAGAACACGCCTTTTTCGGTATTGGGCTCGCGGCCCGCCGCCATCTCCTCTTCGGCGATCACCGGAAAGACCGGATCGAGCGCATGCAGGCCGCGCAGGATGATGGCCTCGGCGGCATGATCGGCGGCGGTGACGGGCGACTTGTCGTCCTTGTGCGTGACGTGAATGCGCTCGGCATAGACCTCCATGATGGCCCGCCCGGCCTCCTGGGCGATCTCGGTCACGGCATCGAGCGTCTGTCGGTTCAGCAAGCGATCGGCGGCGTCGACGGCATGGGCGGGAGAAGCGAAAGCGGTGGGAACGGCGGTACCTGAACTCATTGCGCGGCGACTGGCCTTTTCTGCTGTGCGGCGCCGGGCCCGACGGGCGGATCGCCGGCGCAGGTTGTGCGATGGAGTTCGCGACGGAAGCCGTCGTAGTCGTTGACGGCGTAATGCTGCGTGCAGCGATTGTCCCACATGGTCAGCGTGCCCTGCTGCCAGCGATTGCGGCAGATGAACTCGGGTCGCGTCGAATGCTCGAACAGGAAGTCGAGCAGCGGCGCGCTCTCGGCCGCGGTCATGTTCTTGAAACGCAGCGTGTAGACCTGGTTGACGTAGAGCGCCTTGCGGCCGGTCTCCGGGTGCACGCGCACGACTGGGTGGGTCAGTTCCGCCTCGGCTTCCTCGCCGGTGCGGATCTTCATCGAGCGCGCCTGGCTCTTGTCGGCATAGAT
>JBDZUM010000040.1:0-2256 GCA_040255215.1 Rhodospirillaceae bacterium
TCGTCGTCGATCCAGCCGCGGTGATAGCCATACGCCTCGGTCGAGATGATGGCGCCGACTTCGGGCCCCAGCGCGAAATACCAGTCGGGCAGGCGCACCGTGTCGACGATGGCGCCGGCCTCGCGCAACGCCGTCGCAGCGCGCTCCATCCCCGCGCGCACGTCCGGATGCACGAAATCGGGGAGCTGCGCAGCATCGAGTACGCCGATGCGCCAGCCCTTGATGCCGCCTTCCAGACCGGACAGCGTGTCGTCGTTGGGATGGTTGGCGGTATCGGGATCGCGCGGATCGGGCCCGCGCAAGGCCTCGTAGAGCAGCGCCGCATCGCGCACCGAGCGCGTCATCGGCCCGATCGTGTCGAGCGTCTTGGACAGCAGCAGCGTGCCGTGCAGCGAGATGCGGCCCCAGGTCGTTTTCAGCCCGACCAGCCCGTTGAAGGCGGCCGGAATGCGCACGCTGCCGCCGGTGTCGGAGCCGATCGCCGCCGGCGCCAGCCCGCCCGCCACCGCCACGCCGGAGCCGCTGGACGAGCCGCCCGGGACGCGATGGGTCCGCGCGTCCCACGGGTTCCAAGGCGTGCCCATCAGCGGGTTGGTGCCCCAGGTGCCGTAGGCGAACTCCACCATATGCGTCTTGCCCAGCGGCACCATGCCGGCGCCGAGCAGGCGCTCGACGGTGGCCGACGTGCTGGGGCTGACGCGCTTCTCCCACATCTTCGAGCCGGCGGTGGTGATGCGGCCCTCGATCTCGCACAGATCCTTGATGGCGATCGGCAGCCCGTGCAGCGGCGACAGTTTCAGCCCCGTCTCGCGCGCCTTGTCGGCGGCGGCGGCCAGCGCCTGCGCTTCCTCCTCGTAGACTTCGACATAGGCATGCAGCGTGCCGTCGGCCTTGCGGATCCGCGTCAGGAAGGCGTCGGCCAGATCGCGCGCCGTGAATTTCCTCGCCGCCAGACCGTCGGCCATGGCGGTCAGGGTCAGATCGTGCAGCGCCTCGGCCATGTCCGTTTCCTCAGATCCCGTTCCTGTGCAGTCGTCCGCCGGCCACGATCAAAGCCAGCTTGCGGCCCTGGCGTTCCAGCAGCCCGATATCGTCCAGCGGATTGCCGTCGACGGCGATCAGGTCGGCCAACGCGCCCGCCGCGATCGTGCCCAGCTCTCCCGACCGGTTGAGCAGGGCGGCATTCAGCGAGGTCGCCTGCCGCAGCGTCTCGAGATTGCCCTGCACCTCGGCGCGGATCGAAAATTCGCGACTCTGGTGCTCGTGCATTTCGCCCAGCAGGTCGGTGCCGAAGCCGATCTTGCAGCCGGCGGCCCGCAGCAGCTCCAGCGAAGTGGTGCCCGCCGCCAGAACTTCCTCCAGCTTGCGCATGGAGACTTCCGGAAAGCCCTGCTGGCGGCCGAACCGGTCCAGCGCCTCGTAAGTCACCAGCGTCGGCACCACCCAGGCATCGTGATGCTTGACCAGCCTTGCGGTATCGGCGTCGATCAGATTGCCGTGCTCGATCGAGCGCACGCCCAGCCGCACGCAGCGGGCAATGGCTTCGGGCGTGTAGGCATGCGCCATGACGTAGGTGCGCCACGACTTCGCCTCCCATACCGCTGCGGCGATCTCCTCTTCGGAATATTGCAGGTTCCAGATCGGGTCGGAGGGCGAGGCGACCCCGCCGGAGGCCATGATCTTGATCTGCGTCGCGCCTTTGCGCAGCTCCTCGCGCGCCGCCTTGCGCACGGCATCGACGCCGTCGGCGATATGGCTGAAGCCGCCGCCGGCCGGACAGAACGGGCATTCCGGCGCTTCCGCCGAGCGCGAATCGCCATGCCCGCCGGTCGGCGACAGGACCTTGCCGGAATAGAACAGCCGCGGGCCGGCGATCAGCCCGGCCTCGGTCGCCCTGGCCAGCCCGTGATCGGCGCCGCCGGCGTCGCGGATGGTGGTGAAGCCGCGATCCAGCGCCGCCTGGAGGTTCTTCGCCGCGTGCAACGCGTTGAGCGAGCGCGGCATGTGGCCCAGCTTGGCGAGATTGGCCTCGACCAGCGCGGCATGGAAATGCGCGTCGATCAGCCCGGGCATCAGCGTGCGACCCTTGAGGTCGATCGCCCGCGCGCCCGAAGCGGACAGGCCCTTGCCGACTTCCCTGATGCGATCCTTCTCGACCAGCACGTCGGCCTCGCGCAAGTCGGGCGAGTGTCCGTCGAAGACCAGGGCGTTCTTTAGAAGCAGCATGCGGAGCAGAAGCTAGCCGGGCAGGGCCGG
>JBDZUM010000040.1:2356-20337 GCA_040255215.1 Rhodospirillaceae bacterium
GCCGCCTTGCCGGCCCGCAGCAGCTTGCCCGGCAGTTTGGCGCTGGGCAGCAGCGCGTCCTGGCCGTTGCGGCGCAGCACGACGCCGTTGACGATCACCGCCTCGATGCCGGAGGCCTGCGAGATCAGCCGGTCGGCGCCGGCCGGCTGGTCGTGCACGCGCTGCAGCTTGCCGTCGCCCACCGTGGCGGGATCGAATACCACCACGTCGGCCGGCCGGCCTTCCGCCAGCAGGCCGCGATCGGTGATGCCGAACACCTCCGCCGGCTTCTGCGTCAGCATGTGGACCGCCTGTTCCAGGGTCAGCGTGCCTTTCTCGCGCACCCAGTGCTTGAGCAGGAAGGTGGCGTAGCAGGCGTCGCAGAGCTGGCTGGCATGCGCGCCGGCATCCGACAGCGCCACAACCACGTCCTCGTTGCGCAGCAGCTCGGCGACTTCGGCCTCGTCGTGGTTGAGGACGGCCAGACGGAAACGCGCGCCGAGCTTGTTGGCCAGCGACAGGTCGAGCGCCAGGTCGGTTGGATCGACGCCGCGCGCCTTCGCCGCCGCCGCCAGGTTCTGCTCCTCCAGCTCCGGCGCCGACGGCGCGTAGGCGATCACCGCGCGGTCCCACCAGTTGCGCAGGTTGGGCAGCAGCATGTCCTTGAACTGGCGCCGGAAGGCGGGATCGGCGTAGGCCTTGAGGCGGGCGCCGGGCTCCTTGGCATCGGCCGCCGACAGCTCGTTGAACATCTTCATGATCTCGAACGGGAAGGGGTCGGCGAAGTTGAACTCGAACATCAGCGGCCGGCAGCTCACCTGCGGCACGACATGGGCGCCGTTCTCGCGCTGCTTCGCCGTGCCGTCGAGATAGCGGCGATGGCTGCCCGGGCCGGCCAGCCCAGCCAGCAGCGCCGTCCACGTCACCGGCACGCCGCGTTCGCGCGAGATGCGTTCCATCTCGGGCATGAAGAACTCCTTGCCGATGGTGATCTGCATCAGCCCACGCTTCTTCTCGCTCAGCACCGACACCAGCGCGTCGATTTCCTCGTAGCTGGCCATGCGCGAGGGCACCGGCTTGCCGGCGAAGCCGACATGGGTGATCGATTTCGAGGTGGCGAAGCCGATGGCGCCGGCCTCCATGGCTTCGTCGACCAGCCCGCGCATCGTCTTGACCTCGTCGGGCGTGGCCGCTCGTTCGGTCGCTTCCTCGCCCATGGCGTAGAGCCGCAACGGCGTATGGCCGACGAACACCGCCGCGTTGATCGCCGTGCCGCGGCCTTCGACCGCGTCAAGGTATTCGGGGAAGGTGACGAACGGCCAGTCGCTGCCCAGCCCGGCTTCCAGCGCCTCCGACGACATGCCTTCGACCTTCTCCAGCGTCTGGATGATCAGCTTGCGATGCTCGGGGCGGGTCGGGGCGACGCCGAAGCCGCAATTGCCCAGCACCGCGGTGGTGACGCCGTGCCAGGGCGAGATCGTCATCATGCGATCCCACACCACCTGCGCGTCGTAATGGGTGTGCACGTCGACGAAGCCCGGGCTGACCGCCTTGCCGGTGGCGTCGATGGTCTGGCGCGCCTCGCCCGGCGCTTTGCCGATGGCGACGATGCGGCCGTCCTTGATGCCGATATCGCCCTTGAACGCCGCCTTGCCGCTGCCGTCGACGATGTCGCCGCCCGTGATCTTGATGTCGTACTGCATGGCGTCCTCCCGCGGGCGAGTGCATATTATGAACAGGCATTCATATTGGCAGGAGGCGCGGTCGGGAGCAAGCCGCGGCGCCATGCGGGCTTGACGGCGGCGCGCGCGCCCCTTATGTCCGGCCTCGAATTTCCGCGGTAATTTGAGGGAGGAATCAAGGTCATGGCGCTGCAACGGCTGCTCGATGGCTTCGCGACCTTCCGCACCCAGTATTATCCCCGGCACCGCGAGCTCTATCATCGCCTCGCCACCGAGGGGCAGTCGCCGCCGGTGCTGATCATCGGCTGCGCCGACGCCCGCGTCGATCCGGCCATCCTGACGCAGACGCAGCCGGGCGACCTGTTCGTGGTGCGCAACGTCGCCGCCATCGTGCCGCCCAGCCAGCGCGACCACCAGTTCCACGGCACCTCGTCGGCCATCGAGTTCGCCGTGCGCGGCCTGAAGGTGCAGCACATCGTCATTCTCGGCCACGCGCTGTGCGGCGGCCTGCGCGCGCTCTACGAAGGCGACGATTCGCCGTTCTCCGACTACGACTTCCTGGTCAACTGGATGGGCATCGCCCAGCCGGCCAAGGATGCGATCCTGAAGGACCTGGCGCCGGACGCGCCGGTCGAGAAGGTCCGTCGCGCCATCGAGCAGGCCTCGGTCATCAACACCGTCGCCAACCTGATGACCTTCGACTGGCTGGCCGAACGCGTGAAGTCGGGCGAGATGGCGGTGCATGGCTGGTACTTCGACATGACCGCCGCCCAGCTCTACGCCTTCAATCCGCAGACCTGCGTGTTCGACAAGGTTGATATCGGCGACATGCCGCAGGCCGCGGTTTCGGCGCTCGACTGCACGCCCGACGCCGTGCGCCAGCGCCTCGCCAAATTCGCCGACGTGGCGAAGGCCGGGTTCTGACCGCAGCCTCCTCCCTTCTGGCAGCGGCGGCGCGCGAACTTGCCGCCGTTCGCGCCTGCACGCTCTGTGCGGGATTGCCCCTGGGCCCGGGGCCGGTTCTGCAGCTCGATCCGCGCGCCCGCATATTGATCGCCGGCCAGGCGCCGGGTCGGCGGGCGCAGACCAGCGGCGTGCCGTTCGACGACGTCTCGGGCGACCGGCTGCGCGCCTGGCTCGGCATCGAGCGCGAGGTTTTCTACGACGCCACGCGCCTCGCCATTCTGCCGATGGCGTTCTGCTTTCCCGGCACCGGCAAAGGCGGCGACCTGCCGCCGCCGCCGCTTTGCGCCGCTACCTGGCGCGCCCGGCTGTTGGCGTTGCTGCCCGATATCGGTCTGACGATCCTGCTCGGCCGCTACGCGCTCGACTGGCATCTGCCGGACGCCGAGGGGACGCTGACCGAGACCGTCGCCGGGTGGCGCGGCCACTGGCCGGCGCTGCTGCCGCTGCCCCATCCCAGCCCGCGCAACGGCGTCTGGCTCAAGCGCAATCCCTGGTTCGGGGCCGAGGTGCTGCCGGCGCTGCGGTCGCGGGTGGCCGAGCTGCTGCGCTGAACCGGCGGGTTGATCCTGCGCGTGACGGGCGTAGGGTGAAGACGACCAGAACAGGGAGGTCGCCCATGAGCGATCCGAAAACGCCGCCCTCCGGCTTCGCCTCGCCGCCCTGCATGCTGCACGAGGTCGATCCGGCCTATCTTGGCTACATGAACGACGACGAAACAATCGCCTTCCTCAACGAACTGCTCGAGGCCGAGCGGGCAGGGGCCGCGGGCGTGGGCGAGATGGCCGCGCCATCCGACGCCCCGCATCGTCCCTTGCTGCAATCGGTCGCCACCGACGAGGCGCGCTTCTGCGCCATGCTGACCCGCCACATCCTGCGCCTGAAAGGCCGACCCACCGCGACGACCGGAAAATTTCTCGACAAGCTCCGCGCCACCGATGGGCTCGAGCCCAAGCTGGCGCTGCTCAACCGCGGCCAGGGCTGGGTGGCGAAGAAGCTGCGCGAGGGTCTGTCGAAGATCGACGACCCCATGCTCTATACCGACCTGCGCGAGATGCTGGAAGCCCACGAGACCAACATCGAAGCGTGCGAGAAGGCATTGCAGCCATAAAAAAACCCCGCCGTTTCCGGCGGGGTTTCTCCTCGTGCGATCGCACTGGGTGGACGATCACACCGAGTAGTACATCTTGTACTCGATCGGCGCCGGCTGGTGTTCCCAGGCGTACACCTCTTCCCATTTCAGCTCGCAATAGGCCGCGATCTGGTCCTCGGTGAACACGCCGCCCTTGGTCAGGAAGGCATGGTCCGCTTCCAGGCACTGCAGCGCCTCGCGCAGCGAGCCGGCGACGGTCGGAACCTCCTTCAGCTCCTCCGGCGGCAGGTCGTACAGGTTCTTGTCCATCGGGTCGCCCGGATGGATCTTGTTCTGGATGCCGTCGAGGCCGGCCATCAGCATGGCGGCGAAGGCCAGGTAGGGATTGGCCGTCGGGTCGGGGAAACGCACCTCGACGCGCTTGCCCTTGGGCGAAGCGGAGTAGGGGATGCGGCACGACGCCGAGCGGTTGCGCGCCGAGTAGGCCAGCAGCACCGGCGCCTCGAAGCCCGGGATGACGCGCTTGTAGGAGTTGGTGCTGGCGTTGGTGAAGGCATTCAGCGCCTTGGCGTGCTTGATGATGCCGCCGATGTAGTACAGCGCCGTCTCCGACAGGTCGGCGTAGCCCGAACCGGCGAACAGCGGCTTGCCGTCCTTCCAGATCGACTGGTGGGTGTGCATGCCCGAGCCGTTGTCGCCGTAGAGCGGCTTCGGCATGAAGGTCAGCGACTTGCCGTAGGAATGGGCGACGTTGTGCAGGCCGTACTTGTACTTCTGCACGTTGTCGGCCGTCTTCACCAGCGTGTCGAAGCGGAAGCCCAGCTCGTTCTGGCTCGGCGCCACCTCGTGATGGTGGATCTCCATGATCAGGCCCATCTCGGTCAGCACCGAGCACATCTCGGCGCGCAGGTCGTTCATCGAATCGACCGGCGGCACCGGGAAGTAGCCGCCCTTGACGCCCGGACGATGGGCGAGGTTGCCGCCCTCGAACTCGTCGCCGGTGGCGTAGGGGCCTTCCGACGAATAGATCTTGAAGAAGTTGTGGTTCATCGTGACGTTGAACTTGACGTCGTCGAACACGAAGAACTCGAGCTCGGGACCGAACACGGCGGTGTCGCCGACGCCGGTGCTCTTCATGTAGGCCTCGGCCCGCTTGGCGGTCGAGCGCGGGCAGCGGGCGTAGAACTGGCCGGTCGAGGGCTCGACCACGTCGCAGTTCACGACCAGCGTCGTCTGCGCCGAGAACGGGTCCAGCATCGCCGTGTCGGGATCCGGCATCAGGATCATGTCGGACTCGTTGATCGCCTTCCAGCCGGCGATCGAGGAGCCGTCGAACATCACGCCGTCCTCGAACACGCTCTCGTCGACGGCGCTGGCGGTCTTGGCGGTGTGCTGCCACTTGCCGCGCGGGTCGGTGAAGCGGAAGTCGACGAACTTGACGTCGTGCTCCTTCATCATTCCAAGAACTTTTTTGGCGTCAGCCATGGTCAATCATCCCCAGTTGAGTGTTGGTCGTTTTGCAGCGGAATAGAGATCAGACGGCGTCGTTGCCGCGTTCGCCGGTGCGGATGCGAACCGCCTCCTCGATGGTCGAGACGAAGATCTTCCCGTCGCCGATACGGCCCGTCTGGGCCGCCGTGCGAATCGCTTCGATCGCCTTTTCCACCATCTCGTCCTCGAGCACCAGTTCGATCTTCACCTTCGGCAGGAAGTCGACGACGTATTCGGCTCCCCGGTAAAGCTCGGTATGGCCCTTCTGGCGGCCGAAGCCCTTGGCCTCGGTCACCGTGATGCCCTTCAGCCCAATCTCGTTGAGCGCTTCCTTTACCTCATCAAGTTTGAACGGCTTGATGATCGCTTCGATCTTTTTCATCGCACCTGACAGGCTCTTGGTTGTTGGCGGGCCCCGCCGCCGAACCGACGACGGGACGGCTTGCGCCCCGGTCGTCCCGTGGCGCAGCCCATTGAAAGCACGTTCCGTGCCAAGCCCCGGCTACCGTTTGGCTGCGGAATAGGCAGTTTTTCCGGCGCTGTCGACTGGTCGGTCTGACGCTGCCGGCAAAATACGCCAAACTCAGCCCAATGAAAGGGCAAAATGGACAAAAAATACGCAGAAATCTGCCCGATTATGCCGGAGCATTGGCGACGGCGTTGAACGCCACCGAGATGCGCTGGCCCTTGCCGCGATAGGGCGTCACCCAGTGCTCCAGCCAGGACGGGAACATCACCAGCAGCCCCGGTTCGGGCTCGACGATCAGCCGGTGGCCGAGCGGAAAGCCCGGCGCCGGCACCGCCCCGCCCAGATGGCGGGGATCGATCAGCTCCAGCACGCCGTTGACCGGCACCATCGCATCGGGCTGCCCGGCATCGACGTAATAGACGCCCGACCAGTGGGCGCCGGCATGCGAATGGGTGCGGTTCCAGTCGCCGTCGCGATTGACGTTGGCCCAGCCGTCGAGCCGCAGCCCCGTGCCGGCGGTCGGCTCGCGCTCGCTCGCCAGGGTTCGCCGCAGCGAGGCATGCCCCAGCTCGATCGCCTGCGCCAGCACCCGCAATTCGGGCAGCGCCCAGTCGAAGATGTTGCCGTCCGACTGCCAGCCGCCGCGATTGCTGACGATGCGGCCTCGGTCCTTCTTCTCGGCCTCGAGAATGCGGCGCGCCAGACCCTTGTTGAGGAATTCCGCGCCGGGCAGGGCCAGCCGCAGGATCGGCGTCGCGAAGGCCAGGGTGATGCCGTCGCCGGCCTCGACGTTCTGGCCGGCCGACAGCGACAGGCCGGGCCCGGTCTGCGTCTTGGTCGCTGGTTTCCGCCGTCCGATCTCGGCCATTCGCTCCCCCGCAGCCGTTGCTTTTCATGCTAAACACTCCCCGCCAAAAGCAAAACGGGGAAACGTCGTGAAGCAGGGGAACGCCATACTGTCGGGCTACGGCACGACCGTGTTCGAGGTCATGTCCGGGCTGGCGCGCGAATACAAGTCGGTCAATCTCGGCCAGGGCTTCCCCGACGATCCCGGTCCCGAGGACGTGCGCCGCGCGGCGGCCGACTACGTCATGGACGGCCACAACCAGTACCCGCCGATGATGGGCATCCCCGAGCTGCGCCAGGCCGTCGCCCGCCACAACAAGCGCTTCTACGGCCTCGACATCGACTGGCAGACCGAGGTGATGGTGACCTCTGGCGCCACCGAGGCGCTGGCCGACTGCCTGTTCGGCCTGATCGAGCCGGGCGACGAGGTGGTGCTGATCGAGCCGCTCTACGATTCCTACCTGCCGATCGTGCGTCGCGCCGGCGGCATCCCGAAGCTGGTGCGGCTGGAGCCGCCGCACTGGGAGCTGCCGCGCCAGGCGCTGGCCGACGCCTTCTCCGAGCGCACCAAGCTGATCGTGCTCAATTCGCCGATGAACCCCTGTTCCAAGGTGTTCACCGAGGAGGAACTGCGCTTCATCGCCGGCCTGCTCGAGAAGCACGACGCCTTCGCCGTCTGCGACGAGGTCTACGAGCATCTGGTGTTCGACGGCGCCCGCCACGTGCCGCTGATGAGCCTGCCCGGCATGCGCCAGCGCTGCGTGCGCATCGGCTCGGCCGGCAAGACCTTCTCCGTCACCGGCTGGAAGATCGGCTACATCACGGCGGCGCCGGAATTGCTGCGCCCGATCGCCAAGACGCACCAGTTCATCACCTTCACCACCGCGCCCAACCTGCAGTTCGCCGCTTCGGTCGGCCTCAACAAGGACGATTCCTATTTCAACGGCCTCGCCAGCGACATGCAGGCCAAGCGCGACCGGCTGTCGAAAGGGCTGGCGGAGATCGGCTTCGGCGTGCTGCCGGCCGGCGGCACCTATTTCGTCACCACCGACGTGCGGCCGCTGGGCTTCAACGGCGGCGACGAGGAGTTCTGCCGCCACATCACCGTGGAAGCCGGCGTGACGGCCGTGCCGGTATCGGCCTTCTACCAGCAGGACGGCCCGTCCAATTTCGTACGCTTCTGTTTTTGCAAGCACGACGAGACGCTGGACGAGGCGTTGCGGCGACTGGCGAAGCGATTCGCACGGTAAAACCGCGGTCTGCCGGGGCGGCTGGGCGAATTCTGCTGAATCCGGCCGCTCCCTCTGGTACTTTGTTACAACTGAATGTCGGGGGGATGACGGTATCGGTGCGGGGTCGCCGATAGCGTCATCGGGGGAAGATTTGGCCTATCTGCGTTATCCGGTCTGTTCGCCATATCGGCTGATCTGGTCGCTGTTTCGCGACAATACCCGGCCGTCGGACTACATCAATTACGCCTTCGCCCAGCATGTCTGGCGTCGTCGCACGCCCTACAACTACGTCATGCTGGCGCTGCTGATGGTCGGCTGGCCGGTGATCTTTCTCGGCGCCTGGGCCCACTTCATGCGCAAGAGCGGCCTCAAGGTGAAGCGCCTGACCGGCAAGGGCATCTGGCGCCAGACCGTCGAACAGCTCCATGTCGCGGTCACGCAATCGGTGGCGCCGAGCAAGTACTACATTTTCGAGATGTTCGACGACGACCGCCGGGCGCGCGCCGACGAGCACATCATCCGCTACATGTTCAAGGGCGGCGTCCACACGGTGGTCGGCGACTGGCTGCGCGCCACCCGGCAGAACGCCAGCAAGGCCTTGCTCAACAACAAGCTGCGCTTCGACATTCTGTGCCGTGAGCGTGGCGTCGCGACCATGGGATCGGTCTGCGGCGTCGCCCGCAACGGCGAGGTCACCTGGGTCGACCATCCCGGCCCGGAGCTGCCGTCGGTCGATCTCTTTCTCAAGCCCACCAAGGGCAAGGGCGGACGCGGTTGCGAGCGCTGGGACTGCATCGAGCCGGGCCGGTTCCGCAAGTATGGCGGCGGCGAGGTCTATTCCGCCTCCGAACTGCTCGAGTACGTGCGCGAACTGGCGTCCAAGCAGGACTATCTCGTGCAGCCGCGTCGGGTGAACCATCCCGAGCTTCTCGACCTGTGCGGCGCGGCGCTGAGTTCGATGCGCATCATGTCGATCCGCAACGACCGCGGCGAAGCCGAGGTGCTGTTCGCCGTGTTCAAGGTCTCCGGCCAGGGCGCCAGCGTGGTCGACAATTTCCATGCCGGCGGCTTCGTCTCCAAGGTCGACATGGAGACCGGCGAACTCGGCCAGGCCTCCGACTGGGGCCTCAAGCAGCCGGGTCGCTGGCTCGACAACCATCCGCTCACCGGCGCCCGCATCGCCGGCCGCCGCCTGCCCATGTGGCCGCAGACCGTCGATCTGGTGCGTCGCGCCCACGAGGCGGTGATCGATCGCGTCGCCGTCGGCTGGGACGTCGCCATCACCGACACCGGCCCGGCCATCATCGAAGGCAACGGGCAGTTCGGCCTCGACATGGTCCAGCGCACCCACCGAATCCCGGTCGGCGATTCGCGCTTCTGCGAGCTTTATGCCTGGCACATCTCGCAGGCCATGCACCATCGCTGGGGGCTGAAGCTGCGGCCACCGCCGACAGCCCTGCCCAAGCCGGCGCAGCAGCCCGACCGCGCCAACGGAACCCACTAGGCGTCTTCGACGTTTCGCCACGAATGCGGCAAACGACGGAGGAGGCCATGCGAGCCTACGGCAAGGATATCTTCGGCATCGGCGCGCTGATCGCGCTGGCAGCCTGTGGCCTGGTGGCGCTGGGGCTTTAGCGCATGTCGACCGTTCCGCCGACCATGCCCCAACCGCCCGGCGACAACCGCGACATCGTCCGCATCCTGCTCGCCATCCTGCTGCCGCCGCTGGGCGTCTTCCTGCAGGTCGGGCTGAGCGGGCATTTCTGGCTCAATCTGCTGCTGACCTTGCTGGGCTACGTGCCTGGAATCATTCACGCCGTCTGGGTCATCCTGCGCAAATAGGCCTCTGGCCGCCCGACCGCGATCCGTCTTGACCGGCACCGCGGAAAGTTCTACCAAACCGCCCTCTGTGGCGGGCGTAGCTCAGTTGGTAGAGCGCCAGGTTGTGGTCTTGGATGTCGCGGGTTCGAGTCCCGTCGCTCGCCCCATTTTCCCTTCCTGATTTCCCGATCGATGCGCCGGCTGACCCGGCTCAGTCGCCTTCGGCCGGATCGGCCCGACGCGCCGTCGAGCCCGGCAGCCAGCCGCGGCGGCGCGCGGCTGCGGGTTCGCCGGCCGTCTTGAACAGCGACAGCGCGATCGACCCGCCGATCAGCAACGCGGTGATGCCAAGCGCCGCCGCCGTCGGGATCTTGTAGACGTCGACCAGCAGCATCTTGGCGCCGATCACGATCAGCACCAGCGAGAGGCCGTATTTGAGATAGCGGAAGCGATGGATGATGCCGGCCAGCGCGAAATAGAGCGCGCGCAGGCCCAGGATCGCGAACACGTTCGACGTATAGACGATGAACGGGTCGGTCGTGATGGCGAAGATCGCCGGGATCGAATCGACCGCGAAGACGAGATCGGTCAGCTCGATCAGGGCCAGCACGAGGAGCAGGGGCGTGATCCACAGCGCGCCGTCGCGGCGGACGAAGAAGCGGTCGCCCTCGAAACCCGGCGTGACGCGGAAGCGCGAACGCATGAAGCGCACCAGCCGGTTGTTCTCGACGTCGGGCTCGGCGTCGACGGCGATCAGCATCTTGATGCCGCTCGCCACCAGCAGCACGCCGAAGCCGTAGAGGATCCAGTGGAACTGCGCGATCAGCGCCGCGCCGAAATAGATCATCGTGCCGCGCATCGCCAGCGCGCCGAGGATGCCCCAGAACAGCACGCGGTGCTGGTACTGCGGCGGCACGGCGAAATGCGTGAACACCAGAACGAAGACGAAGATGTTGTCGACCGACAGGCTCTTCTCGATCAGATAGCCGGTCAGGAAATCGAGCGCCGCTTCCTCGCCCCGATAGACCAGGATCAGGCCGTTGAAGGCCATGGCCAGTACGAAATAGAAACCGGAGAGGAGGAGCGCCTCGCGCACGCCGATCTCGCGGCGTTTGCGATGCAGCACGCCGAGGTCGAACGCCAGCAGCAGCACCACGAAGGCGTTGAATCCGACCCACAGCCATACGGAATGGTCCATCGTCTCCTCCCAGAAGCGAACCGCCGCGCAACGGCGCGGTTCGACAGGTGGAAGGATCCGACATCACGGCCGGTTGGCCGCCAGAGGGGCCCGGATCCCCACGTTGTCCGAAATGGGGCGGTTCGCGGCCGCTTTCAAGGGCTTGCCGCCTTGCGGCCCGCGGCGCGGAAACTTATGTCCAAAGAAGGTGAAGGAGGACGATCGATGCAGATTCAGGTGAATACCGACGACAATATCCGGGGCGACGAATCGCTGGCCGCCTTCGTCGAGAGCGAGCTGGGCAAGGTGCTGGACCGCTATTCCCGCCGCATCACCCGGGTCGAGGTCCATCTGGGCGACGAGAACGCCGCCAAGCACGGCGCCAACGACAAGCGCTGCCTGATCGAGGTGCGCCCGGCCGGTCGCGATCCCATCGCCGTCACCGAACACGCCGAGACCGTGAGGGTCGCGCTGACCGGCGCCATCCGCAAGCTGCGCACGATCCTGGATTCGAGCCTCGGCCGCGAGGCCGATCACAAGGGCGCCGCGACCATCCGCCAGTTCGCCCCGGACTGACCCTCTCCGGCTGATGGCTGCACGACCCGCGGGCAGGCGGGAACGGGCGCGCGCGCGGGCCGTTATGCGCACGATGCAACCAAGTGGGGTGTCGTGACATGAACGGAATCATCTATCTGGTCGGCCTGGTCGTCGTGATCCTGGCCGTGTTGTCGTTCTTCGGCATGCGCTGAGCGCCGCCCAGGACCGATTCAATCGAAAAGCCGCATCGCGCCGCCCGCAGACCCGTCTCCGGGCCGCCATGCTCAGGGGAGTGAACCATGTCAAACGTACCGGGCGCGGCCGTGGTGGTCGCCGAATCGCTGGATAGCGGCAATGCCGCGCGTTCCTACATCGACTGGCCTGCCATCATCGCCGGAGCGGTTTTCGCTTCGGCGATTTCGTTCGTGCTGTTCGCCTTCGGCTCGGCGGTCGGGCTGGGCATTCTCTCGCCCTATCGCGGCGAGGGCGCGCCGGCGTTGACGGCGGTGCTGCTGTCGGCGGTCTGGGTCATCTTCGTCGCCGTCGGCAGTTTCATGTCGGGCGCTTATCTGACCGGCCGCCTGCGCCGGCGCTTCTACGACGCCAACGAAGACGAAAGCACGCGCCGCGACGGCGCCCACGGGCTGCTGGTCTGGGCGCTGGCGGTGCTGATCGGCATCGTCATGGCCGCCGGCATGACCGCCACCCTGGCGCGCAGCGGCGCGGCGGCTGCCGGCGCCGCCGCCTCGGCGGCCGGGCAGGCGGCCGACGGCAATTTCGACATGATCACCGACCGGCTGTTCCGCGCCGGCCCCGACGCCGCCGCCACCGATACGACGACGACCACGACCGCAACTTCTGCCGCTACGCCGGCCGCCGGGCCGTCGCGCGGCGAGACCCGGGGCGAGGTCGATCGCATCCTCTCCGGCGGCGTCGTGCGCGGCGACATTTCCACCGAGGATCGCGGCTACATCGCCAGGCTCGTGTCGCGCGAAACCGGCCTGCCGCCGGCGGAGGCCGAACAGCGCGTCAATGCCACGCTCGATTCGGCCATTGCCGAGGCCAAGCGGGTCGCCGACATCGCGCGCAAGACCGGCGTGATGATCGCGTTCCTGGTCGCCGCCACCTTGATGGTAAGCGCGGTCGGCGCCTATTGGGCGGCGGCGCGCGGCGGCGATCATCGCGACAACAACACCGATCTCGGCGTCTTCCGCTAGTTCGGAACGCAACGCCAAAAGACAAAACCCCGCCGGGTGCGATCCGGCGGGGTTTTTTCGTTGTACCGCAGTCGGCGCCGCGGCCTTGGCGCCTATTGCTTGTCGAGCGGCACCGGCTTGCGCGCGCGCGGACCGGTAGTCGGCGACTCCGACGCCAGCGGATCGCTGGCCGGGAAGGTGTCCTTCAGGGCCTTGTCGAGCTTTTCGCCCTTTTTCTTCTTGTCTTCCGGCTTCTTCGGTTTCTCGTCGCGCAGTTTCGGATCGAACGTCATTTCCGCTTCTCCTGAAGTCACGGGGTAATACGGTATTAACGTTCGGCATCCCCGCGAGTGCCCGGCTGCAACCCGAACGACCCGTCCTGCGTTTGCCGGTCAGATCCAGAGCAACGGAGGCGGAAATGAGCGTCAAGACGACGGTATCGGCGCAGCGGCAGATCCAGAAACAGGTCGACGAGGCGGATTCGCGGCCGCAGGGGCGAGACGACGGGGCGATGCAGGCCGGCGCGCGCCCCTATCCCGTGCCGCCGTTCCCCGCTCAGCACCAGCCCAAGCCCGGCGACGAGGCGCGGCTGGATCCGGCGCCGATGTACGACGCGCCATTCTATCTCGGCTCGCAAAAGCTCGATCAGAAGGTGGCGCTGATCACCGGCGGCGATTCGGGGATTGGCCGGGCCGTCGCGGTGCTGTTCGCGCGCGAGGGCGCCAACGTCGCCATCGTCCATCTCGCCGAGGATCGCGATGCCGCGGACACTGCGGCAGCCGTCGAGGCCGAGGGCAGGCGCTGCTTCGTCATCAAGGGCGACGTCAAGGACCGTGCGTTCTGCCGCAAGGCTGTGGCCGAGACGGTGGCGAAGTTCGGCCAGCTCGACGTGCTGGTCAACAATGCCGCCTTCCAGGTGCATGCGCCCAGCATCGAGGAGCTGACGCCTGAGCATTTCGACGAGACGCTGCAGACCAATCTCTACGGCTATTTCTGGATGGCGCAGGCGGCGATCCCGCACATGCGGAACGGCTCGGCCATCATCAACACCGGGTCGGTCACCGGCATCGACGGCAGCAAGGCGCTGCTCGACTACTCGATGACCAAGGGCGGCATCCACGCCTTTACCCGCGCCCTGGCCGGCCAGCTGGTGCCGCGCGGCATCAGGGTGAATGCGGTCGCTCCCGGTCCGGTCTGGTCGCCGCTCAATCCGTCGGACAAGCAGGCGGATGACGTGGCGCAGTTCGGCGCTGGCGCCAAGATGAAGCGGCCGGCGCAGCCGGAGGAGATCGCGCCGGCCTACGTCTTTCTCGCCTCGCCGCATTGCTCCAGCTACATCACCGGCGAAATCCTGCCGATCATCGGGGGCTACTAGAACGGTTGCTCGATACCGGCCGGCGGAATTTCGGAACCTCGCTGCAAAGCAGCCGGTTGACGTTGCGAAAGCGCAGAGGAGCAGCGTCATGGCACATCACGACGACCGACATTCTTTCTGGCGCGGCGATGCGCCGCCCCGGCAATCGAGCCGCTATGGCACCGAAGACGGCGGGCGAGGCGTCGGCGGCCACGAAGGCGAGGGGCGTTACCGCGCCTGGCGCGAATCGGAGGACCGTCGCCGTTACCCCGCCGAGGGTCGCTCCGGCGGCAATTACGTTACGGGCATGGGACAGCCCGGTTACATGCCAGGGCCGGGCGACCATCGCGACCACTACTCTGATACGCGCCAGCATGCCGAGCGCGAATACGGCGGCGGCCGCTACGGCCCGACCAGCGCTCGCCATTTCAACGAGGGCGGCTGGTATGGCGGTCCGGATCGTTTCAGCGAACCCGGCCCCGATCGCGGCCATCCCAGCCGGCATTACAGCGCCGAGTACGGCGGCCAGTATGGCAGCCAAAGCTGGCGCGGCGGCGGCGAGCATCTGGGCGATCCCGACTATCTCGACTGGCGCGAACGCCAGCTCGGCGAGTTCGATCGCCAGTATCGCGACTGGCGCGACGCCCAGGCCCGCCGTTACGACGAGGAATACGGCAACTGGCGCAAGGAGCGGCAGGACCGTTTCCACCGCGATTTCTCGCAGTGGCGCGAGAACCGCGACCGTGCGCCGGACCAGGCGGGTGAGGGGTCCGGAGAAAATCGATCCGGATCGGGAACTGAACCGGCCCCTCGGGCGTCATCTGGTGGCAAGTCAGGCGGTTCCGCCTGAGTTGCAGTCTCCCCCAAGGCGGTTCTCCCCCCAAAGACCGCCAACACTGAAGGGCGCCTCCCCAGGCGCTCTTCTTTTTTGCCTATTTTCTGGGCCGGTGGAACAGGTCCCGCAATTCGTTCTTGCTGCGCTCCAGGATGCGCTTGCGGCGGGCCGACAGATTCTTTCCGCCGCGGTTGATGTAGAAGGTCAGCATCGACATGGCCGAGCGGAACGGCGCGGCCTTGCGACGCTTGCTGCGTTCGGCCGAACGCTTCAGGGAGCGGGCGATGCGCCGGGGATCGTCGGAGCGGAACAGCTTCGGCTCGAGATCCAGCGCATCGCTGCTCTCATTGACCTTGTGCGACCATTTCTTCGCTGCCATGGCGTTCTCCTGCCTTGCTGCGGGAGAAACGCTACGGGACCGACCGGGGTTCACCCCAGCAGCCGCAAGCCCAGCCCGCCCAGCGCGCAGCCCAGCAGGGTCACGACCATGCCCGTGCCGAAGCGCAGCATCGCCAGCATCGCCGCGGCCGCCAGCAGCAGCGCCCGCCAGTCGAGCGTCTGCAAATCCGGAATATCGGGGCCGATGCCGGGCAGGATTTCGAACTGCCGTACCTCGCCAAACATCACATGCAGGGCGAACCACAGCGCCAGATTGAGGATGACGCCGACCACCGCCGCGGTGATCGCCGCCAGCGCCGAGGCCAGCAGCCGGTTGCCGCGCAGCGCCTCGACGAAGGGTGCGCCGAGGAAGATCCACAGAAAGCACGGCGCGAACGTCACCCACAATGTCAGCGCGGCGCCCAGCGTGCCGGCCAGCAGCGGATCGAGCGTTCCCGGCGCGCGGAAGGCGGCGAGGAAGCCGACGAACTGCAGCACCAGGATCAGCGGCCCGGGCGTCGTTTCCGCCAGGCCCAGCCCGTCGGCCATCTCGCCCGGCGCCAGCCATTGCCAGTTCTCCACCGCCGCCTGCGCCACATAGGCCAGCACCGCATAGGCGCCGCCGAACGTCACCACCGCCATGCCGCTGAAGAAGCCGCCAATGCCGGTCCACACGCTGTCCGGGCCGGTCGCCGCCAGCAGCAGCGCCACCGGCCCCAGCCACAATGGCAGCCAGATCGCCAGCACCTTGAGCGCCCGCCGCAGCGAGGGCGTGGCATGCGCCATCTCGCCGCGCGCGAAAGCGGCGTCGACCGCGCCTTCGCCATCGCCCGCCGCCTGCTTGCCGACGCCGGCGAACGCGGTCGGGTCGTACCGCCCGATCGCCATGCCCAGCGCGCCCGCACCCAGCACCACGATCGGGAACGGCACCTGAAAGACGTAAAGCGCCACGAAAGCGGCGACGGCGAAGGCGACGGCGATACGGCCCTTCAGCGCCCGCCGCGCGATGCGCAGCAGCGCCTCGACGACGATCGCCAGCACCGCCGCCTTGATGCCGAAGAACGCCGCATCGACCAGCGGCGCCTGGCGATAGAGCGCATAGAGCGCGCTCAATCCCAGCATCACCAGCGCGCCGGGCAGCACGAACAGCAGCCCGGCCGCCAGCCCGCCCGCCGTGCGATGCATCAGCCAGCCGACATAGGTGGCGAGCTGCTGCGCTTCGGGGCCGGGCAGCAGCATGCAGTAGTTGAGCGCATGCAGGAACCGGCGCTCGCCGATCCAGCGCCGCTTCTCGACCAGCTCGCGATGCATCAGCGCGATCTGCCCCGCCGGCCCGCCGAATCCCAGCAGCCCGATCTTCGCCCACACCAGCAGCGCCTCGGCGAAACCGGGCAGGGCGGGAGATGGCATGGCCGCCCGTTCCTCCGCGGCGCTCACGAGGCGCTCCCGGCGCGCGGGCCGGTCGCCGGCCAGTCATGCGTTTCGCCGACCGCATCGCGACACCAGCGATAGAACGCGTCGTAGAGCGGCAGGCTGGCCTCGAGCTGGCGCAGATCGTCGCGATGCATCCGCGAGAAACCCAGCGCCGCCGCCAGGAAGCCGGCCGCCTGCGGCGCCAGCTCGAGGCGCGCGGTGTCGGCGCCGCGCACGATGGTCGCCAGCCGGTCGAGTGCCGGCGATTTCAGGCCGAATTCCTCGAGCATGGTATCGAAGGTGCAGCGCTCGCCGCGATGGCTCCAGAAGGCGCCCTCGATGTCGAACGGCGTCGCGCCGAAGCGCTCGGCCACGGCTTCGACCTCGGAACTGGCGACGAACAGGAATATCGCGTTGCGGTCGATGAATCGTCGGATCAGCCACGGGCAGGCGACGCGGTCGATCTTGGGCCGCGCCCGCGTCACCCAGACCGTGCGGCCTTTGGCGTCGGCGGCGGGCAGGGCGGCGGCAGTCGCCAGCAGATGCCCGCCCTGCACCCATGCCTCGAAGCCGCCTTCCAGCGTTTCGGCGGCGATGCCCTCGTGGCGCAGCATTGCGGCCGCGCCCTGGCTGAGCTTGCGGCCCTTCTGGCACACGATCACGACCGGCGGACCGCCGACCAGTGCCGTGGCCCAATCCGCCGCCTGCAACGCCGGACGGCGAATGGCGGTGGGCACCAGGCGCGGGTCGGCGGCGAAGTCTTCGTCGGTGCGCACGTCGACGATGACGGGCTGGTCGGGCAGGCCGATCAGGCGCGAGAGTTGGGCGGCGGTGATTTCTGAAGTCGACGGCATGGGCGTCCATCCCCGATTGGGACTCCCGCTGCGGGACGAGCCGTGGCGGGAGCAAGGACGCGATGTTTCGGCTGCCGCCTCACGGGGCAATCGCGGTAAGCCCCATGGCGGCAAGCATAGCCATATCCGCCGGCGTTCCGTCAAGCCGTGGGCGGATGTCGCGATCGGCGATCGGATGCCACAATGGCGGTCGCGGAACGGCGTTGGCGCGACAGCCGTTGCGCCCTGAACGGCAGGAGGCGCGTGTGGCGGCGGAACCGGGCCAGCCCGGCAGGGAAAACCCGAAAAACCAGGATCTGGCGCGCAACGTCTCGCCGCCGCTGCTCATCCTGCTGGCGCTCGGCACCACGCTGGGCGCAGGCATCTACGTGGTGATCGGCGAGATCATCGGCGTCGCCGGCTATCTCTCGCCGCTGTCCTTCGTCGGCGCCTGCCTGGTCGCCGGCCTCACCGGCGCCAGCTTCGCCGAGCTGTCCGGCCGCCTGCCGAGCAGCGGCGGGCCGGTCGCCTGGGCCGACGCCGCCTTCGGCCGCCGCCTCCTGTCGATCGCCGTCGGCTGGGGCATCATCGCCACCGGCATCGTGTCGGGCGCCACCGTTTCCACCGGCTTCGTCAGCTACGCCGCGACCTTCGTCGACTGGTCGAAATGGTGGGTGCTGCC